>JAKAOH010000008.1 GCA_021812285.1 Acidobacteriota bacterium | reverse complement strand
ATCTGAGCGGCGGCGTTCCCGTTCCCAATCCAGATTCGATTCAGGAATTCAAGGTACAAACCGGGCAGTACAACGCCGCCTACGGTCGCAATGCCGGCGCCAACGTCGACGTCGTCACGAAGTCGGGAACCAATCAATACCATGGCGATGTCTGGGAATATCTTCGCAACACCGATCTCAACGCCAACGATTTCTTCCTCAACGCAAGCGGCGAAAAGCGCGGCGTGCTCAATCAGAACCAGTTCGGATTCACTTTTGGCGGGCCAATTGTCAAGAAGAAGGCTCTGTTCTTCATCTCCTATCAGGGCACTCGCGAAAAAGACGGACTCGACCCGAACTCCTTGACCACCGGCACTCTTCCCGTCGGCCTCACCAACAGCGCTGGCAGCCGCACCGCGGCCGCGCTCGGCGCAGAATTTGCGGGGCAGGCAGGGATCTTCGGGATACCGGTCGCAAGCGACGGCTCGAATATCTCACCGACGGCCCTGGCCGTGCTCAATGCCCAGACCCCTGGCGGATTCCTCGTTCCCGCGCCCACAAACACCACGACAGGCGCAACCACCTATAGCATTCCTTCCATCTACAACGACGATCAATTCATCACCGATCTCGACCTCTACCAGGGCTCGAAAAGCCATCTCTCCGGTAAGTTTTTCTTCATGAACAGCAACCAAGCGGGCAGCCTGCCGCCCAATCAGCTTGGGCAGCCCGCCATTACACTGCCCGGCTTTTCGCAGAGCGTTCCGGATGGTTTTCGTGACTTCTCCCTGACTCACACCTACACCTTCAACAGTCATCTTTTGAACCAAGCCGTGATTGGTTTTCACCGTTTGTCTTCCGGTCTACAGCAAGCGTACCCGAATGTGAGTTTCGCCAATGCGGCCGGGTGCGGCGGCTCGGGCTCCGTTACCCTTTCGAGTCTCTGCGTGCCCGCTCCCGCTTTTGACAATCCGTACCCGTCGATCGTCGTTGACGGCGGGTTCAACCTCGGCGGCAACGGTCAGCGCATAGGCATCATGGCCCAGAACTTTTACGATTTCAGCGATCAGGTAACCTACCTTCGCGGGAAACACACCTTGTATTTCGGGGGCGGAATCGGTCGCAGCCAGGTCAACTTTGATGGCTTCGGCTACTTCGGCGCTCTTCTCTTCCCCTCCTTTCCGGATTTCCTCGAGGGCAATGTGCTCGTCAGTGTCGACGCGCCGCTCCTTGCCGATCGCGCTTGGCGAGTCTGGGACGGAAACCTCTACGCGGAAGACGACTATCAAGTTCTGCCTCGCCTCACTTTGGATCTCGGCTTTCGCTACGAGCGGGAAGGGAACATTGGGGACGCGCTCGGTCGCGCTTCGATCTTTGATCCCGCATTGGCCATTCCGAGTCCGCCCGCTTCCGGCACACTTGAGGGTTACGTCGTCGCTTCCAACTACTCCGGCGGGGCAATCCCTCCCGGCGTTAGGCGAGCGAGCACCAACACCGCCATGAACAACGCCGACCAGAACGTGTGGGAACCCCGGCTAGGATTCGCTTGGCAATTGCCCGGCACTGATCGCCTGGTCTTGCGGGGCGGCTACGGCATCTACGCGGCGCGCGTCACCAACCAGCCCTACCTGCAATTGATCGCCGCCTGGCCCTGGGGAAGCGTTCGGGAATTCATTCTTCCGCCATCCATCTCGACGGCGCTTCCCCCTCTGGCCCAACCTCTTCCCTATTTCCCGCCCTACTCGCCCACAACACAACTCACCACCCAGTCCTTCTCCCCCGACTTCCGTCCTCCCCTCATCCAGCAGTACAGCATGGACTTGCAGACCGAACTGGCCACTAACTGGATGCTCGAAATCGGCTACCAGGGCGCTCGTGGCACGCACCTGAACCTGGTGCGCAATTTTGACCAAGCCCTCTCCGCCAGCCCGTCCAACCCGATCCGCGGCCAGACGTCAAACACTTTGGCGAATATCCCTCTACGCGTTCCGATCGAAGGATGGAGCATTCCGGGCGCGGCAATATTCGAATCGATCGGGTCATCCTGGTACAACGGCCTCAACGCCAGCCTGACCAAGCGCTTCAGCCACGGCCTCCAGTTCCAGGTGGCCTACACTTGGGCTTCGGCTCTCGAGAACGCCCCTCAATACGTCCAGGGAGCCAACGGCGGAGCGATGATCGGCAATCAGAACGACCTACGTGCGAACTACGGGTACGATGGGTTTGTCCGGCCCCAGCGCTTGATCATCAGTTATGTCTACAACCTGCCCGGTCCCGCCAAACGCTTTTCTTTCCTGGGCCGCGCCCTGGGCGGTTGGTCGGTATCCGGTGTGACCACCCTCCAAAGCGGTCAGCGGATGACCCTCACCGACAGCAACCTGCTCAATGCCTTCGGCATCACCACTTCCGGCTTCGGCGACGGCGACCGCATCCAAATGGCCCCCGGCTGCACCTACGCCAAATTGGCGACACCCGGATCGGTAACGAGTAAGCTGAACGACTACTTCAACACCGCCTGTATCGGCGTCCCGCCCGTCGTTGGGGCCGACGGCCTGGCCGAGGGTTTCGGCAATAGCGGCAACGGCATCGTACGCGGCCCCGATCAGCGGGATTTCGACATCGCTATCCTCAAGACCACACCCCTCGGACATAGCGAAGTGCGAAGCATCCAGTTCCGCGCCGAATTCTTTAACGCCTTCAACACCCCCTCGTTCTCCAATCCTACAACCGGGGGCAACATCATCGAGCCGAGCCCCGTTACCGGAGCGCCAACGTTTTTTCCGAGCGCGACGTTCGGCAAGATTCAGAGCACCAGCGTCAATCCACGCATCATTCAATTGGCTTTGAAACTATTTTTCTAGGCCACGCGGCGGCTTTCTGTGAAGCTGCCGGCTGCCGGCCTGAACGATGTGGATCTCAAGCAGGGTTAGGAACGATCGGTGAAGACGAAATCCGCGAAATGGCAACTTCTTATATTCCTGGTTCTGTTCCTTACCGCGGCCAAAGGCGCTTTCGCTCAGACGCGCAGGAACTGGTCTTCTCTCGACCAGTTCATCCATGCTTCGATGAAGCAGTGGAAAGTGCCGGGTGTCAGCGTTGCCATCGTGCAAGGACAATCACCCGTCTTCGTGAAAGGACTCGGCGTTCGCAACGTTCGCACGGGCGCACCAGTCGACGCCGACACCCTTTTCGATATCGGGTCCTGTACCAAGGCTTTCACCGCCGCAGCAATCGCGATGCTCGCCGACGAGGGCAAGATGCGATGGGACGGCCAGGTGCGGGATTACATCCCGTTTTTCCGCCTTTACGATCCTCTCGCCGACGAAGAAGTTACCATACGCGACCTGCTCACCCATCGCACCGGTGAGCAGAGCCCTGATCTTCTCTTCGAAGCGCCTTTCAGCCGAGAGCAGATGGTTCGTCGCTTGGCTTACGTCAAGCCAAACGCCGGTTTCCGCACTCGCTTCCAGTACAACAACATGATGTATGTAGCCGCGGGCTATGCTGTTGGCCTGGTCTCCGGCGGCACCTGGGGTGAATTTGTTCGCCGTCGCATTTTCGATCCGCTCGGCATGACCGACTCCGTCACGAGCGTCGTTCAGGCGGAAAAAGCCGCCGATTCCGCAACACCTTACGTCGAAAAGCCCGATGGCAAGGTTGTTCCCATCCCGTGGATGAACATCGATGTCGAGGGTCCAGCCGGCTCCATCAATTCCAGTGCGCGCGACATGGCCAAATGGATCATCTTTCAGCTCAATGATGGCGTTTTCAATGGCAAACGTCTGATCTCGCAAAAAAACCTGCAAGAGATGCACACGCCCCAGATCGTTGTGCCCAACGGCGAAATCAAGAGCGTCTTTTTCCCCGATTCCAAACTGTTGTCTTACGGGATGGGCTGGTTCATCGAAGATTATCGAGGCCACGAGTTAGTTCTGCATCCGGGCGATATAGACGGCTTTTCCGCTCTCGTTGTGCTTATCCCTGAGCTGCACGCGGGATATTCGGTTCTAATCAACCTGGGATCCGGGGGAATCACCTATCGGCAGGTGCTCGGCTATCACATTGCCGACATGCTCCTCGGCCTGCCTGAGGTGGATTGGAGCGCGTATTTTCACAAGCTTTCGGCAAAGTTTGCGGCGGAAGAAAAACAGCAGGAGCAATCATGGGAATCGAAGCGGGTTCCGGGCACGCATCCTTCACGCGGCCTATCTGCTTACCAGGGTGTCTACGAAAACCCCGTCTACGGCACAGCCAACATCTCGCTGAAAAATGGCCGGCTTTCCTTCCGGTATTATTCCGTTACGTCCGCTCTCAAACACTTTCAGTACGACACTTTCCTCTTTCACATGGACGAGAACCATAGACTTACGTTTGCGCTCAATGCCGATGGCACAGTCGCCAGCTTCACCGCTCTCGGAATGAAATTCCGGCGCGCGGCTGGTTCGCGAAAGGCGGATGGATCGTGACGGGAACGGGGTTCGTCCTCTTTCCCGCCGCTCAGCGGTCCACGGCGGTCCTTTTCCGAGCGGCGGCCTGCGCGTGAGCATCTTTGCCATCGGATTGCTGAGCGAATTCTTATCAAGTTGTCGGAGGAACCCCCAATGAAGAAGAGTCTGCTTGCACTCATCCTTGTCATTTTCGGTTGTGGCGTCGCCAGCGCCCAGCCTCAGGAGCCGCTGCTGATGCAGCAGCCCACGCTGAACGCCACGGAGATCGTTTTTGCTTACGGCAGCCAGCTCTGGAGGGTGAGCCGCAAGGGCGGCGTCGCCGTGCAGCTGACAAATGGTCCCGGCCAGAAAACCAATCCCAAATTTTCTCCGGATGGCAAATGGATCGCTTTCACCGGTGACGACGCCGGCAATTTCAATGTTTACGTCATGCCGGCCGAAGGAGGGCAACCTCGCCAACTCACCTATGATCCCGGGCCGGACCGCGTTGAGGGATGGACTCCCGGCGGTCGCAACATTCTTTTCCGGTCACCCTTGCAAAGCTACTCCCCGCGTTTCGAGCAGCTTTTCACGGTTCCGTTCCAGGGCGGATTCGAGCGGCTGGTTCCGCTGCCGATGGGATACCAGGGCTCCTACTCGGCCGATGGCACTCATCTTGCCTACACTCCTCTGCCGCGTGAGCTTTTCTTCGTCGGCATGCCCGATTTCATACATGCCTTCTGGTCGCAATATCACGGCGGCCTCGCGCCGAAGATCTGGATCGCGAACCTAGCCGATTCCAGTATCGTGAAAATTCCCCATGAGAACGCCAGCGACTTCAATCCCATGTGGGTGGGGAACAAGATCTATTTTCTGTCGGCCCGCACGACCCCGATCAGTCTGTTCGTCTACAACACAGTCACGAAGAAGGTGACTCAGGTTCTCCAAAATCATGGCGAGGACATGATGTCTGCCTCGGCTGGGCCGGGAGCGATTGTCTACGAGCAATTCGGTTCACTCCACCTTTACGATCTTCGAAACGGTCGCGAGCATGAGGTTCCCGTAAAGATAGTTGGCGATTTCCCGCAAGTGCAGCCCCATTTCGAGAACGTCGCGGGACAGGTTCTCAACTCGGGCATTTCTCCAAACGGGGTGCGCGCTGTTTTTGAAGCCCATGGCGAGATCATCACCGTGCCCGCCGAGAAGGGGGACGTTCGCAATATCACGAACTCGCCGGGCGTTGCCGACCGGTCTCCGGCCTGGTCGCCTGATGGCAAGTGGATCGCCTATTTCTCGGACCGGTCCGGCGAATATGCCCTTCACATCAAAAGCCAGGACGGAATGGGAACTGTTCGCTCAATCTCACTTGGCGAGCCGCCTTCCTTTTTCTTCCAGCCGGTATGGTCGCCCGACGGCAAGAAAATTGCCTATACCGACAAACGCCTCAACGTGTGGTACGTGGATCTGGATCATCCCACTCCCGTCAAGATCGCTACCGATTCGTATTTCGCCTTCGTACCCGGTCTGAATCCGACCTGGTCGCCGGATAGTCGCTGGATCGCCTATACGAAACTGCTGAAGAACCACATGCGAGCCGTCTTTGTCTATTCGCTCGAAACCGGAAAATCCGCCCAGATCACCGACGGCATGAGCGACGCCGAGTACGCCGCTTTCGACAAAAGCGGCAAGTATCTCTACTTCACCGCCAGCACCAATTCCGGCCCAACGGAAATGCCTCTCGATATGTCGAGCCTTACCCACAATGTCACCCGCAGCGTCTATATCGTTGTCCTCCGCAAGGACCAACCATCTCCACTGGCTCCGCGAAGTGACGAAGAAACGGCGCCGACCGCTGAGTCGCAGAAAGGGTCTGGCAGCCAGGCAGCCGCCTCGTCCGCAGGCCAGATCGATTTCACCGATATCCAGAACCGCATTTTGCCTTTGCCTATTCCGCCCGGCAATTACGTGGGCCTGCAGGCGGGCAAGCCGGGCGAAATCTTCCTGTCGCAGGCGCCAGCGACCATGCCGGCGCTGGGCGAAGGGGGCCCGGCAACGATTCTCAAGTTCGACATGGCAACGCGCAGCGTTAGCCCGCTCATAGCCGGTGTCCAGGATTTTCATGTGTCCTTCAATGGTGAAAAATTCCTGTATCAACAAGGAACGAACTGGGGAATCGCTTCCACCGCTTCCCCGGTCAAGCCGGGCCAGGGACTAATTCCCGCCAGTTCCATCAAAGTCTGGGTAGCTCCGCGACAAGAGTGGAAGCAGATGTATCACGAAGTCTGGAGAATTGAACGCGACTTCTTCTACGCCTCCAACTACGATGGCCTTGACCTCGCCGCTGCCGAGAAACACTACGCGAGGTATTTGCCCGGCATCGTCAGCCGCCAGGATTTGAATTACCTGTTCCGTGAAATGCTCGGCAAACTTTGCACCGGACACACGTTCGTCGGCGGGGGTGATATTCCCAAAGTGCCGCAGGTGAGTGTGGGTTTGTTGGGCGCGGATTATACAATCGCCCACGACCGCTACCGGTTCGCCAAAATTTACAGCGGTGAAAATTGGAATCCGGGACTGAGTGCGCCGCTGACCCAACCGGGAGTGAGTGTGTCCGTGGGTGATTACCTGCTCGCGGTAAACGGACGCCAGCTTCACGCAACCGATAATATCTACAGCTTTTTCCTCGATACGGCTGAGAAGCAGGTCGTCTTAACCGTCGGGCCCAGTCCCGACGGCGCAGACGCCCATCAAACCACCGTCGTCCCGGTCGGCAACGAAATTCCCTTGCGGTACGCCGACTGGGTCGCACATAACATTCGGCTCGTCCACCGGCTGAGCCACGGAAAAATCGCCTACGTCTATCTGCCGGATACGGCTCTCGGAGGCTTCATCTCGTTCAACCGCTACTATTTCGCCCAGGTTGACAGACAGGCCGTTATTCTGGATGACCGGTTCAACAGCGGCGGCCAAGCTGCCGACTACATCATCAACTACCTCCAGCGCAAACTCTGGAACTACTGGTACACCCCCAATGGCGCAGTCATGGCCGAGCCAGGGGAGACCATCTTCGGCCCGAAGGCCATGCTCATCAACCAGTATGCCGGTTCCGGCGGTGACCTGATCCCCTGGTTCTTCCACCATGTCGGGATCGGGCCGCTCATCGGCGAGAGAACGTGGGGCGGTGAAGTTGGGATTACCGGATATCCTCCGCTGATCGATGGCGGAATGGTTACCGCTCCCAGCCTCGCTTTTTTCACCACACAGGGCAAATGGGGAATTGAGAACCAGGGCGTCTCGCCGGACATCCCGGTCGAGATGGATCCCCACGCATGGCGAGAGGGCCAGGACCCGCAGATCGAAAAAGCGGTTCAGGTGCTTTTGCAGGAACTGAAAGCGCATCCACTGCCTAAGCCGCATGTGCCGCCGTTCCCGAACTACTACGCGCCGCACCCGACTGGCCATGGCGGCTTGCGTTGATCGGAACGGTTCACGCGTGTCATCGCCGCTAAAGAGCCATCAGTCGGCCTGCATGCGCTTTCGCCCACCGACACGACGGCCGGCACGAGGAAAACACTTTGGCTGAGGTCGCTCGTTCACCCAGACGATCGACGTATATCTAGCCTGAGCTTCAGTTCCGAGAAAGCTCGACCTTGACCGGCAGTGGCACCGGCTACCCCTCAGTCTGCTGGCCCCGTGTCGGCAACGAAATCATCCCGTTCAAGCAATCTCGTCGGCTTGCTTTGCTCTGCCGAGCCAGGACCATTGGATCTCAGAGCCGCCGATTTGCCGTCACCCGCAAGCGCGCCGCTCGCCGCCCGCTTCGGAATCTGACGACCCACCGCGGCCGCATGCCCGAATCGTCCAAAGCCGGTAAACAAATATGTCTGGGTTTCCTTCGTTTTTGTCCCTCTCACCCTCCCGATGCCTTCTTGCGAACGATAGGGAAGAACGAGAATTGCGCCCGAAAACAGACGCCAGCTGCGTCTTCGCCGCTCTGAATTCGCACACGAGCAAAGGCAGACCTACACGCCGAGAGGGATTGGGACTGTGGGAAAACCAGGGGGAGTGAACTATGAGGAGGGGAACTTCAGGAAGAGGAAAAGCAATATGCGGCGGGCAGGGACTGTTGAATGAGGGTGGTTACTGAGGGATCGGCGCGTAGCCGCGCGCTTCAGCGCGGCTCAAGCTGGCTTTCTCGGCGTCGCCGATCTCGCGGGTGGTCCGGCGTGCTTGCTGAGGCTCTTGCATTCCGGACGTTCCCGTGAATGCCAGGAGGAGGAATAGCAGCGCGTTCGACGGAATGTGGAAATTGAAATCCACAAAGCTGTGCAAAAGCAGCGCTGAGCACGCCGCCAGCGATCCGGCCGTAATGGCGCGTTCGAGGCGCGTCCCGGACGAGCGCAAGTTGGCGAGGCCACGCCAATAGAGAAGGACGATAAACAGAAAAATAGAGAATCCGCCCGCGAGGCCGGTATCCGCCAGCAACTCGAGATAGTCGTTGTGGGCGTGGTTGATGAGGATGTCTCCGCTGTATTCCGTTTCGTAGCGCGGATAAATCGTTTCGAAAGTACCTACTCCGGTTCCCAGCCATGGATTGGCACGAATAATCCGTAACGCTCCCTGATAAAACGTCAGCCGGCCGTCGGGTCCCGATTCGCTCGCCACGGTCATCTTTTCAAACCGCTCGATCGTATGATTCGCTCCCAGCCAGACGATCGCGGCCAGGGACATAACCACCACGATGCCGGCGATCGCTCCGGCATGGCGTCGTTTGGCAAAAAGCCCGGCGAAAACCAGAAGCACGAGGAAGCCAAACAGGAAGCCAAAAATTCCGCCGCGCGACGCCGAAAGCAGCAGCGCCCCGATCGACACCACCGAGAACAAACCGAGCAAAATGCGCTTTTCCCGCGGCACGCTCGAAAATAACAGCAGCGCCAGCCCCGGCGGGAGCGCCAACTCCAGAAAACCGGCGAAATGGTTATGGTTCACGTACGGCCCGAAGGGAACGTCGCCCTGCGGCAGCTTGACGAACCAATACAGCTTCCCGTTGAACGTGAAGTGCTGGATGATGGCGAAAAGCGAAACCGCGAACGCCAGCGTCGCGAGAAACCAGACGAATTGCTTCGCCTGTTCCACCGTGCGAAACGATTGGACGGCCAGAAACGCCAGAAGGAAATAGGCGCTCCACAACAACAGGTCGAATTTCGTCAGATATGGATAGACGGAAAGGCCAAAGGCGTATTGCGCGATGCCGCACGCGCCCAGCGCGAGCAGCGGCAAATAGAGCCAATTCCAATGAATTTCCGCCTCGCGCCGGCGCACCGCCAGCATCGCCCACCAGGCGAGCAGAACCGCGGCGCCGATTTCCAGAATCGCCTTGCCCGAAGGCTCCACGCCGCCAAACGCCACGACGGCGAAGGCGACGAGCAGGTAGACGCCAATTCGTATCGCTTTCATCTACCGCTGCCTTTGGCCTGCTCCGGAACGGGCGCGAGCGCAACGTCGTCCACCCAGACCGTGCCGCGAATTTTGTTATCGAATTTCCAGGTGGAATTCCGCCGCAACGCGATCTCCACCAGATGCGTGCCCTTGCCCGTGATGAAATCCTGCTGGACGAGCGTCCAGGGATTCGTGCCAATCATGTTCGGCGTGGCGACTTGCACTTCGGCGCCGTGCCGCGGATCGAAAATCGCGAATCGAATGCCCTGATCGGTGGAAATGCCTTCCGTTTTCAGCCATGCCGAAAAATGGTAGCGGGTGCGCGGCGCGACGGGCACGAGCTGGAACACGTTTTGGAAATTCAGGTTCGCCGTGCCTTCGAAAACGATCCGCAGCGAATGCGTTCCCGAATGAGCCACGCCGCGATCACGCGAAAAACGCGCCCCATTCACCGGCCATTCCTGCCAGCCGAATCCGCCATTCACGATCTGGTGCTCGAAGCCTCCGTTGAAAACGAGCGACGAATCGCTCGCGCGATCCCGCGGCCAATGCGATGCGTCGAGCGCCTGCTTCCACGTCTGCAGCGCTTCAGGCAAGCGGTTTTGCGCGATCAGCGAATCGATCAGCGGCAGCGCCGCGCCCAACTCGATCGGCTGCTGCAAGGCGAGCAGGCGCTGCCAGACAACGAGCGCCTTGCCCATGCGCTGCTGCGAAAGTAAAAAAGCGATGGCGGCGAAATAGTCGCCGCGGCGCGCGGGCAAAACTTCGCCGAGCAAAGCCGAAACGTGCGGATCGGCTTGCCAGCATTCGGAAATCGCGCTCGACGCGAGCGAAGGATCGCTCGTCACCGCGCGGCGAATTTCGGCGAAGCCCGCGGGGAACTTGTTTTCGAAGAGCAGGAAACTGCCGTAGCGCCAGGCGAGATCGCTCGAAAGCGGCTGGTCGAATTCGGCGCGCTCGAATGCGGCTTGCGCGCGAGCGGAATCGCCCGCGGCCTGATAGGCGCCGGCGAGCCGCGACCAAAGGTTCGCGGACCAGGGATCGTCGGCCGTGGCGCGCTCGAAATCGTGAATGGATTCGTGCAGATTTCCATGCGCCATGGACCATTGCTCGTAGCGAGCGAGATGCTCCCAATATTGCGCGTTGGCGGGCTCGAGCGCGGCGGCTTTGCGCCAGGCCGAGGGTTCCGTTGATGCGTTCCAGTGCTCCGCGAGCCAGATTTTGGAAGAAAAAAGCACCAATGGGAGCGCAACGAGCAGAATGACGACGGAAAAGATCACGCGGGAGAGGCAAGTGGAAAGAGCGAGTTTCATGACGGCAGTTCTTGCGGGCGCGAGGAGGATTTTAACAGAGGAATTGGGGAAATTCAGGGTGTCACAGGTTGTCAGGCAAGACGGAGAGCAAGTGCTTGATTATCTATAGCTTAACTTTTTCAGGGTGTCACTTTTTAAGGGACTTTCGGGACGGATTTGGGAGGCAGGCGAGATTGGAAAATCGGAGGGCGAAAACCACGGTCCGAAGACGAAAATCGAAATTCGAAAAACGAAGCTCGAAAAACCGGATGCGAAACGCGAAAGGCGAGGGATGAGAAAAGCAGATCCTTCTCTTCGCTCAGGATGACAGGAGGGGTGGAGGGTGTCGCTCGGAGAAGAGGTTTTGGGCGAAGGATGCCGGGCGCGTGGGCGCGACGGAAAAAGGCGAAAACGGCCGAAGTTGCACTCGCTTGCCATGGTATAGCGTAACCGGCGAATTCGGGAGGGACAAGGGGAGGGTCTACGTGGACCCCCAAGGGGGGATTCGAAATTCGAAACTAGAAAATCGAAAAGCGGGAGGCGAGAAAGCGGAAAGCGAAAGTCGCAGTCCAGGGACGAAATTCGAAACTGGAAACTCGAAACTAGGGATTGGAAATTTGAAATTTGAGAGTGGAGACGTGGAATTCGAAGATCGCAGTCCAGGGACGAAATTCGAAACTAGAAAATCGAAACTGGAAAAGCGGGACTCACAATCCGAAAAGCGAAATTCGAAAATCGAAACGCGAAATTCGAAACGGGAAATTTGGGCTTCGGGTCGGTCGAATTTTTTGACGTGGGAAAGCTCCAAGAGGACGCTCGCGACGAATTCGGAGCCGTAAATCAAGTACCTGCGCCATAGCCTCCGCGGCTCAACCGCCAAACGAAACAGCTATTCGAGCCCATGTTCGCGCATCCACCTGGGCGTGCCTTTCGTTTCATGGGTTTGTTGGCGTGCCCTCGGGCATTTCGGCCTCCACCGAGTCCTCCGCCGGACTCTTTGACGGCGCTGCGGCTGCCGGCTTTCCTCCAGCGAGTTCCTGGTAGAGTTTTATGTGGTCCAGCACCACTCGGTCCCAGCTGTAATTTGCGAGCGCCCTTTCTCGGGCGGCCGGGCGGTAGCGGCTGACAATTTCTGGACTGTCCAAGAGAAGTTGCATTTGGCGGCAGAGGTCCCGGTCGCCATCCGCGCCGCTGTAGCTGAACCCCGCGTCCCCGGTGACCTCCATGTTCGATGGGGTGTCGTTTACCAACACGCAGTTGCCGAACCCCATTGCCTCAACAAGGGCCGGGTGCGTTCCTCCTACCTCGTCCGGCAAGACGAACATATACGCGTTTCGTTGCAGCTGCTCATAGCCGTCGCCGTAGACGCCGCCGGTGAAAACGATGCGGGGATCCGTTGTGGATTTCAGTGAACGCACGTACGCCTTTCCCCAGGGATCGTCCCCGACGATGACCAACTTCTTGTCGGTCCTTGTCTGCTCGAACGCCTTGATGAGGTTATGCACGTTGTTTTCGGGTACCAGGCGCCCGACGAAGAGAACGAATTCTCTACTTTTCAGTCCCAGGCGCTCGATCCATTCGTTCCCCTCCGATGCCTTTTCACGCATGCCATACGGTATGTAGACGGAGTCCCTACCATAGGCTTCGCGGTAGTAGCGCACAACTTCCTGTGAGTCCGACACCAGCCCGTGACAGAAGAGGACCGCGATCTGTTCCGACAGGCGCAGGTACCATCGCGCGAAGCGTCCCCATTTTGCCCGTTGCCAATCCGTCCCGTCCGCCGAGCAGACGATCTTTACGCCCGCAAGGCGGGGAAGCGGCGCAAAGAGGGTGGTTCCGGTGGTGAAATAGTGGACCACGTCAGCGCGTCTGAATAGCACGTCCACGCTTGATAGGAATGCGTGGGCGATTGTGCTGAGATTCTTGGATTTTAGCGTCGGAAGCGTTATCAGGCGAACGCCGTGGTAGTCGGAGGTGGGCCAAGTGCTCTGTCCTGAGCGATTGTAGACGATTACCTCGTGGCCCATTTGAACGAGGCGGCGCGACATTTCGTCTGCCGCGGTTTCGAACCCGCCGTAACGTGCGGGCAATGCCTTCAGACCAATCATCGCTATGCGCATGGTGCCTCTGGCCGTACCTGCAATTCTCCGCCTGCGGCCGCCGAGACATTTCCGGCTGGGGTCGCGGCGGTGCGTTCGTCGAAGTGTTCCGTATTCCTTAGTGCCTCCATGTTTGGGTTCGTTGGTAGGCCGTCGAGTGGGTGGGGCTGCGGGCGGGGGTGCGCCTTAGGGGGCCTGGGCCAGCTCCTTGTATACGGCGAGGGTCTCTGCCGCTGTGGTCTTCCAGTCGAACTCCGCTGCACGTTTCAGTCCTGCGGCGCGGAGCCCGTGGCTCAGGCTCGCGTTGGAAAGAACTTGCTCTATGCCCGCGGCAATCGACTCCCAGTTTTGGGGGTCCACCAGGAGAGCGGCGTCACCCGCTATCTCGGGGAAGGCCGGGCGCTTAGACGCAATGACCGGCGTGCCGCACGCCATTGCTTCTAAGGTCGGCAGCCCGAAGGCCTCGTACACGGAGGGGAATAGAAAAACCTCCGCGGCGTTGTAGAGGTCTGGAAGGTCGTCCTCGTACAGGTGGCCAGTGCAGACTATTCCGTCCCTTAGCTGCAGCCTGTCTAAGGCCGACTGAAAGAGATTGGAGTTCCGTATCCCGGGCCCCGCAACCACCAACCTCTCTTCTATCCGCCGTTCCCTCCGCAGCCACGCGAAGGCCCTGAGTACCCGGATGAGATTTTTTCGCGGTGTCATGTTTCCCACAAAGAGGATGAAGCGACCGTCGACCCCGTACCTTTCTCGGATGCGCTGCCGGCAGGGGGCCTCGTCTTGAGGATGGAACTTTTGGCTGGCCGCTAGGTGGGTCACGACGATTTTGTTAGCGTCGATCCCGTAGAGTTGCACGAGGGCATCCTTTACAGCATGGGAGACCGCCAGGATCCGATCGGCCTTCCGTGCGGACCATGGTACGGTCGTCTTCAAGCGTAGCAGCCGTCGGGTGTTGTAGAGCTCCGGGTGAAATTCCCAGGAGATGTCGTGCACTGTGACCACTGTTCTTGTGCTCTTTGGGACGCCGGGAGGAAGTGTGTAGTGGGTGTGGAGAACGTCGACGGGCCTCCTGAACAACTCTCTGGGGAGCACGATCGGAACCCGGAAGAGGGGGTGGCCCGGCCTGAGAAGACGGCTGCGGTATCTGGGGTCGTCCACGGGTGGGCTTGCGGCGGCCTTGGAATTTGTGAAGTAGAGGGTGTATTCGTTCGGGCCGGTGTCAACTGCGGCTAGGGACCTGACCAAGTTGACGGTGTAGGTCTCGTTTCCCGTCTGTTGGTTGCCGATGAAGTGGGCGTCGATCCCTACTCTCATACGGGCAGTCCTCTTGCGGCCATCGTTCCTCGCCGGCCGTTCGCATCTGATGCCAATCGAAGAACTTCGAAGGTTTCGCGGGCGCACCTGCCCCACGTGAACTGTGAGGCCTGCCGCGATCCGGCCACCCTCAGCCGCTTGCGGAGGTCGCTGTCCGTCAACGCCTCTTGGACAGCGCACGCGATATCGTCGACCGAGGAGGGATCGAAATACTTCAATTTTCCCGCAGATATTTCTGGGATGCATGATGATCGCGAGGCAATGGTGGGCGCACCGCAGGCCATGCATTCAAGGAGCGGAAGGCAAAATCCCTCGTAGAGCGAGGGAATTACGCACAGCGTGGCGCCGCGAATCAGGGCGGCTAGGTCCTGCTCGGGGACTGCCCCTGTGAAAATTATCCTCCCTTGGGTTAAATCATTGCGCGCTGCGTCCAGAATGTCCTCGGACCCGGCCGGCAGCGGGCCGGCAAGGACGAGATCAAAGGCGAGATCTGGGTGGCGTGCCTGCGTCAGTCGGCAAGCCTGAATCAGCCTGGGGATGTTCTTCCGCGGGCTCATTGTCGAGTGGTGCATGACGTATGGAGACCGTATGCCGTACCGGTGCCGGAGCTGGTCGTAGCGGCCCTCGTTACTGGCCGTCGGATTGAAAACCGAGTGGTCGCAGCCTAGGTACGTCACGGCAATCTTGTCCTCGCGGACCCCATAGGACTCAACGAGGTCCGCCTTGGCGTGCTGGGAGTCCGTCAAAATCCGTTCCGCGAAGTTCATGGAGCCCCAAGTAATTGCTCCCTCGAATAGGCGGCTCTTGAGCTTCTGGAAGGGGAACTTGGCGATCATTGAGTCGTGGACTGTGACCACCGTTGGCGTCCGTACGGCTCCGCAGTTTACGGGAACCGGGCAGTAGAGAACATCCGCTGTCTGCGATCGGGCCGAGGCCGCCACGGCGCCCAGGCGCCACAGCCGGGAAAGTCGCAGTGCAGGGATGGCCTTCACACGGAACCCGGGCGCCGGCTCGACATTAAATGCGTCGGTCTGTGATACCGGCGGGGCCAAAACCTCGAAGTCGATTTCGCCGGGCCGGGCAAGCCGTCTGAGCTCCCTCAGAAGGTTTAGCGCGTATACGTGGCTGCCCTGATTTCGGTGCTTCTTATGCAGGATGTAGCCGTCGATCGCGATCCTCATTGAGACGCCACCCCGTTCCGTGGACCGGCCTTTGGCGCTTGTACGATCCGCTTCCTCTCCGCGTCCAGTGAGCAGACGACAGACGTGAGCAGCCCAACCTGTACCCAGAAGAAGCCGAGGATGGTTACATCGGCGACCATGGCTGTCGCTGCGTATACCAACATCCCCGCCGCTAAGGCTGCAAGCAGGGGTAGGTCTTCCTTGCTTGCAACAGACATGAGCCGAAAAGTCCTGCGAGCGAGCAGGAGGGCGAAGACGAAAAACAAGCCGAAGCCCAGCATACCGGTGTCGTGGAGCACCATGATTGGGGTATTGCCGATATAACCTTTGACGCTCGCCCATGTCGGCACGTAATCGCTCCAGTGGAAGAGAAGTTGGAAGCTGTCGGTACCGTTGCCGAGGAGGGGATGGAGCTCCACGTCTCGGAGCGCTGCCTTGTCCTGAATGAGGCGGACATATGTCGTGGGGTCGCCGGCCGGGTTCGTAATGAGCGGCTTGAAGCGGCTCTCCAACGCCGTTCCGACGAGGAGGGCGACCAGCGTCCCGGCCACCAAGGTTGAGGTGAGGAGACGGCCGACGCTTCTCCGTCTCCTGTTGGCCCAGTAAAACAGAAAAACGGCTGCCACGGCGCAGGCCACCACCGCCTCGCGGGCAAGGCTGGCTGCTACTCCCGCAGCGGTGACGAGGAGTGCGGCGCCGTACCATGGCCGACGGCGCGAGCTATCGAACATGTACAGCGCCAGGAACATCACCGAAGCGGCACCAGCGTACACGCCGAAGGTATTCGGCTCGAACTGGCTTCCGTACGCTGCGGCGATTCTGCCGTGAAGGTAGAACCCCCTATTCACGCCGAAGCCCGTACCGAACAAGCCGTTGGCCACAAAACAGATCACGCCATAGGCCGCCTCCAGGGCTCCGACGGCCAGCAGGATTTCAAACACGTTTTTCAGGTATCGGCGCCCAGTTCCGAAGAGCCTGATAAAGAAATACGGGAGCATTCCAAGGCTGGCGAGGAGAGCCCAGCGGAGGGTTTTCGATGGGTCGGGCGATGTGGTCGCGGAACTCAGGTAGTTGGCGAGGATGTATAGGAAAATCAGGGTGTCGAGGATATTCAGTCTGACGTTCTTCTTTGAGGCGAGCACATGGCTGGCCCATGCGACCAGCACAAAGCCGCCCACGATGTGCTCCGGCCTGGCGTGCCACCCTCCGATAGTTATCGAGTAGCGCGGCATGGCCGTAGCGGCGATCATCGCGAAGAGCGCACCGAAGGGCCACCGCACATTCACGGCGACCGCGAGCGCCGTGCACCCGACTACGCAGGCCTCCCAGACAAGGTTGTGGGTGGGTGCGAGCCAGCGGGCAGCGAGAATTTCCGCAATCAGAGCGAGGCCCGCCAGCGCCGGCACGAGCGGCTGGACCCTTGGCGACCCCATGGCGTGGTTAGGCACTTTGGTTAGGCGTAGCTTCTGGATTGGCTGTTGCTTTTGGGGGCCTTGCCGCCCGATGGTTCCCCCGATGCTCGAATGCCACTTCGGAGAAGACGGATAGGGTTTCTCGCGCGCAGCGTTCCCAGCTGAACTCTTCGGCACGCGCCAAGCCGTCTCTCCGCAGCCGCGCCTGGAGGTCGGTGTCCCCGAGCGCTCGGCGGATCGCCTCCGCCATTTCCTCGACGGACAGGGGGTCAAAATATTCAAGGACTCCGCCTGATACTTCAGGAATGCAAGAGGCGTTTGAGGCGATGGTCGGAACTCCGCAGGCCATCGCTTCGACCATCGGCAGGCAGAAGCCCTCATATAGGGAGGGAATGACGCATAGGAAGGCGTTCTTGACGAGCGCGGCCAGGTCGGGCTGCGACAGTGCACCCGTTAAGGCAATGCTGGGCGACGCGCCTGCAGCGCGCAGTATTTCCTCGTATCCGTAGCCCGGTGGGCCGGCCAAGACTAATTGTGCGCCGGCGGTCGCCTTGCTTTCCGCCAGTTGGTTCCAGGCCTGGATCAGTCGCAGCAAATTCTTTCGGAGTTGCACCATGCCGTGATGGAGGACGAAGGGTTTGCGGATGCCGAAACGCTCGAGGAGGGCGGAGCTGCCTTGCGGATTGGGTGGAAGGTCGTTGTACAGGGATTTGTCGTAGCCGAGATAAGTCACCGAGATCTTTTCGGCCGGGACCCCGCAGGTTTCGACGATGTCGTTCTTTGACCACGAAGAGATGGTGATGATCCGGCTGGCGAGCTTTGCGTTTATGCGCGTGAGCACGCGCGCACGTAGGCCCGAGCGGCGAGCGATCATTCCGGGTGGCAGCCGATGGGGCATGGTGTCCAGAATTGTTGTTACGACCGGAGCGAACGGGCCGGGGATCGAGAAGAGCGCGGTGGGAAGGAAAACCACGTCCGGCCACACCAAGGAAGTTTCCACGGCCATGCCGCCCAGTAGCCACAGCCGCGGTCGCTCGATCACCCGGCTTCGACGGACCGATAGGAGGGGTGAAGCAAGGCCATTCCTATTCCAACTTTCGTCCTTCCGAATAAAGCCCCGAAACCGAATCCCCGTGTCCGAGTCCTGAGAAATCCTCGTGCACTCTGAGAGTAGTTCAGACAGATAGGTGTTGGTGCCGGAATACCGGTAGTCTGACGAAAGAAACAGTGTGTCAACCGCGACTAGCAAGCGACTGCCTTGTTTGTCTGCGCGATCCCGGCACGCCTCAAGTCCTCTACGCCGGTCCGTCACGGCGCTGTGACGAGGGTGCGTCGTTGCCAAGACGGGGCCGTGCGGTGCCATGCGTACTTAGGGGCAGCTTTCGTGTGCACTCCCCGGTGGCCCGCAGACTAGGCGGTAAGGCGAGGGGCACCCGTGACATGACTTCCGTGGAGGCGATAATGTGCCAAGGCTTTCCGATCCGGGGCTAAGCAGGTAAAGAACTGGGCGAGCTGCACGAGATATCCGTCAGCGCAGGTTCGGAGGTAAATAAGGTGGAGAGAAGCGTTCCGCAGCCTTGCGCCTGAACCTGACACGTGAGGGTGGAACCGTCCCACTGTGCGCGCCGTCGCGCAGATTTCTGGGGCAGGTCACGTGCGATTCAGGATGTCGAGTCTCTGCGCGGCTGCGCGTAGGCCATCATTTTCCGGAGCGGGAACCCGGCGCGCGTAACCGGCCCAGTAGCCCGAAAGAAGGGAACGGACCAGCGCCCATCTGCCTTTTAGAAGGCACCTTGCGAACTGCGTTGGAAAAAGCCAGAACAGATTTATGAGGCTGAATACAGCGCGGTGTCGCCAATTACCGTACCGTCTGACGAACCACACGCCGTTACGGACCGCGCAAAACATCGTCCGCGGGCGCCACCGCCCGGTTGTCTGGGCCAAAAGATGGTCAACGCCGGGCGAATCGATCACGCGGATGCGGAACCCCGCCCGACGAATGCGGAACCCCAAGTCCGCGTCCTCATAGAAAAGGAAAAGGTTCGCGTCAAACATACCGACAACCCGCAGGGCAGCCGAACGCAAAAGCACCGCAGCGCCGCAGATGTAGTCGAGCCTCTCGCAGCCATTGCTCCCGGCGGCGTCTCGCCACGTTTTCGTCCTTGCCGAGAAAAGGCTCATCTGCTCCCCAAAATTTGGCTCTCCTCTTGGACCTATATTGAAGATCGGGCAGCCGCACGCCCCAAGCGAGTTGTCCCCCTGCATGGCATCCACCAGGGGCCCAAGGCAGCCGGGCTCAACGGTTGTATCGTTGTTGAGGACGAAAATATAGTCGGCACCCTCCATGAGCGCCCTCTCCATACCGCGGTTGTTGCCGCCGGCGTAGCCTTCGTTTTTTGGGTTGGCAAGAATTTCGATGCGCGGATCGGTAAAGGCCTCCCTGAAGCGGGCGAGGGAATCGTCAGCGGAGGCGTTGTCCACGACGATCACCCGGAAATTCGGATAATCGATTTTGAGTACCGAGTCCACGCAATTCAGCGTCAACTCCGGCCCGTTGTAATTCAGGACGACGACGTAAACGAGGGGGGCCCCGGACGCGGCCCGGCGCTCGCTTGCCCCAATGCTCGAGATTGCTGAATCGTTCATGGCCTCACGACAGGGAGCCGGTCAGCGTCTTTGGCCGAACAAACAGTCTGGGCCGACCACGGCTCCTCTGACGGTCGCGCCCCTCGGCCCGCGGGGGTGAGGGCGCTATCGGTGTGGCTGCCGGCTTTGTGAGCGGCTCCGCTTCGCCAAGCGGCCTAGCCTTAGGTGTGCGGGCATCGGGGATCCGTTCGCTCCGCATTCCCGGGCTTGCTCCCCGGCGCCCAGGTGGGCCATTGGTCGTACTCGCTTAGCGCTTTCTCGGCCACCAGGCGGTATCCCTCCTCTACCGTAGCCCGGTCGCCGCAGCTGTGCATCTCCTGGAGCTTTGCCTGGGCCGCTATGCGGTAAGACGCCATGAAGCAGGAAAGGTAGAATCCACGCCACCCGTCACGGTAGCCGCCGTGTCTGACGTACAACCTGGCCAGCTCGCGGCCGGCGAGGTAGATGGCTCGGGCGGCGCTGGGCCGCGCACCCCGCGCTGCGGCCTGCTCTGCCTCGACGGTGGTGTACCTGTTCAATTTTTCGAGGAAGTGCGAGCAGTCGAGGTAGTTGAAGTGGATAATTGCGTTGTCCCCGTCGTGCCGGAGCCTGAGGACGCGGGCTGACCGGCTGACGGCGGCGAAGTTGTGGATCTTCCCGCTCATTTCGACGAAGCCCAGTTTGAAAAAGAGCGGGTGGAGGTACTGCCCCGGCCCCCAGCCAGTGTGCGCGAGGGGGGCCCCGAGGAGGTAGTTGACCTTGGGCAGCAGCGCGACGTCAGCCTCGTTTGATGCGGCTATCTCGCGGAGCCTGAGGCTGAGGGGCCGAGGGACGATCTCGTCTGCGTCGAGCAGAAGTATCCACGGACCCCTCGCTTGAGAGACGGCGTAGGCGCGCGCGGGTTCGACGCACCCTTCCCGCCTGTGGGCATATACCCTCGCGCCGAAGTCCCGTGCGATTTCAATCGTCCGGTCCTTGCTCTGCATGTCCACGACGACGATTTCGTCTGCCCACTGGCGCACCGAGCGCAAGGCGTAGGGGAGATTCTTTTCCTCGTTTAGGGTGTTGACGACGACCGATATGCGTGGGCCTGCGGAGGGTTCCGCTGGCGACGCAGGCCGGTGCGACACAGCTCCCGTGAGGTTGCCTAGCGGGCCGTCCTCAGCCACGTCCTGATTTGGCATCTCTCCTCCGTGTTCAGCGCGTAGCGCCAAGATACGAGCAAGAAGGTTCCTCCAAGGAGCGACGCGAGGCCCGCCTCGGCGACAGCCGCGTGCACGGATTCCCGGGCGGCGTAAAGCCCCAGGGCAAGGCCAGCTATGCTCGCGATGCTTGGTCCAAGGCCCCTGCTTGCTAGGACGCGAGCCGGCGTGCGCGTGAGCCGGCAAGCTGCAGCGGTTAGGAGGAAAAAGTCTAGGCCGGCGCGGAGGGTCCACGCGAGGGCGGCCCCGGGCAGGCCGAGTCTTGTCACTAGGAGCCATGTGACGGCGACATGGACCGGTAGCTCTGCAATGTGGAATTTGGCCGGCAGGTCAGTACGGCCTGCGGCCCAGGAAACGCTCCCCGCGACGGCGGCCAGCGAGTTCAAAAGCACGCCGACGGCGAGAATCTGCAGCGGCGTTGCGCCCCGCGCAGCGAATCTAGCCCCTAGCCAGAGCGTGAGAAGCGGGCGGGCGAGGAGCGCGAGGAGGGCCGCCGCCAGGCCTCCGAGGATCGTCAGGAATTTGAGGGACTGAATGAGGGTCTTCCTGGTCCAGTCGTTGTCCTGTCGGCCTGCGGAGAGACTGAATGCGGGGAACAAGGTTATCGACAGGCTTCCCAACAGGATTCCTGCCTTCGCAGCGATCGTGTATGCCGGCGTGTAAAAGCCAACAGCTGCGACCGAGATGAGCGAGCCGATGAGCAGCTGGTCGAAATAGGTCAGGGCCGGGCTGATCGTGCCGGAGACGGTGACCCAGCCGCCGAAGCGGAGAATCGGGCCAACGAGTTCGCGCCTGAAACGTGGGCGGGCGCTGAGGGCGGGGTAGAGCTTGCGGCAGAGCAGGAATGAAGCGGCCAGCGCCACGGCTCGCGCGATGACGAGGAAAAGCACGATGGCGGGAAGGCCGAGCCCCAGGGCCAAGGCCCCAACGGGCAGCAGGTAGTTCAGTGCGCTGGAGGGGACGCCAACGGCGTTGATGAGGTCGAAGCGCTGGGACGCGGCGAGGACGCCTGCGAGGGAGCCGGCGGCGAGAGTGAGAGGAAGCGAAAATGCGAGAATGAGGAAAACGAGATGGGCTTGGGGGTGAAGTGGCGCCGGAATCTTGAGCAAGCGGTCGACGAGAAACGGCGTGACGGCAGCCAGGACAAGGCCCGCGACTACGCCGAGGCTGGCCTGGCTGATCACTGCGGTCCAAACCAGCTCGGGCAACCTTTCGGTTTCGCCGCGACCAAGATATTCGGCGACGAACTTGGTGGTCGCGGGGCCGATGCCGAGATCGAACACGGCGAAATAGCCGACGACGATCCATGCGAGCGACAACAGGCCGAGTTGGTCCGGGCCGAGATGGTGCACGACGTAGGGCATGGCGGCCACGGCGACGAGAAGCGGCGCGATGCGCCCGGCGAGGTTGATCGCCGTGTTGCGGGCGATGAGTTTCCCGCCGATCTGGAGGCCGCCGGATTTTGGAGCTTCGGGAGGCATGGTGGGCTGCGGTCAGTAGCCAGGGGTGGTCGTTCGGGAAAGCCTTGGCAGGTCGGTGTTCAGGGCCCCAGCGGTTCCCGGCAGGCCGGGGCAGGTTTCACCGCTGAATTACGGAAATGGGTCGGCAGTCCCGGCGAACCGCGCCGGGTCCGTTGGAGGGCGTCGGACTCCAAAAGGCGGAGATGCAAAAGGCGCACCCCGCCTGGCTGTCCGGGACGCAAAAGGCGCGGATGACGGCGCTACGACACAAAGCGAGGACGCGCAGGAGCCATCGCGCGTAGCGTGCCGCAGTCAAGAGAACGGCGTGGGACACACGCGGTCCACGCGATGGGGCTGTACGTTGGCGCCTTGTTTCAGCGGGCCGGGCAGTCGTCCTCCCGAGGCCTCGCGTTGAGCAATGGCGGGGTTGCGCTCAGCCCCGAGCAAGTATGGCTTCCTTTTTGTCGGCCGCCCTCGCGCTTGCGTCGTTCGAAAAAAGCAGCAGGTCAGCCTCGACCATCTCCCGAACCAGTTCTTCAAAACTCAATTGATAGTTCCACCCCAGGTCCCTTTTCGCCTTCGAAGCGTCGCCGCAGAGCAACTCGACGTCAGCTGGGCGCAGGAATTGTTCATCGACCCTAACGTACTTATGGGCGTCAAGGCCGGCACAGGCGAAGGCGAGCTCGACGAACTCGCGAACGGAATGCGGCTCCCCGGTCGCGACCAAGTAGTCATCTGGGTCGCTCTGCTGCAACATCAGCCACATTGCCTTGACGTACTCGCGCGCATGTCCCCAGTCGCGCTTCGCCCCAAGATTCCCCAAATGGAGTTCCTCGGCTAAGCCCAGCTTGATTCTAGCGACGTGAGAGGTGATCTTGCGGGTGACGAACTCCATGCCCCGGCGTGGCGACTCGTGATTGAAGAGGATGCCGGAGCAAGCGAAGAGCTCATACGCTTCCCTGTAGTTGCGCGTGAGATCAAAGCCCGCCACTTTCGAGATCGCATACGGGGATCGGGGATGGAACTGGGTTGTTTCCCTTTGGGGGACTTCGGCCGCCGCCCCGAACATCTCGCTGGAGCCGGCAAAATAAAATTTCGCCGCGGGCGCCAGGTCGCGCGTTGCGGCAAGCATGTAGTGTGTACCCTGAACGTTCGTGGCCATGGTTGAAAACTCGTCCTCGAAGGAGTACGCGACGAAGCTCTGAGCGGCGAGGTGGTAGATCTCGTCCGGGCGAACGGAGGCGACGACCCTGTAAAGGCTGGGGAAGTTGTCCAGCGACGCGCCGTGGAGGTGGACTCGACCCACGAGGTGTCGAACTCTCCATAGTCGTTGCTCTGGATGCTCGAGGGCGATCTTGCGGACTATACCGTGGACTTCATAGCCTTTTTGCAGGAGAAACTCGGCTAGGTAGCTCCCGTCCTGCCCGGTAATTCCCGTAATCAAGGCGACTTTACCCATCCCCACTTCCCTCCCAGGTTGCGGCCCCACACTGAGCCTCAGTCGCCCGCTGACTGGAACAGTGCAGGAACCGTCAGCAGAGCGATTTTCAAGTCGAGCCAGAGATTCCACGTTTCGATGTATTCGAGATCCAAGGAAAGAGCGCGCTCGAACGAGGATTGCTTGCGGCCATAGACTTGCCAGAGGCCGGTGAGGCCGGGAGTGACGTCGAGCCGACGCAGATGTTCGAGTTCGTAGCGGTCGCAATCGTCCACGGGATGCGGGCGCGGGCCGACGAGGCTCATATCGCCGAGAAAAACGTTCCAGAACTGAGGGAATTCGTCGAGGCTGTGTTTGCGGAGGAAATGGCCGACGCGCGTGACGCGCGGATCGTCGGTGATTTTGAAAAGAGGGCCCTGGCGCTCGTTGCGATCGCGGAGTCCGTCCTTGAGAGCATCGGCATTCGAGACCATGGATCGGAACTTGAAGCAGAGGAAGCGGCGGCCTTTTTTGCCGACGCGAAGCGAGCGGTAGAAAACGGGGCCAGGGGAATCGAGTTTGATGGCAACGGCGACGGCGGCGAAAACCGGCGCGAGCGCGACGAGAGCGATGGCGGAAAGAAGAACGTCGGCGGCGCGCTTGGCGAGCAGGCCGAGCGCGGGAATCGGCTCGCGATGAAGATCCATCACGGGAAAATCGCCCAGGTATTCGAGCGGAGCGCGCCAGCCGAAGCCTTCATAGAGCTCGGGCACCAGGCGGACGCACCAGCGATTGCGGCGGGCTTCGAGGAGAACTTCGCGGACGGAATCGCGATCGGCGGGCAGCGTGATGAAGATTTCGTCCACGAAAGAAGCGCGCGCCACGCGAGAAAGATCGGAAACGCGGCCCAGGACACGGGCATCGGCGGATGAATCGGCGTCGAGGAAGCCCTTGACGACGTAGCCGAGTTCCTTCCGCTCGGCGAGGAATCGCGCTAGTTCCTGGCCCGTGGCTCCCGCTCCCACGATCAGGACGTTTCGCGCGCCAATTTCGGCGGCGACGCGGCGGCGAATGAGAGTCCGCTTGGCGATGCGCCAGGCCGCGAGCGTCAGAACGTTGAGAACGCCGGTGGCCCCGACGACCAGACGCGAAATCGTTTTGACATTCGAAAGATAAATAAACGCGGTGAGCAGGAGCGTGGCGAAAAGAACGGCTTTGAAGACGGCGACGGTTTCGTCGGCACGGGAACGCGTACGCGCGGTGCGGTAAAGGTCCTGGCTTTGGAGAGCGAACACCATCAGCACGGTGTAGAGAAGCAGAAAGGCGAAATAGGGATTGGCGAAATTTTGGGCCGAATGCAGCGAGCCGGTGCCGCTGCCCCACAGCAAGGCGGAAAGCCAGTCGCGTTCGAACCGCAACAGGAATATCCCGAGCGCGTTGGCGCAGATGAAGAAAATGTCAATCGAAACGTAGGCCGCGCGCACCCAGCGGCCTCGCGGAAGCACCGGTCCGCGCGCCCAGGAGTGGGCGTAGGGGATGGCGCGAGAGGCGTTGGCGTTAGTGACCATGGAGAGGAGAGTTAAGGGTTAGGATTCGCTCGGAAGGACTAAGGTTCAAATGTTCAAGGTGGCCGCGGCGACTTGCGCGCGGCGCGGAGCGGGGATCGGCAAAAGGTCGGAGGCGTCGGCTTCGACGGCGACGGATTGCCGGATCAGGTCCACGGAGAGCACGACGCGGTAATTGCCTTTGCGGCGGCGCAAAACGCCTTCCATGCCGGCGAGCGGACCGTTTTTGATGCGGACGCGGCGGCCGATGGTGAGATAAGGATGCGGCTGCGCGCGCAGGCCGGCTTCGAGGCCCGAGCGGAAGGCTTCGATTTCGGCGTCGGGAAGCGCGACGGCGAGAGTCTGGCCGAAACCCACCAGGCGAACGACGCTGGGAACTTCCAGGACGCGCAGACGCTCGCGCAGCGGCAAACGAACGAAAATGTAGCCGGGGAAAAGCGGCAATTGGAGCCGAACGCGGCGGTCTTTCCAGCGATGCACCGTTTCGTAGAGCGGGAGAAAATGCTCGACGCCGCGGCCCGAGAGCTGGCCGGCAACCTGCTTTTCGTGATTCGCGCAGGTGCAGGCGGCGTACCAGCGCGGAGCCAGAAATTCGGCGGGGAATTCCGGGAGTGGCGCGGCTAGCGTTTGCGCGATGATTGTGGCAGCCATTCCAAATTCCGTTTTTACCCGTCCATCTACAGCTTCGCCCTGCGACCCACAGGGCCAAAATCAATCTAATCTATTTCTTATCTACCAATTACGGTACATTTCACAACGAAACAGCTTCACACACCCCAAAATCCAAACCCCAAAAACCGGCGCACTTTGCCACCTTGTCCGCGGCGCTCATGCGTTGGGCTTGCCGCCGGCGATGTCGGCCGGATTCGGCGAATAGTAGTCGTAGCCGGAGTAGTAGTAGCCGTCGCGGCGGAGGTCGACGTCGTTGAGAACGACGCCGATCAGATGGCCACCGACTTCGGAAACGTAGATTTCGGCGCGGCGAACCATTTCGCGCGGCGTGGCTCCGCCTTTGACGACCATGACGACGCCTTCGACCATCGTCGCGAGAATGCGGCCGTCGGCGACGTTGAGCAGCGGCGGCGCGTCGATGAGCGCGAGGTCGTATTCGGCGCTGGCTTCGGCGACGAGCGTGCGCATGCGCGTCGAAAAAATCAGCTCGCTCGGATTCGGAGGAACCGGGCCGCACACGAGGCAGTCGAGACGCTCGATGCCCGAGGGCTGCACGAGCGCGCGCCAATCGGGAGCGCCGGTGAGGTAGTTGACGAGGCCGGCGGATTTCGATAGGTGAAAGAATTCGTGAATCGTCGGCCGGCGCATATCGGCGTCGACGACGAGCACGCGCTTGCCGAGCTGCGCCAGCGAAATGGCGAGATTCGAACAGATGGTCGTTTTGCCTTCGGAAGGCTCGGCGCTGACGAAAACCAGAGACTGCGGCGGACGCGACGCGGTGGAAAGCAGAACCGACGTGCGCAAGTTGCGAAACGCCTCGGCGAGCGGGGAGTACGCGAACGGGGCGGAATCCACGCGCAGCCAGCCGTTGCCATTGCCATTGGCATGGGCGTTCCCGCTGCCATTTCCGTTGCCATTGCCGCTGGGCGAGATGGTTTTCAACGATTCGGGAACGGAGAAACCCGAAGCTTCGAGCAGGGGCCGAGGATCGGTCTTCTGTTTGTGGCGACCGTTTGCGCGCGGATTGGCCACGCGGCTCGACGGGATCATCGCTAGCGCAGGCGCGCGCAGGAAATTTTCGATGTCGTCAGGCGTCTTGAGCGTGTCGTCCATGTGTTCCTGGAGGAACGCCAGGCTGACGCCGCAGACGAGGCCGACGAACAGGCCGACCGCGAGATTCAGGAGGATGCGGGGCTTGACGGGCTTGACGGGAGGAACGGCGGCATCAACAACGCGGATGTTGCTGGCCTTGAGGCCGGCCGATATCCCCGCCTCTTTCATCCGCTGGAGCAGGCCTTCGTAGAGCTGCTTGTTGCTATCGACTTCGCGCTTGAGGATGTTGTACTGCACGGATTTTTCGGCGACGGCGTTGGCCTGGTTCTGCTGTTTTTCGAAAGCGTCCTGCACGAGCGCGACGCGGCGCTGCGCGGCGATATATTCATCCTCGATGTTTCGCGCGGCCTGCTGTTCCTGTTTTTTGAGGAAGCCCTGAATGCGGTCGATCTGGCTCTGAATTTCCTTCATTTTCGGATAACTGGACCGGAAATTCGGAGCGAGTTGCGCCTGCTGCTGCTCGAGTCCGGCGAGTTCGACGGTGAGCTGTTGCATCGTGCGGTTATCGAAGACGCCGGGAAGCGCCGCGTAATCGCCCGCCTGCACCAGGTGGTAGAGCGATTCCTTCTGGTAGAGATCGGCCTGGGCCTTTGTTAGTTCATCTTGCAGCTGGCGCAGGCGCTGATTGCCGCTGTTTTCGTTAAGGCCCTGCGCGCTTTCGAGGAAGAGCAGGCCGTTCGCCTGGGCGTATTGCTGCAGATTGTCTTCGGAGTTTTCGAGTTTGATTTTCAGCGCATCGAGCTGCTTCGAGAGCCAGACGGAGGCCTGCTGGCTCGCCTGCCAATGGGCTTGTAGATTTTGCTGTACGTAAGCGGCGACCAGCGCGTTCACGACATTCGCCGCCAGTTTCGGATCGTGCGAATCGAAAGAAACCGTGACCAAACGGCTGCGAAGAACCGGATTGACGCTGAGATCGTTTTTGAAATTGCGGAGAACAATCTGCTCGTGAGCAGCGTCGGTGGGCAGCTTACCGCCGGCGTTTGCCGTTTTCTTGCCCGAATCCCACGGCCAGTTTCCCGGCGGAGGATTGAATTCCTTGTTCTGTGCGAGACCCAGCTTCCCGATGACCTGGCGAGCGAGGCTGTCGCTCTTCAGAATCTTGTATTGCGTGTTGAGGTAGTCCTGGGAAACGCTCGAGAGCTGGAAAATCTCCTTGAGGGTGACGACGTTCGGATTTTCCTGCTCAATCTCGAGCATGGAATTCGCTTGATAGACGGGCTTTTCGCGCACGGTGTAGATGGTGACGAGCGTGAAGATGACCGCCAGCGCCGAAAGTACCGTCCAGCGGCGATTCCGCAGGATGCGCCAGTAGGCGCGCAGGTAAGCGGCTTCTTCGCCTTCCTCGGGCAGCGGATAGCCGCGGAGCAGTTCGAGACGGCGATCTCCGGGGCCGGGGAGCTGGGTTTCGTACGGTTGAATTTTGTTTTCGTCTGCCATCCTAATACCTGTAAACCGCGGCGCCGCTCACGGCTGACGCGATGCCGCCCATGCTCTGGACAAAACCGTGCAGGAGCGCTTTGCCTTTGCTGTCGGGAACGAAAAGGATCGCCTGCGATTCGAGCATCAGGTCGGGAGATTTTCCTTTCAGGATCTTCTCCAAATTTACGGCAACCATTTTCCTGGTTCCTATCGACGCTCCCGGCTCGATAATCCGCGCGTTCTTGGCCGCCGCGGTGGGGGAAAGGCCTTCGGCGAGCGCGAGCGCCTGCAAGACCGAGATGTTCTCGTTCGTCTTGAGCAGGAAGCCGCCGGGACGGCGCACCTGACCGACGACGTAGACGATGCCCGCGCGCGTGACCTTGACGACGTCGCCGGGATAGACGAGCACGTTGTAGCGAGGATCGCCGGAATTGAGCAGCTTCTTCAGGCTGATTTTCACGCTCATTCCATCAGCGGGGTCATTCGTTGATGTGGAAGCCGCGCTCGACTGAGGCGAGGCAGCGGCGGATTGAGGGTCGGTTGTGCCCGCGGAAACCGGATGGAGCGACGCGGCGGGACCTGCGACGCCGGGGTCGCCCGGGTGGTGCATGACGATCACCGTGTCGCCGGCATCGGTCGCCAGGCCTTGCGCCATGGAAAGCACTTCGATCAGCGTTTTCGCCTGGCGTATTTGGAAGACGCCGGGCTTTTCGACCGCGCCAAAGACCGAAACCGGATGGCTGCGCATCTCCTGCACGAAAACGCTGACGTGCGGGTTTTTCATGTAGCTGCGACTGAGCAGGTACTCGAGCACATCCTGCAGTTGGCGCGAGGTGAGGCCGGCGGCGTGCACCGTGCCGAGCAGCGGCAGCGAGATTTTGCCGTCTTCCGACACGCGGACGGTGCGGTCAAGATCGGGCGCTTCCATAACGGAAATTTCCAGCAAATCTTCGGGCCCGATCCGGTAGTCGCCGAGCGAGGAGTTGAAGTTCGCAACGCCGTTCTGCCCGAGCAATTGCTGGATTCGCGCGTTGTAATCCTGGGTGGTTTGGCCCTGGAACGACCGGGCGGCGGAGGCCGGGGAAGAAGCGGGCGCCTGACGCTGTTGAGCCGCCAGCGACAGGGGCAGCAGGAACGCGGCCAAGATCGGTAAAAGAATCCGCCTGCCCAAGGGCCAGACTGTCACTGGTCTGGCCGTTTTCATCTCCTCGCCGCTCACTTCAGATTCCCTCCTGCGGACCGGCCCGACCTGGTCGGGCCAGACCCGGTATTAAATGGTTGAAGGACTGACTGATTTTTTGCCGCCGCTGAGTGCCACACCCAGGCCGATTCCGGCCGCAGCGCCGGCCCCGGCGATAACGCCAATGATGAGCGCCTTGTTGTGCGCGCCTGCCGCCGGACCCTTGCCTCTGCCTGTGAGCTCGATGTAGGCGTTGGTGACGCCACCGCTTTTGACCACAAAATTGGTTTCGACGTAAGGCGCGTAGCCGGGCGCCGAGACGTGCAGGGTGTAGGTCCCCGGAGGGACGTTATTGAAAACGAAGGCACCTTCCTCGTTGGACGTCGCCGTGTAGGTGACGCCGGTCGAGCTGGTGAGCGTGACGTTCGCGCCCGGGACGATGAACAGTTTCGAGTTCACCACTTGGCCCTTGATGCCGCCGGTTCCACCCTGCATCTGCGGAGCCAAAACAGCGCGCGAGCGCGTGGCCGGCGAGAATTCGCCGCCGACCGAGGAGACCAGTCCTGCCGGTTCCGCCTGCAGCAGGACGGAATGACCATCCTGCTCGATTTCGAGTGACCCCTTCGCCAGCCAGAGCTGCGCTTGCTGCCGATTGACGTAAGTGAGCTGCGCGAGAACCGGAGCGGCGCCGGCGCCGCGCAAGGCCAAATCGCGCCCGCCAATCGTGACGCTGACCTTGCTGCTGCCCGAGAAGCCAACGGTGCCGCGGTCGAGCGCGATCGTGAGGTTGCCGTGGTTTCTGGCGAGGGTGGCTCTGGTATTGGCGCCGAGCCAGAGTTTTTGGCCGGGAGAGGACGAGAGCTGGAGTGCGGACCCGTTGCCGGTCGAGACCGCATCGCCGCTGAATACGATGCTCCCGTTCAGCAGCGGCACGCCGTTGCGCACGGCGGTGCCGGTCAGCCTGGCGACGGCGATGGATTCAGCGGCGTTTCCGGGCACCGGAAACAGAAGGAAACCGAGACTAACGAGGATCGCCAGCAGCCGCTGCACACCGACTCCCAGCCATGCTCCGGGATTGGACCTCGTCGTTTTGCGCGCGTACCGATTCTGTCTTTTCATGTTTTCTTCCTTAAGGATGAAATGCGTCCTCTGGACCGGATTTCTCCCTCGAGCCCGTCGTGCGGTTGACTCCCTTTTCCGCTCACTGGCAGGTGAATCCACTGGGCGATACCGACTTGCAAGTTTCCGTAGGATAGGACAGTGCGATGCCCACCCCCGCACTCACCACCGCAACGCCGGTGATCACCGCGATCAGAGCTTTTTTCTTTTTCGAAGAGGGCGTTTTAGGAGCCAGACTGGCCTTCATGAGTTTCCCCGGCGCCAAGGCGACCGTGCGATTGGCCGCTTCGACGAGCGCGCCGCCCGTTCGGGTAAGAATCCGTAGAGAATTGCCGTTCAAAGCTACTTGGTAGGCACCCGCCCGTTGCTTCGTCCGGATGGTTACGCCGTGTGCGTCCACGAGAACGGGGGCGTGAGGCTCACTGACAACACCCACGACACCGCGATTGAGCGTGACGGAAATTCCTGTGGTGTTTTCACTGATGCGGGCGATGGTCGAGCCGCCGAAGACCAGCTTCCCGCCGCGTGCCAGGGCGACGTAGATGGCGGCCCGGCGGCCGGTGGCGATGCGATTGCCGGCGTAGATGTTCGCCCCGGCCGGAGCGGAGACGCCGTTCAGCAGGATCGGACCGCGGCCACTGACACGGCCGATTGCCACGGCGGGAGGGGCGGCCAAGGCGGATGGGAACGCCACAAGAAGGGCGCAGACCAGCACCAAGAGCCCCTTTGCTTCGGTTGTTCCGTTCAGCTTCACGACTCCTCCTTCAGAATCCTCGATTCGATTTGGCTGGATGATTTCCGGTACTCCCTATTTCCTGCGGCCTCATGAAACGGAGAAACGCAAGGCGCGCAGGATTCCCTTTCGCGATGCCGTGCCATACGTGCATCGCAGATGCCCGTCTTTGCACCTCCAGTAGATCGCCACGACATCCGTGCCTTGGTCAATGGCCACGATTTTCGTCGCGGGATGGCTTTCGAGAACGCGGTCGCAGAGCAACATCGGACCGCCCTCCTGCTCGAGTGGCACAATCAGGCAGTCCGGACGCAGACGATCGGCGACGCTACTGATGGCGCTCTCGTCGGCCACTTCGCCAACCACTTCGAAGTCGGGTTGCGCCTGAATCGCGTCGTAGAGCGCATCCCGCAAGAACCTGGTGGGATTGGCGATGACTACGCGAATGCGTGTCCCCGTCATGCTGGAGATTTTGAAAGGCCCGGCGAAGCCATACAAGGCTGAGAGGGATTGAATTTGGATCGAGTCCTTCCATGGGGCGTATCAAACATCTCCGTTTCGACCCGCGATGTAAACCTTGGAACTAGTTCCACAGACCCCATTTTGAATTTGCCTCGCCCGCCTCGAGCGTTGCGCACCAACAGGCCGCATGCACCTCGATTCCATAGCCCTTTCCGCCACTCTCTCTTGCACCGGTACTTCCAATCCAATTTAATCAAGTATTCCTGTATCAATCAGATACAGATAGCTTAGATTGAATAAGAGGAAGGATGGTGCTTCAGGGTGGGAATTGTAGTTTCACATCGGCACTGTCTGCCGCGCTCGCTCACATTCCATCCGGCCATGAAGTGAATGAAAAATGCCGCCACTCGCCATGTCGCGATGGATTCGCTTTGTCTGGCGGGCTCAGCGAAGCGGCTGGTGAGGGAGGCTATGCGGTGGGCTGTAGGCTTTTCGTCTCGGGAAGGAACTCGATCGTACGCATCAGGTCCGTTCGGCTCTCGGAGTCGGTTTTTTGCAGCAGGTTGTGGATGTGGGTTTTCACCGTGGGCAGCGAGACATTCAGACGTGCGGCGATTTCCTTGTTCGTCAATCCCTGACAAAGCAAACTAGCCAGTTCGCGTTCCCGGTTCGTGAGTTTGGAAAGACGACTTTCCGGCCCGAAGGAGCCAGGGAGGGGGCCAGCGGAAAGCGACTGAAACAAGGCCCATTCCAAATGCGGCGGACAGACCACCATTCCACGGTTGAGCTGATGAATCGCCTTGACGATCTCTTGTCCCGGCACCTCTGCCAGCAAATAGCCCACCGCGCCCGCCCGCACCGCGCGGAAGAACGTCGCCAGGTCGTCCTTCATACCGACCATCAAAATCTTCAGATTGGGCGCGGCGGCGTGAAGGATCTGCGCCATGCCAAGGTCGGCGTCGCCCGGCTCCCGGGTCAACACAGCAATCTGCGGATTGAGCCGGCAGACGTCCTCGGCAATACTGGAAGAAGATACGGGGATTTCGAGGACCCGAAGCGTTTTTTCGCGACGAAGAAGACGATGTAAGGACTCATAGAAAAATCGGTTCGTACTCGCGATCAAGACCGTCTGCATTTCAGTCAAGTGGTCTCACAGTTCCCATTTGGGAAGCCGCATGGTTTTCACCCGACGCTTTCCGAATGCCAGCGGCGCAATGCCCGGAAACGGCGATAACCGGGCGCGCCGCAGGTTCGAGCGAATTTCGGGCCCGGGGCAGCAGAGATGCCGGCGGCTTCCCGAACACCTCTGGTTGCTTCGCGCCCCGAGGTCCACACAGAAGTTTCGCGGGGTGCGAACCGCTCGAAGTCAGACCATGATGGTCCCACTCTTTGCGGTTCTCGCACCCGGTTCACCAAGCGAGACCCCGGGCCTGCTTCGAATCCCGCTTGCGGATGTAAGCTCATTGCGATAGAGTTCCGCAACTGGAAAGAACTGACAAAGTATGACAAAAGGGGTCTGAACAGCAGAAAATGTTGCTGCAGGCGGTCAGTGAACCTACTTTTGCATGTCCCAGATGAATGTCTCCTGACGATTCGGATCGGCTAGAGTCCTGGAAAGAAATCGCGGCGTTCCTGGGCCGCGACGAGCGCACCGCGATGCGGTGGGCGGCGCAGCATGGGATGCCGGTGCATCGCGTGCCGGGGAGCAAGCGTGGGCGGGTCTTCGCTTCACGGTCGGAAATCTCCGAATGGCTGGGCCGCCGCGACGACGGAAATCCGCAAGACAAGCTGGAAGCGCCGCGAGCGCACTCGATGCGAAAGTCAGCGCGGTGGGCTCTTGCCGCCGGGGTGTTGGGACTGTTGGTTCTCGCTGTGCTCGGAGGCTTCTTCTACATCCGTGAGTCTCATGTCGGCCGCCCGCCGAATGTGACGAGGGTCACGTTTACTTCCGAGGCGGCGGTGGCCTGGCACGGGGACAACGAACTGTGGAAATACCGGTTTCCCTGGCCGCTGATTTCCAAACCCTGGAGCCCGCTGGCAAAAACTACGGATTTTGTCCGCGTTTTGGATCTCGACCACGGAGAGAAACGGGTAGTCGTTCTGGTGGCTCCGCTTCGGCTGGGCTTCAATCCCGACAGTTCGTATGAATACGCCGTGGACTGCTTTTCGAATGGCGGAAAGCTAATCTGGTCCTACGTTGCTCATGAGAAATTTCAATTCGGGCGCAACGTTCTTTCCGGGCCCTGGAAGTTAACCGCGCTTTTCGTTGCCGAAGCCAATGGGAAACGATCGATTTGGGTTGCCGAGGATCACCACACGTGGGGCGACTCGTTCGTCGTGCAATTGAACCTGGAAACAGGTGAGGCGAAGTTGCGCTTCGTCAATACTGGCGTGCTGACCAGCTTGAATGAAGTCGAGACGGCGGCCGGAACCTACATGCTGGCGGGCGGATTCAACAACGAATATTCGGCTGGAATTCTGGCCGTGGTGAATCTGAATCGGCCTTTTGCCGCGTCTCCGCAAACGGGCGGTACACGGCATGATTGCGTGAGCTGCCCGCCGGGCGCGGTTGATGAGTATTTCGTTTTCCCGCGGACGAGGGTGAATCTGGCGGAGGGCCGGTACGAGGATGACATACAATCCATCCGCGATTACGGCGATCGCGTCCGGATCGAAAAGTATGAGGTGGGCAGCGGCCAGCCGGTGAGCACGATTTACCAGTTCCGCGCGGCGCCAACGATTCATCCCGTTTCGATGCGACATTCCTCCGGCTACGGCATGCTGTACCGTCATTTGGAGAAGGAAGGGAAAATCCACCACTCCCTGGCCATGGCTCCAGAGCGATTGCATCCGCCCCCGATCAGCGTGTGGACGCCGGGGGACGGCTGGGCCGAGTACGCGGTCGCGCCGTCGGGGATGGTGACCGCCGAGCCGCGGCCGATTGCGAAGCCTCCGCACTACGCCCTCTCTTCGACGCCAAGCGGATGACCATGTTGTTGGAGGACCGGTCGGCGTGAAGGCGAGGGCGCGGCTTCAGCGGTGGGCGGGACTACGCAGTGGCGTGGAGGGCCTGCGTCTCGGGCAGAAGCTCGAGGGTGCGCATCAGATCGGCGCGATTTTCGGAATCGGTTTTCTGCAGCAGGTTGTGGATGTGGGTTTTCACCGTGGGGACCGAGAGATTCAAGCGTGCCGCGATTTCCTTGTTCGTCAGGCCCTGGCAGAGAAGGCCGGTGAGTTCGCGCTCGCGGCCGGTGAGTTTCGGAAGCAAGCCTGCCGGGCGGACTGAATTCGGCGCGGGGCCGGCGGCAATGGACTGAAACAGCGCCCATTCGAGGTGCGGCGGGCAAACCACGCCGTCGCGCCCCACCTGACGAACGGCACTGACGATTTCCTTGCCTGGCAGATCCCTGAGCAAGTAGCCGACGGCGCCGGCGCGCACGGCGCGGAAAAAAGTGCGCTGATCGTCGGGCATGCCAACCATCAGAATTTTCACTTGTGGCGTCCCCGCGTGCAGAACATGAGCGGTGGTGCAATCGGGATCGTCGGATTCAGCCGTCAGGATGGCAATCTGAGGATTCACGCGGGGAACTTCCTCGGCAACTCGGGAGGGAGTCACGCCAAGCTCCAGCACGCGAACCGTTTTTTCGCGGCGCAGGAGCCGGTACAGAGATTCACAAAAAAAACGATTTGCACTAACTATAAGGACTGTTTCCATCTCAAGCCATTACCCCCAGGAATTCCTTCAGAGAGGGTCGACTTCTACCGAATGAATGGCCCGGATTGAGCGGAATGCTAGCCCGTGGCGGTCCAGGTGTCAACGGCAGTACCTGTGGAAAATGGCACGCACGAAAAATCGTAAACGATTCACCCGGCACATTTCCTCCGGTGCAGGCCTGCCATCCCCTCCCGGCCCCTCCGCCGATGTTTGCTTTCCCTACAGAGAACGACGAAGGGAAAAAGATCCCTTTGTATGTCCCCGTGCGGCAAAATTTGTGCCGCGGTGGCCGAGTGCAAAATTGCCCGACGCAAAGGGCTATTGTTCGCGGAGCAGTGTGGGTTTATTCTGGCTGCAGAATCCGGTGTAGGGTGAATCCTGTCGCGCGAGCCGTTCCCAGGTCGCGGGTTGGGACGAAAAGGCTGCGCGGCGGGAATTCGCGAGGAAACCAAATTTTCACCCCGCTGCTTCCAACGGGGAAGCAGCGGTATCGCAGCGACAGGCGACCGCAAGGCCGTGCCATCCCGGACATGGTCCGGCAATCCTAAAATGGACGGCCGGGATGACTCGCGCCCGAATCGCCGGTAGAGAAATCGGCCCAGCAGACGTTCCCCAGGCATCGTTCCCGGCCAGGCGCCCCGGAACGAAGCAGGCTCGATGAGAGAGGGAAAATGGGCTCAGCCGGGGACCAAATAGCGGGGAACTGCCCGGAGAGCTTCACGCTCTTGCCGGAGGGGAAATCGCGGTCGGGTGCCTTCCTGGCGGCGATTGTCGTGGAGTGTGTGGTCTGCCTGCTCATCCTGGCGATTCCGACCCGGCCTTTTCCAGAAATTTCCGCGGGCAGCCAACTGAGCGAGTTGGTGTTCCACGCGGCTCGGGAGGTGAAGCAGCCCGAGCCAAGGCCAAGAATTGCCATGAATCCGCCTCGCGTCGAGCGGGAGGAGTCGCCGGCGCTGACGCCTCCGCGGCCGGAAATTTTGCGAAGGCGCGTACGCGTGGCCAAGGTGCCAATGCCCACGCCCACCTTTCACGCGCCAGCAGCCAGGTATCGTTCGATAGAACCTCCGGCTCCGGCCATTCACACCGGGGTCCTTGCGCCAAGCGTTGCGGCGCCAACCCTCCCGCGGGCTCTGCCCACAGTTAAGACGGGCGGCTTTGGCGATCCGATGGGCGTGGCGGCGACCGGCAAAACACCCAGCACAATGATCATCGCTCATGTCGGCTCCTTTAACGCGCCTATCGGACCGGGCAAAGGCACGGACGGAGTTCCCAGCGGACGGGGAGCGACTGCGAGAGCGGGCTTCGGCAGCGTGGTGGCCGTATCCGGAGCAGGGGGAAACCGGCCGAGCAGCGGGAGGATTCGCGAGGGAGGGTTCAGCGACCAGGCAACGATTCCCGTAGCCAGAGCCGCGGCGCCACGCGAAGCGAAGCCATCCGTCCAGCCGGTCAAGATCCTCGAGAAACCGGACCCGGTTTATACCGCCGAGGCGCGAGCGAAGAAGATCGAGGGCAATGTGGTGCTCGAAGTGATTTTTGGGGCAAGCGGGACGGTGCGGGTGCTGCGAGTCGTACGCGGACTGGGCTACGGGCTGGACGAGGCAGCGGTTTCCGCAGCAGAGCGCATCCGGTTTCGGCCCGAGCGCGTGGACGGCAAGCCGGTGGACGAACGGGCTCGGCTACGGATCGTTTTTCGATTGGCCTATTGAACCGAGGAGGGAGCATGCTCGGCTGGAAATTACCCGCGGTGCTTTCGGCAATTCTTGCGCTCGGCGGCGCCATCCGAGCCCAAGGCAGTCCGCCGGCGCCGGTCCCGGCGCAGGAATCGGCCACGAACCAAATCATCGATCGCGTCATTCGGCAGGAAAACGCCCTGATAGCACGCGTGGAGCGGTATACGCCGCTGGTGGAAATCTACATTCAGAACACCAAACCGACGCACGAGCTGGGACCAGTGCCGGTGCACGACTATTACTACCTCGGCAGAGCAGAACTGGCGCGCGGGCTGGCCTTTCGGCCGTTCGACACGCGAACCGGAGGTTTCGCGAAAATGATTGCGATGCCCTTCCGCGAACTTTTCACCAATAGTTACGATCCGGCGGGATTTCTGCAGATGATTTTTCCGGACGCGCGAGGTCTCGACCGCACCCATTACCGATTCCGCTACGTGCGGCGGGAGTTCCTGGGCGATGTGCGTTGCCTGGTCTTCGACGTGATTCCGAAGCCGAAGGCGGGGCAAGGCAGGTTTAAGGGGCGCATCTGGGTGGAAGACCGCGATTTCGCGATTGTCCGGTTCAACGGGATTTTCTATCCCGATCCCCGGTTTGGGACCTACTTCCACTTCGATAGCTGGCGGGTGAACGTGGCTCCGGGCGTCTGGCTGCCGGCCTTCGTCTACAGCGAGGAAAACGAGCCGAGCGAGGAGTTCGGGTACGTGCGATTCCGGGCGCAGATGCGGTTGTGGGGATACAACCTGAGCCCGGCGGTGCGAGAGCAGGAACTGAGCCGCATCCTTGTCGAATCGTCGAAGGGCTCGAAACCCATCGAGGACCGGAGCCGGGCCAATGACGACCTTTCGCCGGTGCAGTCCGAGCGTGCGTTCGAAGACGAGGCGGCACAGAACGTTCTCGACCGCCTGCAATCGATCGGATTGCTGGCGCCACCGGGCCCGGTGGACAAGGTGTTGGACACGGTGGTGAATAATCTGGTCATCAGCAACAAACTCGACCTCGAGCCGGACGTGCGGTGCCGCGTGCTGATGACCACGCCGCTCGAAGCCTTCGCCGTCGGCCATACGATTGTTCTCAGCCGAGGGCTGATTGACGTTCTGCCGGACGAATCGAGCCTGGCCGCCATGCTGGCGCAGGAATTGGCGGAGATCTTGCTGGGGCACAGCATCAACACCGAATACGCCTTCAGCGATCGGATGATCTTCAACGTGAAAAACACGTTCCACGTGCTCGACTTTCATGAAAGCCGGCGGTCGATGACAGAGGCCAGCACGAAGGCCGTCGAGTTGCTCGAACATTCACCCTACAAGAATTCGCTGGGGAACGCGGGGTTGTTTCTGAAGGCGCTCCAGGCGGAATCGAAGCAATTGCCGCAATTGATCAGCCCGCACCTGGGGAATCGGCCGGAAGAAATCGCGGCGATCGAGCGGCTCGCGCCGCAACTGCAGCCCGCCAACGTGAAACAGATCGCCGCGCTTCCGCTCGGCTCGCGAATCAAGGTGAATCCGTGGAACGATAGAATCGCGATGATGCGCACGCAGGCGGTTCAGCTGCTTTACCCGCGGGAAAAGATGCCGTTTGAACTCGCTCCCTTTTACTTGCACCTCGAGCGGGCAGGCGGGGAAGGTGCCGCTGGCGCACGAGGCAGTCTGGCCAAATCCGATTCGAAGAAAAACGCGGGCCACCAGCAGCAATAGCCGGTCTCTCGGAACGGTTCTAATCCGCCACCGTTCCTCGTTGGCGTCCTCCTCGATGCGCAAGGAAGGGAAGCTTGCGCGATGCAAAGCCTTGAAAGCACAAAAGGTCCGCTCAAACAGGGGGTTCTCTCTCATTTCACCTGGTACAAGAATCGCCGGTCAGGTCACTTTTACGCGCCAGGCGCCGCACGTTAGTGCGCGCTCGCGCCGGCGGGCAGCGTTTCGAGGACGCGGACCAGGCGCCGCCCATCCTGTGCGACAAATTCAATCGTGGCTTCGTCGACAAACATCGCGCTGTGGCGGAGCACCGTGTCGTACAGCTTGCTCTCCATGCCATCGAAAATGACGCGGTCCCGATTCCCCGAGGCGCCATACACTTCGTAAAAGTGATGTTGCGCATCCGCGCTGAAGACAAAATTCCCCATGCCCAAAGCGTCATACTCCTGCGCCGCATTCCTGTCGATCACCATCCGGCGGAGCGCTCGCGTGGTGCGGCCCTCCTTGAACGAGCTGCCGCCACGCACGATCTCGTAGGCGAGATGAGAGCCGTCCTTGTTGATGGCGAGCAGACCCACGAAGCTGGTTTCGCGCTTGCCGGGGAAACCCGGGCCGAGAACCTGATCCCGCACTTCGACGAACGAATCCCCCTTCTTGCCGATATAAGCGATATGCTTGCCGTCCCCGGAAATCCCGATGGGGCTGACGATGTCGTCAAAGCTCGGGCCCGGCGCGCCGTCCACGTAGACGACCACGTTTCCCTCGCTCATCCTGCCCGCGTACACAAGTTTTCCATCCGGTGCATACTGCGGGTCGGAGACGCCGTGGAAGTCGGGGAACAGGTGGTGCGGGCCCGTGTTGATCCTCTGACTCGTGCCAAACAGTCCCTGCCATCCCCCGCCAAATCCGCTGCCTTCAAACGTGCCAGCAACCTTGCCATCGATGACGATCACCCCGCGCGTTTTGTGCTTTTTGAAACCCCACTTTGCGTCCGTGCCGCCATAAGCATAGTGCTTGCCGTCGGGGCTGAAATCGATGCTGCCCAGGACATCGAACGCCGGCCCCGGCGCACCGTTTACGATCCAGGTCCAATCGCTCCCCATGCGAGCGGCAACGACCACACTCTGACGATCCGGGGAGAAAAGCCAGTAGGCGAAGTCGTCCATTTCCGGACCCTGCTCCTTGCCGTCGAACACCTGGATCCATTGCTTGTTTCTCTTGCCAAAATAGACGGAGTGCTCGCCATCCGCGGTGAATCTGGGGGCGGAAATATCTTCGTACTCCGGCCCCGTCTCTTCTCCGTTGACGACGAGACGGCACTTTTTTTCCAGACAGGCGCCAACCGCGAAGAATTTTCCGTTCGCGCTGAGTTCCGGGGCCGTCAGCCTGCCGTACTCGCGAGACTTGCCGGCTCCGTCCTCCACCAAAACCCATCTCGAATTGCGTTTGGCGACAAAGGCCAGATGCTGCTCGTCGTCGCTGAAGGTCAGATATTTCACCTCTTCGTACGTGTCGCCGACCTGCTGGCCGTCGAGCCGGACTGTGCTTCTTCCGCCGGCCTTTTCCACCCAGGCAATATGATTTTCCGTGCTCCGCGCAGAATCGATTTCCGCGCCGGGAGAGATTTCCCCGATCATCTGCTCCTTGACTTGATCAGGCGGAAAAACAACCGGCCCGGCTTGCGAACTTCGGGCTCCGTCGTTCGGGGGAGTTCCGGTTGTGCTTTGGGCGTATCCGCACAGGCTGAAAAGCAGTGAGGCAAAGACGATGGGCAGGGGGCCAAAAAACCAAGAGGGTGAGAAAGTCCTTCGCATGACGTCACCTCTTTCCCCCGCGTCTGCACTCTGCCTACGTGCGAGCAAGCTACAGACCAAATGGCTATTTCGTTGATTCTAGGAAAGATGAACAAGAGGCAAAACAAGCACGCCCGGCTTCTGGTGCGTCAATTGCCCCGCTGCTGAGCGAATGACGCCACTGTCTGCTCCACCAGGTCTATAGCGACACGCTCGGGGCACTCCCACTCTCTCACCCGTCGTTCATGGGACCTGTCCCACTTCAGAAGTCTGCGTTCCTTCTGAGGCGCCAGAATTGAACACGGGCACCTCGAAATTGGATTCGTATTTCCGGCCGTTGGCTTCGGCTGTGGCCCTGAGACGCCACAGAATGGCATGCGGATGCAAGAGATAGCCGGTGGGAAACGCGTCTTCGGGAATCGCGAAGGAGACCGGAATCGGACGGCCATCGGAGGGAATTCGCTGCTCGGCCCGCCACAACGTTTGCTTGCACACGCGTGCCCCGCTGCGTCTTCCGCCGGTCAACCAGTACTCGAAAGATTCCAACGAGACGGATGGCCGGTGGATCGTCTTTGACGGCCAACAGCCAAATCAGCCGGCGAAGGTGTACGTGGTTCCCGTGAACGGCGGCAAACCGCAGGCGCTTTTCCAAAGCGACCGGGACATGCGCGATGCCGATTGGTCCGGGCACGGGAATCGTCTGGTGGTTTCCGTCGCCACGGGGCCACGGGGATCGAATGACCGGGAATTGCTGGTCGTTAAGTTTGCCAGCCGGCAGACTACAAAGATTCCGGGCTCGACCGATCTCGCGATGTGTCGGTGGTCGCCCGACGGGCGTTTTATTTCCGCAACTTCTGACGATGGGACTCAGCTCAAGCTGTGGGACGTGCGCGCGGAAAAGTGGACCGTGATCGCGCACGGACTCGGCCTGGGCATCAGTGTGTGGTCGCCCGATAGCCGCTTCCTCTATTTCCAGGACCTGCACGAGGCAGGCGAACCCCTCTACCGTTACAACACGCTGCTTGAACGCGTCGAACCGGTGGAGGATTTTTCCGCATATTTAAAGTCAGGAGTTCCTCGTTGTGCCTTGTTTGGCGTCGCGCCCGACGGATCGCCCATCATCGGTTTCACCCGCAGCTTTTACGACCTCTACGCCGCAGAAGTACGCCTACCATAATAAGTGAGGCCCTGCCTTCGCAGGCTGAATTCCGGTGCCGCCATGCCAGCACGGACAAACTGAGCTAGGGTGGACCGCGGCGTGGTGCCGTGGGCCAGAATTCGTCGCCAAGGAACTGCGGAAGTGGCCGGGGAATCTGGGGACAGGCACGCTGTACATCGAACCCGGGAGTTCCTGGGAGAACGGCTACGGGGAGAGCTTCAACGGGAAGCTGCGGGATGAGTGTTTGAACGAAGAGATTTTTGATTCGCTGCGGGAAGCGCAGGTGGTGATCGAGAAGTGGCGGGTGGAGTACAACACGAGGCGGCCGCACTCGGCGCTGGGCAATCGGCCGCCGGCACCGGCGGCCGATTGCCCCCTGGTTCCAGCGAACTCGGTTTCACAGCGTGGAACTGTGGTGTAAACTCTCTCACCCAGCTGGTACAAACACCCGGGCAGCTCAGGCGCGAACTGCGGTCGTGGAGTCCGGCGGTGCCTTCGGTGCGGAAACGCCGGACCCACTTGGCGGCGGTGCGCCCGCTGCCGTTGAACTCGGCTGCGGCCGAGTTCAACGGCAGCCCCCTTTCCAGGACCGATTTCACCAGAGTCTCTCGACCGCGGAGGGTAAGCCGTGCATTCTTGTGAATGTCCATTCGGCTCTTCGAGAAGATGTCGACTGCTTGCCGCAATCAGCATCTCTCGTTCGGGCCGGATGGACAACCTATTGAAAGATCACATCTAGGAAATCACTTCGCGGTCCTGCCCGACATCGCCTCCTACCTGGAAACGCTGGCGGGGCCAAGAACAAAAAAGGCCGGCCCTGGGGAAGGGCTGGCCTTTTTTCTGATTCTTTTGTGTGAAGCGGTGTGAAGCCGCGGCGTTTACGAAGGGGGGAAGTGTTTGGACTTCGGTGGAGGGGTTTTCGGCGCGGGCCCTCCGCCGGACTCTTCGTCAATGTGCGCCAGAATTTCCTCCACGGTTACGGTGGCCGTGCCGCGTTTGCCGACAACCACGCCGGCGGCCTGATTCGCCATCTGCACGGCCGTTTCGCGGTCCATTCCGGCGGCCAGCGCGGCGCAGAACGTCGCAATCGCCGTATCGCCCGCGCCGGTGACGTCGTAAACGCTGCGCGCCACGGTCGGCACGTCCATGCGCAGGATTCCGGCCGGAGTCGGCTCGAACAGGCTCATGCCGTCGCGGCCCCGGGTCACTACCAGCGCTTCCAGCTCGAGTTCCTCGAGCAGCCGGGAAGCGGAATCGGTCAGCCAGTCGTTTCCATTCACCCGCGTTCCCGTCATTTCCGCCAACTCCCGCGCGTTCGGCATCAGGACGCTCGCGCCGTGGTATTTGCTCGTTTTCGGATCTTTCGGCCCGACCACCGCCGGAATGCGCTGCCGCTGCGCGGCCTGGAACGCCGCTTCCAGGACCCGCTCGGTCAGCGCGCCCTTCAAATAATCCGAGCAGAGAATCACCTGCGCGTCGGCCGCTCTCTCGCGGATTCGCCGGGCCAGTGTTTCCTCGACCTCGCCCCAGACGCCCATCGTGGACTCTTCGTCCAGCCGGAACACCTGCTGGCCGTGCTCGAGCGACATCAGCCGGGCCTTATGTGTGGATTTCCGGTGCGGATCGCGGATCACCGCTTCGCTTTCCACTCCCATCACGTCGAGCAACTCGAGAATCTGCTCGCCGGTGCTGTCGCTGCCCACGGTGCCGGCGGCGATCACCTGCACGCCGAGGCTGCGCAGATTGCGCATCACGTTGCCGGCGCCGCCGAGCGTGCTCTCCCGGCGGACAAGATTCAGCACCGGCACGGGCGCTTCGGGCGAGATGCGCTCGATGCGTCCCCACAGGTATTCGTCAAGCATCAGGTCGCCGGCCACCAGAACGCGGCATCCGGCGAGGGCGGTAAACCACGCGGAAAGCTGTTTCACGGCTTGTGCTCCTGAATCATTATCCTTGATTTCGCTCGCGCGTCGAGCCGCCGAGCAGCCGGTTTTCCACCATCTGGCAAATCATATGCGCCATCACCAGGTGCGCTTCCTGAATGCGCGGAGTCGAATCGGAGGGCGCGCAAAGGCACAGGTCCACGCGTTCGCGCATCTTTCCGCCGTGGCGTCCGGTGAGGCCGATCGTGACGAGATTCAATTCGCGCGCGGCGTCGATCGCGCGCAGCACGTTCGGCGAATTTCCGCTGGTCGAAATGGCGAGCGCCGCGTCATTGGGCATTGCCAAGGCGCGCAATTGCCGCGCGAAAACCTCGTCGAATCCGTAATCGTTGCCGATCGCGCTGAGCGCGGAAGTATCGGTCGTCAGCGCGATTGCGGGGAGCGGCGCGCGGTCCGTTTCGAAACGGCCGACGAACTCCGCGGCGATGTGCTGGGCCTGCGCGGCGCTGCCGCCGTTGCCGAAGATCAGCAATTTACCGCCGGCGCTCATCCGCTCGCCGATGCGCCCGGCCGCGTCGAGCAGCGGATCGACCAGATCCGCCAGCGCGGCGTGCACGCGGGCGGCGTCCGCCAGTAGAGTTTTTAAATCTTCCCGCCGTTCTGGAGATGACACCCTGGTCGCTCCGATCCGGGTACTCGCCGCGGGCAAATCCTTACGTCCGCTCGTGATTGTACCAACATGCTTCGGCAAAGTGCGCCGCAGAGCGCTTCGGTTGCCGGCGCCTCGGCCTGAAAGGACGGTTGGCGAAGCGCACGAACCTCCGGGCTGTACGGTGCTTTTGCGTCCGCACGCTGCTGACTTCTCGCCGTTTGCAACGCGCGGCTTTCAGTGGCAAAACCCGATCGTGCTGGCGCGCGTCGCGTTGACCGGGCCGGCAGTCAAGAAAGATGGCTTCAGAAGGCGAAAGCAAACGCCGTTGCGAGCGGCGGCGCGCGGCGCAAGCTGGGCTTAGGCTTCCTTTGCCGCGCTCGCGGCACGGTTCGCAAAAGTCTTGGGAGCGGCGTGGCCGGCGATTTTCTCGAAATACGCCACGGTCCGCTTCGTGCCCTCTTCTAGGGAAATGCGGGGTTCCCAGCCCAGCAGGCGCCTGGCTTTGGAGATGTCGAGATAGATGCTGTCGACTTCTCCCGGCCGCTTGGAAACGTATTCCGGCTCCAACCCCTCGATGCCGAGGCTGTCCCGCACGCGCTGAAACACCTCGTAGTCGGTTGTCGGCACGCCGTCGGCGATGTTGAAAATTTCGGCCGTGCCGCGTTCGAGCGCCAGCAGATTGGCCCGGGCGACGTCCTCGATGTAAACGTAGTCCCGCACCTTGCTCCCATCGCCGTAGATGACGGGGCGAATTCCCGCGAGCAACTGCTCGCAAAAAATAGCAAAAACACCCGCTTCGCCTTTCGAGCTTTGCCGCGGCCCGTAGACGTTTCCGTAACGAAGCACCACGTAGTTGAGTCCATAGAGGACCCGGAAGGTGAACAGATAATGCTCCACCGTGTGTTTGCTGATTCCGTATGGAGTGATGGGATCGATCGGGTAATCTTCGGGAACCGGCACCTGCTTCGGTTCGCCATAGGCCGCGCCTGCCGTGGAGATGTAAACCACCCGCTTGACCTTGTGAGCGACGGCGAGTTCGAGCAGATTGATCGATCCCAGGATATTGACCGAGGCGTCGAAGATGGGTTCCCGGACTCCCCGGCGCACGTCCATCTGCGCCGCGTGGTGGTTGATCGCCTCGGGATTTTCCTTCGCGAAGACGTTTTCCAGGAAGCTCCTGTCCCTCACATCGCCCTGATAGAAGCGCGCGCGGGGATTCACGTTGGCCATTCGCCCGCGCGAAAGATCGTCCACAATCGCGACGTCGTGCCCCGCCGCGATGTAAGCGTCGGCCACGTGCGAAGCAATAAAACCAGCCGCTCCCGTCACCAGTATCCGCATCTCTCCAGTTCTCCCTCAGCAGGCCCCTTCGGCTTCGATCGCTTTGACAAATGTTTTGGCGACGATCCACGGATCCAGCCAGATGCTCCAGCGGTCCATATGGAACACGTCGATTTGGACGCGCTCCTCGTTCCCATCACTCCGGTCGTTACCCTTTGCCGTTCCTGCCGCACCCGATTACGTCCGTCCGCCGGCGCTTCCGGATTTCTCCCCGTCGTATTGCGGCAGCCGTTCCGGAGGCAATTCCGCCAGCCGCGGCAGCGTGGAATCCTTGGAGGAAATAATCGGTGAATCCTCGCCCCACCGAATGTCGAGGGCGGGATCGTCCCACCGAATGCCGTAATCGTCGTGGGGATCGTAGAGAGCGCTGCACTTGTAGAGAAAGACGGCGGCCTCCGACAGCACCAGGAAGCCATGAGCGAAGCCGGCCGGTATGTAGATTTGGAAATGGTTTTCGTCCGACAAGATTGCGCTTGTCCAACAGCCGAAGCTCGGCGACCCGCGGCGAATATCGACCACGACATCCAGCACTTCTCCCGCGACAACGCGGCACAATTTGGCCTGTGGGTTCTGCAATTGGTAGTGAAGGCCGCGCAGGGTATGCCGCACGGATCGGGACTGATTGTCTTGTATGAATCGGTCCCGAATTCCGAGCAACTTCATTTTCTCTTCGTGGTAGCTTTCGAAAAAACAGCCCCTGGAATCGGAAAGGACTTGCGGCCGCAGGAGGAAAACTCCATTCAGTCCGAGTTCGACCTTTTCGAACCCAAGAGCGCCGATCTGGCCTGGTGCGATCACCGCACCCACTCCGTTCCGTCCGGATTTTTCCCGTCCAGCCTATGGGAAAAGGAGCTGGCACGGATTCCGCTTGTCCATTCCAGGTCCGCCCGCTCCCGGTTTGCGCCGTCCACAACTCCCTGACGGAGCCATTTTTCGATTTTCCGGTAATCGGCCGAATCAATGAAGATGCGCATTCCGCACTCCCCGATGCTTCGCAGACTGTTGCGCGAAACTGGCGATCGCAAAAACGCCGCCATTGCGGACACGACTCCGCAGGCCCGATGAAATCACTGCCGTTTATGACAGTCAAGTTATTTCCTGTCCGAATAGCACGCGCTGTGCGAATTGGTTGCTTCCCGCGGAAAGGGAATTTCCGCGGCGTCACCATCTTTTATGGCGCTAGAATAGCCATATTAGTTTCTGTTATAGTGTTGGCAAGTCCGAGCCCGGCCCCGGGTAGTTTGCCAAGCAGGAGACCATTATGAAAAAAATCACGATTTCGGTGATCAAGGCGGATGTCGGCTCGATTGGCGGCCACACGCAACCTTCGGCGGCGATGTTGCGCATTGCCCGCGAGCGGGTTCAGGGAGCCATCGGCAACCTGCTGAACGACGGCACGGTGACGCACACCGGCGACGATATCGCCTTGATCATGAGCCACCGTCGCGGCGTGGGAGCGCGTGAAATCCACCATTTCGCCTGGGAGTGTTTCCTCGCGGCCACCGACCAGGCGCGGCAGTCTGGTCTCTACGGCGCGGGCCAGGATTTGCTCGTCGACGCTCCTTCGGGCAACGTCCGCGGCGCCGGTCCCGCGGTCGCCGAAATCGAATTCGAGCGCGATCCACGCAGCAAGCATCGTCCCGCCGAATGCTTCCTGCTTTTCGCCGCCGATAAATGCGGGCCGGGCGCCTACAATTTCCCGCTCTATTCCACTTTCTGCGATCCGATGCACAACGGCGGGCTGCTGCTGAATCCGAAAATGCATCAGGGTTTCACGCTCACCATCATCGACATGGACCATCACGCCCACGACAGCGACCGCGTGATCCGTCTCAACGTTCCCGAGCGCGTTTGGGACGTCGCCTGCCTTCTCCAGAATCCCGATCGGTTCGCGATCGAAGCGGTTCATTCCCGCTGCGTTCCCGATGAGCAGGTCGCCTCGATTTCCGCCACTCGCCTCCACAATATCGCCGGCAAATACACGGGCAAGGACGATCCGATCGCCCTGGTTCGCACGCAGGGCATTTTCCCCGCTCCGGAGGAGGTCGTCGAACCGTGGCTGCTGGGCCATTTTGTTTCCGGCGATTGCCGTGGCTCGCACGTCATGCCGATCATGCCGGTCGCCATCAATACCCCGGTCGCGGGCGCCTACTGTTTGCCGATCGTTTCCTGCATCGCGTTCTCGATGGATTCCGAAGGTCTCTTTTCGGGCGAGATGATCGATCTATTCGGCAACGTCGCCTGGGATTCGGTGCGCCTGAAAGTGCAGCAAAAGGCCGATGAATGGCGCCGGCAGGGCTGCATCGGCGCGACGATGGCTTCGCATGCCGAACTTGCCTATACCGGCATCATCGAAACGCTGCAGGCGCTCGACAAAGAATTCGCCATGCGGCACGAATCGCTGATCGCCTCCGGCGACGGCGCGCGCCCCGCCAGTTCCTGAGGCAGTTATTTCGCGCGCAAGGCGGCAGCCGCCTTCCCGCGCTCGATCGCCGGCCCGACGCCGGTTGCCGCGCGTTTCGCACCGCGACTATGCCGCGGCGCCGGGGGTCGCATGCACCGGCGCCGAAAATCGTGCTCCGGCAAGTTCTTCGGTCGTGCACAATTCCACGCGGTTGCGCCCGGCCTGTTTCGCACGGTAAAGCGCAAGGTCTGCCGCGCGAACCAGCGTCGTCGCCAAGCGCCGCGAAACGGGATCGTCTTCGGCCCCAACACGCGCGCGGCGCCACGAGCGCGGAAAACAGCCGCGTCTGCCCCCATTCCCGCCGCCGCTGCTGCCATACGTCCAGCCCCATGAATGCCACCGACGCCAGCAGCACGGAAACCCCGCTCGCGAGCGGAATCGGCCGTTTCACGCGACTGGCCGCCGGCCCGTTTTTCGATCCCGGCATCAATCCGCTCTCCGTTTCGCTCGCCTTGCTCGGTTTGAAAGACACGGCAAGTGTCGAAGGTCCTAACTGCACAACCCTGGCCAATGTGTGGCACTGCCTTGTTGCCACCTAGTAAAAGGAAATAGAGATAAGAGTAAGAGAGGGAAGACAGTGGAGGGAAAGGGTCGCTGCGTGTTCTGAAAGGATTCGCGATGCACCAGAGTGAAACGAGTGCCGCCAACGGCCCTTGCCGCAAACCTTTGTACCAAACACGTTCCTCGCTGAACGCCCTTTGCGGGATGGCTTTCCAAATCCCTCTTGCCTCCCGTTACGCTTTCGTCGTTAGCCCCCGGCAGCCTCTGGCCGAGGAGTCGGGAAGGCAGGTAAAATCTTCCCCCTCAGTTAAGGTGCAATCTACGCCTGCCGACGCACAGCGACCGCTTCCCGCCCCGACCGACACCCCTGCGAAGCCAGGAGGCAAGAGTTCTTCGTTAAGCAGGTCTTCTGTGAACTCCTTACGGAGGCTTCTCCCACGCATTCTCGTGGTGGTTTTGCTGGCCGCAGGATTTACGTTGTTGTTCTTCCAGTTAGATCTGATGACCAAGCAGCACAGCGAAGGGCTCGATTTTGAAGCGTTTTACACCGCTGGCAGGATTCTGAATCGCGGCGAACCCAACCGCCTATACGACGTGAGCTTGCAGCAGGAAATCCAGCGCGAGGTTGGGATCGCAGGGCCTTTCATGGCGTACTACCATCCGCCGTTCGAGGCCCCTCTGTTCTCTCCTTTTGCCTTGTTTTCCTACGCCCATGCCTTCTTACTTTGGGCGGCTGTGAATCTGGCTGTGCTAGGGCTGATCATTTTCCTGCTCATCGCAACTGGCTATCAGTTGAGCTCAGGCTTGCATTTCGTTTGGGCTGCCATCTGTCTCTTCTTCATGCTGGCGACGCTGGCGCTCGGTCAGGATACGCTGCTTCTTGTCCCGATTTTTATGCTGGCGTATTTCGCTTTGAAGCGAAGGCGTGAATTCATCGCCGGACTCGTCTTGGGGATAGGCCTCTTCCGGCTCGAGGTGCTGCTTCCTTTTGTTTTCATCTTCCTGTTGCGCAGGCGGTGGAAACTGGTCGCGGGATTTTCGGTCATGGGTACGATCGCGCTGGTCTTATCGACTGCGGTCGTTGGCACGCCTGGCCTGGCGATCTACTTTAAGACCCTGGTCAGCGTGGGAGGAGCGGCCGGCGGCTCGTTGGCCGACCGAACCAGCGCGGCGATGATGCCGAGTTTGCGAGGCGTCATGGTGGCGTTATTCGGTGGCGTGATTCCCGACAGGTTCATGTTTCCGGCAGTGCTTCTGGCCACCGTTTTTCTTCTGGGTTGGACTGCCCGTTACTTACGCCACTTGGATAATCCCACGGACCGGTCATTTGACCTGGAATTTTCACTTGCGGTGGTCGCGGCGCTGCTTGCGAGTTATCACGTCTTCGTCAGTGAGTTGGCGCCGCTCATTCTGGTGGGATTTCTGGTTCTGGCTTACGAATCCCGCAAGCCAGATCACGGAGTGCTCGCAAACCGCCAGGGCACAGCGCTGTTTTCGCTATTTCTGTGTGTGGTCGTTGGCGCCGCCATGGTCCACTCCCTGGACTTCAGCGTGGAAGCGGTCGTTTTGCTGGGGCTGATGGTCTGGCTTTCGAGGGAAATCGCCGCGCCCGAGGACTCCTTTGGTTCCAGTTGAAGTTGCCGGCACCGAAGCCCGTCGCCTTGACGCGTTCATTTGGCGTCTCTGCTTTTTCCTCCAGCCGCATTGGGCTCGCATCCGGTCCTCATCGCTCCGGTGAGACAACGCACATCGAAGATTTGCACCGCCCCGTCCTCGCTC
>JAKAOH010000282.1 GCA_021812285.1 Acidobacteriota bacterium | reverse complement strand
TTCCCTGCTGGGAATCCCGGGAACGGGCACGGGCGCGCCATTTCCGGAAGCGGGCAGGATATCGATTTCGCCGGTGGATTGTTGCTCGACCGTGACGAGGCTTTTTCCATTGCCGGAGAGCGTGAGCGTGGAATAGCTGTTGGTGTCGTTGGTGACGGTGCGGAACTTCGCGCCGGGATAGGAAAGATAGCCGATCTGCATTCCCAAGCCGGTTTGTGGGTTGAGCAGCATATGGGAATAGATCATCAGCAGGCCGGCGCCATGGGGAAGCCAGGCCAATTCGAATGGGGCCTTTTCGGGAAATCTGGCGAATGATTGCAGATGGCCACTCGCCAGATCGAGCATATCGATTCCGCCGCGCGCGCCGCCGGGCAGGGTCAGGCTGCAGGCGATTCGCTTTCCGTCCGGGGACCACGCCACATAGGAGCAACCCCATCCGCCGGGCGCCACCACTCGGACCTTTTCATCCGACCCGTTCGCCTGGGCGGTGAGCAAGCGCCATTTCCCGACGTCCGGAGCGTTGAAGCGAGCGTAGGCGATGCGCTTGCCGCCGGGAGAAAACGTGATGTCCGAATCGATATTCCGCACGATGACGCGCGGCGTTCCGCCAAACAAGGGAGCGCGATACAGATTGAACGTATTCTGCTGGCTGTTGGTGGCTTCGCGGAAATAGATGTGATTGCCGCCGGGCGAAAAGGCGAGGGTCGCGAACAGGACCGGCGCGGCCGGAAGAATTTGCGTGTTGCTGCCGGTGGGAATGTTGCGCAGCCAGAGGCTCTTCTCGCCTCCGGAATTCCTGACGGTCAGGAGGAATTTGCCGTCGGGAGAAATGGCGGCTTGCGATTCATCGCCGGAATTCGTGAGTTGGGAGATGGTGAAATTCTGGAAAGGCGCCGGCGCGGCGGGAGCCGTGCGCGCGGGAGCGAAAAAGGAATAAATGCCCCAGGCCGCCGCCGCGAGTACGACCAGCACGGTGAGCGAACCCGCGAGAGCGGCCCATTTATGGCGGCGCGCGGCCGCGACGACAGCCGAACTGCCGGAACCGGGAGCGGAGGCCGTTTCTACGCCAGGCGGCGTGGCAGGCGAGGATTTTAAATCCGCTCCGGCGATGGATGACGAGGATGCGGCTTGGGTAGCCGCGGAGCGGCCCGAGCCGGTGTCGCGCTTGAGACGCTCGAGGTCGGCGTGCAGATCGGCAGCGTGCTGATAGCGGAGCTTCCGATCTTTTTCCAGCGCTTTGAGAATAATGCGCTCGAGGTCCGGTGGCAGATCGGGATTGAGACGCACGGGACTTTGCGGCGCGGCGTATTGGATGGCCCCGAAGATGGCTCCGCCGGTGTCGCCACGGAACGGGAGAACGCCGGTGGCCATTTCGTAGAGGACGACCCCGAAGGAAAACAGGTCGGTGCGGGCGTCGAGATCCTCGCCGCGAACCTGTTCGGGCGACATGTAGGCGACGGTGCCGAGGGCCGTGCCGGGACTGGTCAACTGTTCCTGCGTTACGCCGAGCGTGTCCGTCGGAAGATTTTCGGCGCGAACGGGGGCCTTGCTGACCTTGGCCAGGCCGAAATCGAGAATTTTCGCCTGGCCGCGCTCGGTTACGAAGATATTGGCCGGCTTGATATCGCGATGGACGATGCCCTCGGCATGCGCGGCGTCGAGAGCATCGGCGATTTGCGAGGCTAAATCGAGGAGCGTTTCGATTTTCATCGGGCGGCCGGCGATTCGCGAGGCGAGCGAGTGGCCGCGGAGCAGCTCCATGGCGATGAAGGATTGGCCGTGGTGGCGGCCGATTTCGTAGATGGTACAGATATTGGGATGATTGAGCGCGGCAGCGGCGCGAGCCTCGCGCTGGAAGCGTTCGAGTGCCTGGGGGTCGCTGGAGAGTTCGGCGGAAAGAAATTTGAGAGCGACCTGGCGGCCGAGATCGGCGTCTTCGGCGCGGTAGACGACGCCCATGCCGCCCCCGCCCAGCCGCTCGACGACGCGGTAGTGGGAAACCGTCTGGCCAATGAGTGCGGAAGGATCGTCCACGCCGTGGAAATCTTAGGCTGGAAGGAAACTCAAGTCAACGGATGGGAAGAACCGCAACAGCGACGCGCGGTAGCGAACGTGGCGTTACGGACCGCTTCCCTGCCCCGAAAGCCGCGGGCGAAACGAACCCGGGCTCCGGGCTTGGCGAGACCGAAGCTTTCACTTGCTTGATTGGCCCGGTTCGGCTAGCTTGGCTGGGAGTACGGAGGAAAGCTTGCGCATCGGTATTCGCAGGGCGGGTTCCACAACGATTCTGGATCTGGAAGGGCCTCTGCTGCTCGGTGCGCCGCAGCAGGAGCTACGGCGAACCGTGGAAGAACTGGCGGCGAACGAGACGAAGCGGATCGCGGTGAATCTGGCGGGCGTTTCGCACATGGACAGCTCGGGGATCGGCGAACTGGTGCGCGCATTCAGCACGATGCGGAACAACGGCGGACGGCTGGTGCTCTTTTCGCCGAACAAGCAGGTGGTGATGCTGCTGAAGATGGTCCGGCTGGACACCGTGCTCGAAATCGCCAGCGACGAGGCGGCGGCG
>JAKAOH010000106.1 GCA_021812285.1 Acidobacteriota bacterium | reverse complement strand
CGCCTGGGAACCTCAGAACTGGGGCACAGGCGGCTGGCAGTTCTCGATCAACCACAAGACCGGCTATTCGATTGAGAACAACTGGCTGTGGCAGCACGGCCGGCACACCATCAACATGGGCGTGGACATTCGCAAATCGGCTCAGAACGACGACGAATGCCAGACGTGCGCCGGCAGCTTGAGCTTCACTTCCGACATCACCGCCGATCCGAACGAAATCACCGATTTTCCGGGCAGTAATGGCATCGGCACCCTTACCGGCAACGGTTTCGCCAGCTTCCTGCTCGGCGACGCCACTTCGGCCGGTCGCTCGTTCGCGGCGATGACCGAGCTGAGAAACACTTACGTCGCGCCCTATTTCCAGGACGACATGCAGGTCACTCGGCGCCTGAAGGTGAACTGGGGAATTCGGTGGGATCTCGCGTTTCCGTTCGTCAACAACAACAGTTCCAACCAGCTTTCCTTCTGGGATGCCAGCGCTCCGAACCCCGGCGAGATCAGCACGGTCACCGGTCAGCCGCTACTCGGCGCGGAGGCCATCCTGGGAACTGGCTGCAACGGCTGCGTTGGCTGGAACACCATGAACATGAAGTGGGATCACCTGAGCCCGCGGCTCGGCTTCACCTACGAACTCAACAGCAAGACCGTCGTGCTCGGCGGATTCTCCATCTTCTACCTGGATACCGGCGCTTTCGAATACGGCGTGAATAAAGTTGCCGTCAACTACGGCAACAACCTGAATGGCGTTTTCAGCGCCTCGCAGCCGACGCTCCAAACGCCCGGCTTCGGCCAGTGGGATTCGAAACCGCTGCCTTCGCCGCCCAAAGTGGCGTTCACACCGAACATTTTCAATGGTCTGACCTGCTGCGTTCACCAGATGTATCAAAACGTGAACCAGGCCTACGACGAGCAGTTCGTCCTGGGCATCCAGCGACAATTGCCCTGGCAGATGTTCCTTTCCATCAGTGGCGTGCATACGCACGACCTGCACCTGCCGGCATCGCTGCTTTCCGCCATCAACTCGCTCAACTACAACTTCGTCAAATCCGTTTGCCCGGCGGGCGAGACCAGCGCCACGCAGTGCGTCCTCGACAGCCCCTGGACGTCCAGCGGCGCTCAGGCGCTCATGCAGCAGCAAGGGTTCGGACAGGTCACCTACGCGACCGGGTTGTGCGGCAATCCCAACGGACCGGTTACCTACTACGCGCCGTACAATAATTTCTGCGGCGATTGGGGCACCGGCCAGCCGGTCTTCCAGGCGTTTGCTCCCTACCCGGCCTACGGGTTCATCCAGAACAACTACGATACGTCCGGCGCGGACAAGTACAACGCCCTGCAAGTCAGCTTGCAGAAGCGCGCGGGCAGCGGTCTCACGTTCCTGGTTTCCTACACGCTGTCGCGCTACCTCACCAACACCGATAGCGGCTTTTCGACCTTCAACTTCCGCGGCTTGAACCCGCAGAATCCCAACGCCGAATGGTCGGTTGGCAATAACGACCAGACCAACGTCCTCACCATGGCCGGCGTCTACGAGTTGCCCTTCGGGCACGGCCGCCGGTTCCTCGGCAAGAGCGGCCGCCTGCTGAACAATCTGGTTGGCGGCTGGGAACTCAGCATGGTGAACTCCTACGAGAGCGGCACGCCGGTCGCGTTGGCGGCTTGCGGTGACCAGCCGGGTTGCGATCCGCTGGTCTTCAGCACCTCCGGCTTCAACCGTCCCAATGTGGCTGGGCCCAACTTCGGCGAGAACTGGAACAACACGTACAAGTCGGTGAATGGAGCGGGCGTGCCGGTCATCAATACGGCCGACTTCTCCTATCCGGGTGCGTGGCGCTTCGGCAATGGCGCTCCGCTCTACAACGACTTGCGATACGCTTTCCAGAGCAACGAAAATCTTTCTCTGGCGAAAACTTTCTTCTTCACCGAGCGTATTTCCGGCCGGCTCAGCATGCAGTACTTCGACGTGTTGAACCGCATGCAGGTCGGCGGATGCCTTGACAACAATGTCACCGATCCGAACTTCGGATTGAACAACCCCGGCGGAGACCCGACGATTCCTTGCCAGGGAAATTCGCCAAGACAAGGGCAGGCTGAATTCCAGATTTTCTTCTGACCCCCGGAAGAATTGGTCCGCCCCGAAGCAAGACCAATACCGGCCGGGGCTCAACGCCCCGGCCGGTTTCCTTTCTCGAAAGCCGCGATGATTCGATCGAACCTCTTCCCGGCTCCTGGAATTTCCCGCGACGCTGGGCCGGGGCGCAATCGGTCCTGCGCTCCAGATTTCGCTCTCGCCAGATCGCCTGTCCGTTCCGCAACGCTCCCGGAACGGTTTTCGGAGTCCGGTAGTGTGCTATTTTTCCTGCGCTTTCGGAGCGCCGAAACAAATGAACGGTTTTATAATTGCCGGCGATGGAAGCTGATTCTTGTTGGTCTGAAGAGCGATCGTTCCGCGGGCGGCCGGCCGCCGGTCGCCTTGGCGGGGGTTTCGGCTCGCGAAGCCTTTGGCTCGCTGCTTTGCTCCTGCTCGTCGCGAGCGTCGCGCACGCAGCCCCGCGTCGCCGAAGCGCCGCGTTCGGTGCGCCGTCCGGGCAGCAAGACGTCACCGGCACGCTCCGGCCCGGTAAAACCGACGAGGCGCTCAGCCACGTGACGGGCCTGCTGCAAGACGGAAAAGTAGGCCAGGCGGAAGGCGCCGTCCGCGCATACCTGAAAACGCATCCGAATTCCGGCCGGGCCCATTTTTTGCTCGGCTACATTCTCTTCGACGAGATCCACGTTCGATTTACCGAACAGGAGAAGCAGCAGGGCAAAGGTTTCGAGTACAACGACCAGGTTGGTGTTTCGCTCCAACATTTCCGCAATGCCCTAGCACGCGCCTCGCTTGCCGAATACACCGCGGGCGCGCGCACGCGAAAGCCCAGCGCCTTCGATCTGAAAATCGTCGCCCTCGATTACGTTCTGCTCAAGGACGATATCGCCGCCGATAAATGGCTCAGCCTTTCGCTTTCCTGGAACCCGAAAGACGCCCAGGGATGGTATTACCTGGGCCGCACGAAATACAGCGAAAGCCAGTTTCCCGCCGCGATCGAAGCCTTCGAGCAGTGCCTCGAACTCGAACCGAAAAACGTCGCCGCCGAATACAACGTCGGCTTGTCCTACGCCGGGCTCGGGCAGGACGACCAGGCGATCCAGGCCTATCAAAATGCCATCGCCTGGCAGGCGGATAGCAGATCGAAGAGCGCCGAGCCGTATATTCTGCTCGCCAGCATCTATTTGGACGAAAATCAGCCCGCCAAGGCCGTCCCGTACCTGCGCCACGCCGTGCTAATCGCCCCGCAGGCGGCGCGGGCGCATGAGGAATTGGGAAAAGCCTATTCGCTACTCCATCAGCTTTCCCAGGCGGAAATGCAATTGCAAGTCGCCGTTCATCTGGCGCCGAAGGACGCGCCGTTGCATTGCATGCTTGGCCAGGTCTACCGGCAGGAAAAGAAGATTGCCCCGGCGCAAGCCGAATTTCAGGCCTGTGCCGCGTTGCAGCACAAGGCGTCCGGCGGACATGCGCCGATGCAATAAGAGCCGCTGTCGCTTTCATGGCGTCCGAGGAAACGGTTGGGAACGCGGAACGCCGTAACTTCATTCAAGGAGCCGATGTCCTCATGAAACTGCTTCGTTCTCCGCTGATGGCTGTGCTTGCCTTGGTGGCCGCTTGTCTCATGGCCATCGTCGCCTGGTCCGCGGGAGTCGCCCGCGCGGCGCGGAGCGCGCCGCCCGGCCGCAAGGCCGGCGCGCCTTCGTCGCCCGTTTCCTTCGTCGATCCCTTCATCGGCACCGGCACCGGTCCCGGCGGCACGATCAACCTGTTTCCTGGCCCGTCCATGCCGTTCGGGATGGTTCAGCTGAGCCCCGACACCGAATCCCGCGGCTACGGCTACCATTTCGCCGAATCGAACATCCAGGGATTCAGCATGACGCATATGAGCGGTCCCGGTTGCGATAACGAAGGCGACGTCTTCTTCACCGCGACCACCGGCGCGGTCCGCACCCAGGTCAAGAATTTCCAGTCGAACTACAGCCATGCGGAGGAATCCGCCATGCCCGGCTACTACCAGGTGCAATTGCTTCGCTGGGGCGTCAACGCCGAGTTGACCGCGACAGCCCGCACCGGCCTTGCCCGCTTCACGTTTCCGGCGGGAAAGCAGGCGAACGTTCTCGTGCCAATCAGCCACACGCTCAATCACACCGTCGCAGCTCGCGTGCGCGTCGTTAGCCCTCGTGAGATCATCGGTTTTGTTGAGGACCACTGCTTTTGCGGCAGCTCCGCAACCTACAAAGTTTATTTCGATATGACGTTCAGCGAGCCATTCGCGCAGTCCGGCGTGTGGAAAGGAAATTCCTACGGCGGGCACGGGAGAATCACCGCCGGAGGGAGCCTGGCCGAGCAGACCAGCCACAATCAGTGGATCGGCGCCTATGCCAGTTGGCCAGCCGCGACCCACGGGCGCACGATCACGGCGCGCGTCGGCATTTCCTACGTGGATCTGGCGGGCGCGGAAAATAACCTGCGCGCGGAAGCGCAAGGGAAATCGTTCGACGCGGTGCGAGCCGCGGCCCGGAGCGACTGGAACCGGGCATTGCAGGTCGTTCGCGTTTCAGGCGGCGCGCCCGGCTCGCGCCGCGTCTTTTACACGGCGCTCTATCACTCGCTGCTCATGCCCAGCCTTTTCAGCGACGCCGACGGCCGCTACATCGGTTTCGACGACCAGATTCACCACGTCGCTTCCGGCCACGCCATTTACGCGAACTTTTCCGGATGGGACATCTACCGCAGCGAAATGCCGCTCCTGGCGCTGATCGCGCCGCGCCGCTTCGAGGATATGTGCGAATCCGTCGTCCTCATGTACCAGCAGGGCGGCTGGATCGACCGCTGGCCCCAGATCAATCACTATACGAACGTCATGGCGGGTAGCCCGCTGACCGTCGGGATGGCGATGGCCTGGCTGGACGGTCTGCACGGCTTCGACATGAAAACCGCGTGGGAAGGGATGGTCAAGGACGCGACGCAGGCGCCTCCGGCCGGGAAACCGTATCAGGGGCAGGCGAGCATCACGTGGATCAATAAACTGCACTACGTCCCCAACGACAAGGAGCGCTACGGCTCGGTTTCCCAGCTTCAGGAAGACGCCGTCGCCTACGCTTCGCTCTATTATCTGGCGAAAGACCTGGGAAAGCCGCAGGCCGCGCGCGAGTTCTACGATCGCGCCCTTTACGTCCGCAACCTCTTCGATTCCAAGGACCGCTTTTTCCGCCCGCGCAACGCCGATGGCCAGTGGGTGCCAAATTTCAATCCCAGCCAGGAATTGCACGGCTTCATCGAAGGCACCGGCTGGCATTACCAGTGGCTCGATCCCGAGGATATGAGCTGGCTGATCGGCGCGATGGGCCGCGCGAGCTTCAATCGGCGCCTGGAAGCCTTTTTCAGCTACAAAAAGCCGGGCTGGTTCGGCCAGTATTACAACCCCTACAACGAGACCGACCTCGAAGCGCCCTTCGAATTCGATTTCTCCGGCATGCCCTGGGAGACGCAGCGGGTGGTCAACAAGGTTCTGCGCCAGAATTACACGGTTTCGCCCAACGGTATTCCCGGCAACGACGATTGCGGCGAAATGTCGTCGTGGGCCGTGCTGAGCATGATGGGAATCTACACCGTCGATCCCGCCAGCACCGCCTACGAACTGGTCAGCCCGCATTTCTCGCGCGTGGTCATATCGCTCCACTCGCCCTATGCCGGCCATGAGTTCATCATCGAGTCCGCGCAGGCGCCGGCCACGCATCCCTACATCCAGTCCGTTCGCTTGAACGGCAGCACGCTTCCTCGCGATTGGATCTCTTTCAGAGATCTGAGCCGCGGCGGCAAGATGCAATTCACCATGGGCGCGCAGCCGAACCACGACTGGGCCGCGGCGACGGCTGACGAGCCGCCGTCGCTCAGCCAGGAACGGCCGTGAGCGGATGTCGTTTGTTCGATTCGCTCGACCGTTTTCTCGTTTTTTGTTGTCGGCCCGGGCGCGCGTAGCGCGCCCGGGTGTACACTCCCCTACGCTGAAAATTAACGAATAAGGAAGGACGGAATTCAACGATGAGCTCTTTCGACCGACGCCGATTTCTCCAGTTTTCCGCCGCTTCGCTGTCCGTCCTGCTCGATCCCTGGCTCCGCGTAGGCGGCCTGCGGGCGGCCGCGCCACCGCAGATGATGCGCCGGCGCTTCGGCGCCAATAATCCCTTCGGCTCCGAGCTCGACAGGCTCGAGGCGATGCAGTCGGTCGCCGTCACCGATTGGAAATGGCACGAAGATACGCTGCCCCATCCCGAAAGCCCCAGCCTCAACGACGCCGATTGGCCCGTCTACCAACTTCCCGCGCATGGCGAGCGGCCCGAGCTTTCCGACAAACCGGCCGGGATGTGGTTCCGCAAATGGGTGGAAATCCCAAAAGCGATGGGTGGCTACAACATCGAAGGCTTGCCCGTGCGCCTGAATCTGCGCCTGTTCTATCGCCAGCGCACCCCGATGCGCGTCTTTTCGAATGGCACGCTCGTGGAGATGACGCCCGAAAACACCGAGCAGCCGATTTTGCTCACTGAAAGCGCCGAGGCAGGGCAGAAATTCCTGATCGCCGCCTACGCCCCCTCCGCCGGCGCGATTCTTGCGCGTCTCGAAGTGGATTATCCGCCCGAAAAATCGAATCCGCGCATGATGTTCGAGGAGATCCTTGCCGTCCAGGCGCTTTCGCCCGCGTTTCCCGAAGGGAAGGCCACGCGCGATTCGCAGCTCTCCGCCGCCGTGAAAACGATCGATTTCGGTGCGCTCGATCGCAACGATCAAGCCGCCTTCGATGGCTCGCTCGCGCAGGCCGACGCCAAAATGGCTCCGCTGGCCGCCTGGATGAAGGAGTTCACGATTCAGGCCGTCGGCAATTCCCACATCGACCTTGCCTGGCTCTGGCCGTGGACGGAAACCGTGGGCGTGGTTCGCGACACGTTCCGCACCGTGCTCGAACTGATGGACGAATTCCCCGGATTCACTTACGCGCAGTCCACCGCCCAGGATTTCCTCTGGCTCGAGGAAAAATACCCCGAGGAATTCAAGGCCATCCAGCAGCGGGTGAAGGAAGGTCGCTGGGAAATGGTCGGCGGCATGTGGTGCGAGCCCGATCTCAACATGCCCAACGGCGAATCCATCGTCCGGCAACTCCTCACCGGCAAGCGCTACTTCCAGCAAAAATTCGGCGTCGACGTCCGCATCGGCTGGAATCCCGATTCCTTCGGCTACAGCTGGCAACTGGCGCAGATTTACAAGCGCTCCGGCGTGGATTATTTCGTCACCCAGAAAATCGATTGGAACGACACCACCCCGTTCCCCTATCGCCTCTTCTGGTGGGAATCGCCGGACGGCAGCCGCGTCCTCACCTTTTTCCCCAACGGCTATTCGAACGGCATCGACCCGGTGCAGTGCGCGAAATTCGCCGCGCAGGACACCAAACTCAGCTCCGGCTACAAGAAGCTGATGATGCTCTACGGCGTCGGCGATCACGGCGGAGGGCCCACGCGCGCCATGCTCGATAGCGCGGTGCGGTGGCGGAAATCGCCGCAGGCCGCGTTTCCGAAGTTCGAGTTCAGCACCTCGCAGGAGTATTTCAGCGGCGTCGAGCAGAACCTTTCGTCGCTCCATCTTCCCGTCTGGAAGGATGAGCTTTACCTCCAATACCACCGCGGCACTTACACGACCCAGGCCGAGTCCAAAAAGCGCGTCCGCGCCAGCGAGCGCTTGATGATCGACACGGAAAAGTTCGCCTCGATGGCGATGCTCCACGGCCAGGAATATCCCCAGCGCAACTTCGAGGATTGCTGGCGCCGGCTCTGCTTCGACCAGTTCCACGACTTGATGGCGGGTTCCGGCCTCCACGTCAACTACGTGGACGAGGCCGAAAATCTGGAATTTCTGCGGCTCGCGATGCAGCCCGTTCTCCGCCATTCGCTCGAACTCCAGGCCGAACGCGCCGATACCCGCGGTCCCGGCCGGCCGGTGGTCGTCTTCAATCCGCTCAGCTGGGAACGCACCGACGTCGCCGAAGCCGAAGTCCAGTTCCCGGGCACCGTCGCGGAGATCGAAGTCCTCGACCCGGCCGGAAACGTCCTGCCATCGGCGGTAGTCTCGCGCGACGCCTCGACGAACACCGTCAAGGTCCGCTTCCTCGCTCGCGGCGTTCCCTCGATCGGATACAAGGTCTTCCACGTGGTTTCCACGCCGCATCCTCGCCGCGCGGCCACCACGCTGCGCGCCAGCGGGCTCGCCATGGAAAACGAACACCTCCGGCTGGAATGCGATCCACGCACGGGTTGCGTAACGAAGCTGGTGGACAAGAAAACGGGCCGCAACATCCTCCGCGCCGAGGGCAAGGGCAACCTTCTCGAAGCGTTCGTGGATAAACCGCGCAACTGGGATGCTTGGGACATCAATCTCCACTACGAAGAGCACAAAACTGAACTGCTCAACGCCGACGAAGTGAAGCTGGTCGAAAACACGCCCGTGCGTGCCGTCATCCGCGTGAAGAAGAGCTACCAGGGGTCCTCGTTCATTCAGGATATTTGCATGTATCCCGAAGTGGCTCGCGCCGACGTTCACATGCACGCTGATTGGCATGAAAAGCACGTTATGCTCAAGGTCGCGTTCCCGCTCGATATCCGGCCGCTCGACGCTACCTACGAAATCCCCTACGGGACGATCGTTCGCGCCGCCATCCCTCACGTTCCGGGCAAGCCGCCCGTGCCGTTCACCGAGGCCAAGGGTGTCCAGACGATGCATCCCGAATACGATCCCCTGGCCGCTCAGGAAGCCGAATTCGAAGTCTGCGCCCAGCAATGGGGCGACCTCTCGGAAGACGGCCGCGGGTTCAGCCTGCTCAGCCGCGACAAATTCGGCTACGACACCGTCGAGCCCGGCACCATCCGCCTCACCCTCCTTCGGGCGCCCACATATCCTGATCCCCACGCCGATCAGGGCCCGCACGATTTCACCTACGGCATGTTTCCCCACGCCGGCGGCTGGCGCGAAGGAGGCACGATGCATCGCGCTCACGAGATGAATTACCATCTCCACGCCGTGGCTGCCGAAGTCCACGAAGGGTCGAGTCCCTCCATTCATTCCTTCGCCGGCATCGAACCGGCCAATGTGATGCTCTCAGCCATCAAAAAAGCGGAAGACGATAATTCGCTCATCTTCCGCTTCGTCGAATTCGAGGGACGGCCGTCGCACGTGCGCATCACGCTGCCCGAACCGGCTACACGCGCCGTCGAAACGAACTTGATGGAAAAGGAAGAGCAGGCGGTCTCGCTCGGAGCGGGCGGCCGGGAATTCACGGTCTCGATCGGCGCTTACGAAATCAAGTCCGTGAAGGTTGCGATCCCGCACGTTGCCGGACCCACGCCTCCGCGCCGCGTTTAGTTCGGGTACCGGCGGCGAACGCGCTCGGCGCCGGCACTTCTGCTCGCGCGTTTTTTCAGAACCAACTCTCGATGTTCAGATAAGGGCGCAGCTATCCTTCCGCGCGGGACGTGGGGGGCTTGATCGTCGCCGCCGATAGGCTGCGCCCGGCCGAAAGCGTCCGGTTGAAAAACAGACCCACCATCACCACGCACGCCGCGACGGGAATCCACAGCGCCGTGCGTAGTTGCCCCGTTCGGCTCGCTGTGTAACCAACGGCCCACGGCATTACCGCTCCGCCCGCGCCGGCCAGCGCAAAGAGCACGCCGACGAACCGTGCGGCCCGCTCGCCAAACAGGGAAGAGAATCGCGCAATCGAGATTGGAAACACCATCGAAAGCCCGAGCCCACTTGCCGCCGCGCCGGCCGCCACTCCCGTGAATCCGCGCGCGAAAACCAGCGCCACGCAGCCCACCGCCGCGGTCGCCAGGCCCGCGCGGCCCACGCGCATTTCATTGGTTTCCTGCAGCACCGCCGGCGCCAGCGCTCGCCCCGCCAAGACCGCGCCCCAGAAAAAGAAAGGAGCCAGCGCCCACTCCGCCGGCGTTCCCGCCCGCATGCTCCGCGCATATGCCGCGAGCCAGCCGCCGATCCCGTTTTCCGCGCCGACGTAGAGAAAAAAGAACGCGCTCAGAACCACGAGGAGTCCGATTTCCGTTCGCGTTTGCGTCGCGTTTTCATCCGCTGCCGGGCGTTTCGCCGGCGGCCGCGCGATTTCTCCCGGCAGCGTTCCCAGTCGCAGCGCCACGAGAATCGCCGCCGTTCCCGTCGCCGCGAGCAGCCAATCGAGCCGGCCGATTCTCACGAACGCGCCCGCCAGCAGCGGCAGCGTCACCGCGCCAATGCCCCACGCCAGATTCAGCCAGCTCAATCGCGCCGAGGATCTTCGCTCGCTCGATTGGGCCACCGCTAGGTTCGTCGCCGGAATCACCAGCCCGAGTCCCGCGCCAAACGCCGAGGCCGAAACCATGCCAGTCGCCCACGATCCACGATTGAGCGTCGCCACGCCCGCTCCCGCCAGCAGGTAGCCAATCACAAGACATGCGCGAAACCCCCATCGGCGCATCAGCCAGCTCGAGGCCAGCACGCCCGCGGTGGAACTGCTGAATTGCGCCGTGAACAGCAGCCCTGCCCTCGCGTCTCCGATTTTCCAGCTGTTTTGAAGTGTAGGGAGGATCGGCCCGAGCAGCACGGTGGCCATGCCGGTCACGACGAACCCCGCGTGCAGCCACAGCGTGCCGGGGTGCCTGCCGGGCTCCGGGCCGGCCGGAATCGCGGCTGGTTCAGACGGATTCATCGAGAGGAGTGTAGCGCCGTTTTCCCGCGCGCCGCATACGCCGAGGACGGCATTTCCGCTTTAGTGCGGAGCCGGCGCTGTGGAGTCCCTCACCACGAGCTCCGGTTTCACGGTGATCCATTTCGGATAGGCGGCGCTCGCCGGGCCCGCGATTCTTTCGAGCAGCGTGCGCGCGGCGATTTCGCCCATTTCCCGCAGCGGCTGGCGAATCGTCGTGAGACTCGGATTTTGAAACGCGGCGCTTTGAATGTCGTCGAATCCCACCACCGAAACGTCTTCGGGCACCTTGCGCCCTGCTTCGCGCAGCGCGCGGATGGCTCCAATCGCCGAAACGTCATTGAACGCGAAAATGGCGGTGAATTCGCCTCCCGCCGCGATCAGCCGCCGCGTGGCCTCGTAACCCAGCGCCGGCGAAGACGATTCGCCTACCAGCTGCGCCGTCCATTCCGAGCGGAAGGGAAGTCCCAGCAACTGGGTCGCCTCGCGAATCGCGCGCCAGCGCGGCTCGGTGTCCGAACTGAACGGCTGCCCTTTCAGAAAGGCGATCTGCCGATGCCCCTGCTCGGCCAGATGCCGCAGCGCGTTTCGCGCTGCCGAGGCGTGATCCAGCACGATGTTCGTCGCGCCGGCGATCTGGCGGTGCCCCGAAACGGCCACCACCGGCACTGTCGTCTTTCCGAGCGACGGCGTATCCACCACGATCAACCCCTCGACCGCCCGTTCCTGCAAGAGCCGCGGATATTCCTCCAGAAGATCCCTGCGGTGCCGGTGCCCGACGATCAGGTAGAAGTAGCCTTCCTGGAGCAGATGGTCCTCGATGCCGGAAAGCACCAGCGCCGCGTAACCTTCGCTGATTTCCGGCACGATCACGCCGATGGTGAAGCTGCGCTTCTGCCGCAGCATTCGCGCCATCAGGTTCGGCCGGTAATTCAATTTTTTCGCCGCTTCCCGCACGCGCAGCTGCGTGCGGTGTGGAATGGATTTCGCTGCGGGCGAGCGATTCATCACCAGCGACACGGTTGCCGCCGAAAGGCCCAGGTAATCGGCCAGTTCCCGCAGATTCACTTTTTGGGGCTGCCCGTTTCCGTTTGCTTTTTCTCTGGCTGGGGTATCGTCAGACATGGTTTTTCGAGTGCGTAGTCTCGCATAGTGCGGTGCGCGGGGCAAGGAACGTTCGCGCAAAATGCAACGCCCGAGTCGCCGCTTTCTATGCGCCTATAAAGGCGCTTTACGCTCCTCCTTGCAGAATTCCTCGCAGACGACGTGGGCCACGTATCCCGCCGCCGTGGCGAATGCTCCGCCTCGTTGTTCCATTGCCGCGGAACCCCGATGCACGCCTTCCGAAATGATTCCGGCGTCCCATGGGCTTAGTCCACAGGATTTTCAGCGCCAGCGCCCGCCCGCGGTCGAGCCGCAGATGATCGGCGATGCTCCATGACGTGGTGAACGGCAGGCGATAGCTCCCCGGCAGCCCGTACGGTTTGCCAAAATAGGAGTATTTGTAATTTTTC
>JAKAOH010000281.1 GCA_021812285.1 Acidobacteriota bacterium | reverse complement strand
GGGCGTGTGGTGGCAACAGGAGACCGGATTGCCGTTGCCGCTCGGGGGCAACGGAATTCGCCGCAGCCTGCCGCGCGAGGTCGCTCTGCGCGCGACGCAAGCGATTCGGCGCAGCATCACCTACGCACTCGAGCACCGGGAGGAAGCGCTGAATTACGCACTCCAGTTCGCGCGCGACATGGATCCCGAACTCGCCGACCGCTTCGTCGGCATGTACGTGAATCATTGGACGATTCGTTACGGCGAAACCGGCCGCCGGGCCGTACGCGAACTGCTGGCGCGCGGCGCCGCCGCCGGGCTTATACCCGGCCCGGTCGAACCGGAGTTCCTGATTGAGGACGAAACCTAATGACGCTGACGCTGGCCCATACCGGAAGCTACCCACGCATTGGAGACACAGCCGAACTGCAGGCGCTGCGGCGCGCGATCGCCGGGGTCGATCGCGGCGACCTGGGCTCCGCGCAGCTGGCTGACGCGGAAAATCTGATGACGCGCCGCGCGATCGAGGAGCAGGCCTCGGCCGGGCTCGATGTGGTCACCGACGGCCAGATTCGCTGGAACGATCCGGTCTCCTATCTGGCCGGGAAACTGGCCGGCGTGCGGGTGAACGGCTTGCTGCGCCTGTTCGATACGAATTTCTATTTCCGTCAGCCGGTCATCGAATCGCGGCCGGCGCGGCGCGGCGCGCTGACGGTGGGCGATTTCCAGTTCGCTCGCGACACGCTGGCTTCGCTCAACGGCCATCCAGCCGCCCGGCGCGTGAAACCGGTGCTTACCGGCCCCTATACGCTGGCGCGGCTTTCGCTCGCCGAAACGGGGGAAATGAAAGCGATCGAATCGCGCGCTGCGGCTTACGCGGAAGCGCTGGCCGACGAGATCTGCGCGCTGGCCGACGCCGGCGCCGAAATCGTGCAGGTGGACGAACCTTCGATCCTGCTGCACCCGGAAGATTGGGCGATATTCACGGCCTCGCTTTCCCCGCTCGCGGTCGCGCGGGACTCCGCGCGCAAGCGCGGGAACAAATTCGACCTCGTGCTCCACGTTTATTTCCATGATTGCGTGCCCCTGTACGAAAAACTGGCCGGGCTGCCGGTGGACGGACTAGGGCTCGATTTCAGCTACAACCCCAAGCTGGGCGACGCCGTGGCTTCGCTCGGCTCTCCCATTCCGCTTGCGCTCGGCCTGGTGGATGGGCGCAACACGAAGCTCGAATCGCCCGCCGAAGTGGCCCGCGAAATCACGCGCCTGCTTCCGCGCATCGCGGGACAGCGCGCCTGGCTGGGGCCCTCCTGCGGGCTCGAATACCTGCCGCGGGATCGCGCGCGCGCCAAACTGGAATTGCTGGGGAAAATCCGCTCCGCGGTGGAAGGCCGCTGAGCGCGTCCGGGGAAACCGAGAAACCATGAACCGCAAAAAACTCGAAAAACTGGGCCTCGATCTGCCGTTGTTTCCCGTAACGTCCGTCGGCAGCTTCCCGAAAACCGACCAGGTGACGCGCGCCCGCGGCGAATTCCGGCGCGGCAAAATTTCCGCCGAACAGCTCGAGCAGACCGAGCGCGACGCGACGAAGTTCTGGATCGCCAAGCAGGAAGAGCTCGGCATCGACGTGCTGGTGGACGGGGAACAGTATCGCGGCGACATGGTGGCTTATTTCGCCGAAAAGCTTCCCGGCTTCACCGAAGGCGGGCTGGTCCGCAGCTACGGAAACCGCTATTACCACAAGCCGATCGTCACGGGCGAGGTGCGCTGGACGGCGCCGCTGACCGTCGAATGGTGGCGCTACGCGCAGAGCCTGACGAAGAAGCCTGTCAAGGGCATGCTGACCGGCCCTTATACGATCATGGATTGGAGCTTCAACGAGCATTACGCCGACCGGAAAGCCACCTGCATGGCGCTGGCCGGCGTGATCCGCAAGGAAGTGGAAGCGCTGATCGCCGCCGGATGCAAAATCATTCAGGTGGATGAGCCGGCGCTTTCGGTGCGGCCTGAAGAGCTGCCGGTGGCGATCGAAGCGATGCACAAAGTGACCGACGGGCTCGACGCGTATTTCATCACGCACGCCTGCTACGGCGCGTTCGAACTGATTTATCCGGGAATGCTCGATCTGCCAGTGGATAATTTCGATCTCGAAATGTCGAATTCCGGCCTCGATCTGCTGGAACTCTTCCGCCGGTATCGCTTCACGAAAGACATCAGCTTCGGCGTGGTGGACGTCCATTCGCACGTGCTGGAAGATTCTTCGACGGTCCGCCAGCGCATCGAACAGGCGCTGACCATCCTGCCCAAGGACCAAATCTGGGTGGATCCCGACTGCGGACTGAAAACGCGGACGGTGGACGAAGCGATCGCCAAATTGCGGCTCTGCGTGGAAGCGGCCAAGGCTTTCCGCAACTGACGGCAGCGGCCGTGGCCGCCTGACCAGGCTGGGCGGCGTTCGCCGGCCATTTCCGTTTTCATCGCTCGAACTCTCACGCGTCCCGGGCCTGGAATCGCGTTCGTCACTCCGCGTCTTGTCATTCCCTTGTTATCCTCGCTCTCTTTTCTTGAATCCGGGCGGAAGCCTGGCGGCGTCGCGGCAAA
>JAKAOH010000280.1 GCA_021812285.1 Acidobacteriota bacterium | reverse complement strand
GAGGTGGGAATCATCGAGAGCGCGGCGGCGCGGGCGCGGCGCAGGTCCTTGTGGGGAAGATCGAGCAGGTGCTGATCGTTGGTATAGGAGTGCACCGTGGTCATCACGCCGCTGACAATGCCAAAGCCATCGAGCAGGACCTTGGCGACGGGCGCGAGACAGTTGGTGGTGCAGGAAGCGTTCGACACGACGTGATGCCTGGCGGGATCGTAGGTCTTTTCGTTCACGCCAAGCACGATCGTGTGATCGGGATCGGGGCTGGGCGCGGTGATGATCACCTTTTTCACGGGCCCGCGCAGATGCCTGCGCGCGTCGGCGCCTTTGGTGAATTTGCCGGTGGCTTCGATGACCAGATCGGCGCCCACCGAGGCCCAATCGATCGCCGCGGGATCCTTTTCGGTGAAGACGCGGATGGGGCGTCCATCCACGATGACGTGACTTTCGTCGAAACCGATGGGATTCGACAGATTGCCGAGAACCGAATCGTACTTGAGCAGATGGGCGAGGGTGCGGGAGTCGGTAATGTCGTTGAAGCCGACGAATTCGAGCTCGCGATTGCCCAGCGAAGCCCGCAGCACGTTGCGCCCGATGCGGCCGAAGCCGTTGATTCCTACACGAATTGGCATACGTCTCCTCTCAGAAGCAACCCACTTCTCACAACTCAGAGCGAATAACTCTAGGAAACTTCAATCTTTTTTCTCGTTCTTTTTTCATCGTAGCGGCCCGCCGCGCACGGTGTCAATAAGGCGCATAGGGCGTCGGCTGAGGCCTTCGAGCGATAGCGGCATGGGCGGGGCGACGCACGCGGCGCCCCAACGGGTCTATTGCAGCTTGGCGTATTCGGATTTGGCTTGCTGCAAAACGGGGACGCCGGGATCGGCGTGCTGCCAGAGGGCGAGGAAATCCTGATACTGTTTGCGAGCGCCGGACTTGTCGCCGGAAAGCACGCGGGCGCGGGCGAGGCCGAGATGCGCGAGCGGGAAGATCACCTCGTTTATCGCGACGCCGGGGTGGGCGAGGATCTTCTGGAATTGGGCGGCGGCTTGCTTGCCTTGATGGGCAGCCAGATCGGCGAGGCCACGGACGTAGATCGGATAGAGGTTGAACATGATCCTTTGTGCTGGGACTCCCAGTTCGTACGGCGTGGCGGCTTGAAGATCGGCAATGGCTTTCTGCGGCGCGTTTTGATCGAGCGCGATGGCGGCTTGAATAGCGGGCAGGTAGTTGAATTGAACGATGGTGTCTTGCGGGAAGGTTTTGGCCAAACTGGCCGCGAGCGTTTGCGCCTGCGCCGCGTCGCCCGCAAGCGCCAGAGCAAGGGCGGCCGTGGCCTCCGTGTCGCGTCCATTCGAAATCTTCAGGGCGGCATTGGCCTGGGTGCGGGCCTGGGCGAAATCGCCGACGACGGCATTGCGAACCGCCGCTTCCACCTGGAAGTTCGCGGCGGTTTCTTTTTCTCCTGCCTGCTGAGCCGAAGCCATCGCGCGTGATGACAAATCGTCGGCCAGCGCCAGTTCGCCCTCGTAGGCAGCGGTATCGGATTCATAATAAAGGAGCACGTCCTCGACACCCGGCTTGCCGGCGGACCAGTTGACTTCGCGGGTCATCGCTGCGCTATCACCCTGAAGGAAACCGACCTGGTAGCCCGCGTAATGCAGCGTGGCGGACTCGATCTTGCGGGATTTGGCCTGTTGCAACATGGCCGCGGCGTCGTCAAGACGGTCCAAATAGATGTAGTAGTTGCCCAGGTTTCCGTAGCTCAATCCGCTGTCAGGGCTGAGCTGGAACGAGCGCAGACCCATTTCCAGAGCCTTATTGAACTGACCGAGAGATTGGTAGTCCTGGCCGAGATTGTTGGGAGGCACAGAATCCCGCGGATAGGTCTGCGACCAGACCTGATAGACCTGATCGGCCTGCAGCAGGTCACCGGTTACGAACTGTTCGTAGTGCGAGGAAATGTAAAACCGCTCGCGCTCGCTGACACGGTTGCGAAGATCGTAGGCTTTTCTCAGGTTGACGGCCGCTTCGCCGATTTCGCCCAGGTTGTAATCGCTGGTTCCAAGGACGGCGTAGGCCATCGCGAAATTCGGATCGAGGGAAATCGCGCGCTCGAAGGAAGCGACGGCGGCGGAAGAATCGCCGTTCATATCGGCTTGCCAACCGACGGTATAGGCCTGTAGGGCCTCGAGCGAAGGCGTGGACACATCGGCGAGCGGCTTATCGAATTTGTGGATTGAGGCGAGCGATTCGCCGAGCTTGCGGCGAATCGAAGAAGCGACTGTTCCGAGCGCCGTCAGAACGTGGTTCTTATCTCCGGCGACGGCTTGCGCGCCGGCGAGCAGATCGCCGGTGGAACAGTTTTCCGCGTTCAAAATCAGGTCGTACTGAGTGCCGATTTGCGCGATCGAGCCGTCCAGCACCGCCGCTGCGCCGGTACGTTGGCAAACCTGCCGGGCAAGAGCGTCGGTGAGGTGCACGCCAGAGGGCTGGCCCATGAGGGTCAACGTATGGGCGATTTGCTGGTCGGAAACGATGTTCAAAAACGGGGACTGCGCGAGCTGCGCGGCTAGGCCCTGGCGCA
>JAKAOH010000105.1 GCA_021812285.1 Acidobacteriota bacterium | reverse complement strand
AGGAAGTGGAAGCAGCGGGCGGGCGCGTGGTACGCATCCCCATCGAGCCCGGCTATTCCACCACGGACATCGTCCGGCGGATTCGGCGCGATAAGCCATGATTCTGCCTCTTCTCGCCGAATTGTTCGCCCGCGTGGGGCGCGACCGCGCGGTCAGCGGAGCGCTGGATGCCACGCGCGAGGAGCGCGGCACAGCGACGCTCGCCGGACTTACCGACGCGGCGAAGGTGATGGTGGCCGCGCACGCGGCGGCGACGATCGGCCGGCCGGTTCTGCTGCTGGTCGAATCGAACGACCGCGCCGAGCGCCTGGCGGAGCCGCTGCGCTATTTCTATCGCATCCTCGCGGGCCGCGCGGCCGGCGAAGTGGTGACTTTGCCGGCGAGCGACGTCCTGCCTTACCAAAGGCTTTCCCCGCATCCGGAAATTTCCAGCGAACGCGCGATGGCGCTGTGGCAGATCGCCTCGGGAAAGGCGCGCGCGGTGATCGTGCCGGTGGGCGCGGCGATGGGGCGCATCCGCGACGCCGAATTTTATCGTGGCCTGGCGCGCGAAGTGGCGCGCGACCAGACGATTCCGCTCGATGAGCTGGTCGAGCATCTGGCTCGCGCCGGATACGAACGCCAGGACACGGCGGAAATGCCGGGCCAATTCGCCGTGCGCGGCGGCATCCTGGACGTTTTTCCGCCGGACGCGAAGCGCCCCGTGCGCATCGAGCTGTTTGGCGACACGGTCGAATCCCTGCGCGAATTCGACGCGGAAACACAGCGTTCGATCGGGCCGCTCGAACGCGTCGTTTTGCCGCCGATCGGCGAATGCCCGCTGCCGGCGGCGCAACTGGCCGCGGTGGGCGTGGCGACGGCCGATGAGGAGATCCACAGCGGGCCCGATCTTCTGCTGCCGGGATGGGAATTTCGCGCTGCGGCGATGGACCCTCCGCGGAAAACGATTTTCGACCTCGTTTCTGATCCGCTGGTGGTGGTGGATGAGCCAGCGGCGATCGCCAACGCCTCTTTGAAGCTGTCGGAGCGCATGGAAGAAGCGTGGAACGAGGCTCGCCGGCACGACGAAACAACGCTCGCCGCGCCGGACGTCTATTCCCTGCCGCTGGACGAATGGGAACGCACGCTCGGCGGCATGCGGCGCCTGGAGATGGCGCATCTGGCCGTGGGCGAGATGCCGCCAACCGTGCTTTCGAGCCAGACCACCGCGCGGTACCACGGAAACGTCGCTGCGTTCATGGCCGAGCTCCGCTCGCGGCTCGACGCGGGCGAAGCGGTGGTGATTTCCGCGGCGAGCGCGGGTGAACTCGAACGCATGGTGGATCTGTGCCACGAATACGAAACGCCGTGCCGTCTGGGCGAATTCGAGCAGGGACCCGGCGCAGCGCGCCTGGCCGATACGGGCGAAGAAAGCGCGACCGGCGTGGTCCTGGCGCGCGTTCCGCTGGCCGAAGGCGTGCGCTTTCCCGATCTCGATCTGACCATCTACGGCTACGCGGACCTGTTCGACGCGGAAATCGAGCGGCCGCGCAAACGCCGCGCCGCGGGATTTTCCAGCGATTTTTCCGACCTGAAACCGGGCGATTTCGTGGTGCACGTGGACCACGGCATCGGCGCGTTCGAGGGATTGCGCCAGATTTCCGCCGATGGATCGAGCGGCGAATTCATGCTGCTGCGCTACGCCGACGACGCCCGCCTCTACGTGCCGCTGGCCCGCGTGGACCTGGTGCAAAAATACCGCACGATCGGCGAAGCGAAACCTCCGCTCGACAAGCTCGGCGGCACGGTGTGGACGGCGCGGAAAAAACGCGTGAAGCGGTCGGTGGACGATCTGGCGGAAAAACTTCTCCAGCTTTATGCGCAGCGCAAGACCGCCGAAGGCCATCCCTATCCCGCCGATACGCCCTGGCAGCGCGAACTCGAGGATTCGTTTCCTTACGACGAAACGCCGGACCAGCAGCGCGCGATCGAAGACGTGAAGCGCGACCTCGAATCGCCGCTGCCGATGGACCGCCTGCTCTGCGGCGACGTCGGCTACGGCAAAACGGAAGTGGCTCTGCGCGCCGCGTTCAAGGTGGTGGCCGACGGCCGCCAGGTCGCCCTGCTCGCGCCGACCACGGTGCTCGTTTTCCAGCATTTCGAAACGTTTCGCCGGCGCATGGCCGCCTTTCCCGTGAAGATCGAAATGCTCAGCCGCCTGCGCGGTCGGCGCGAGGTGAAACGCATTCTGGAAGACCTCGAAGCGGGAAAAATCGACATCCTGATCGGAACGCACCGGCTGCTCTCGCGCGACGTCCGCTTCCACGATCTGGGCCTGCTGGTGGTGGACGAGGAGCAGCGCTTCGGCGTTTCGCACAAGGAACGCCTGAAGGAGCTGCGGAAGAACGTGGACGTCCTGACGATGTCGGCGACGCCGATTCCGCGCACGCTGCATATGTCGCTCGCCGGGCTGCGCGACATGTCCACCATTGAAACGCCGCCGCGCGGCCGCCTGGCGATTCATACCATCGTCGCGCCGTTCGACGAGGAACTGGTGCGGCGCGCGATCGAGCGCGAACTCGACCGTGACGGCCAAGTGTTTTTCGTCCACAACCGCGTGGAAACCATCGCCACTTTCGCCGACAAGATTCACAAGCTGGCGCCGAGGGCGAGGATTGTCGCCGGACACGGACAGATGAGCGAGCATCAGCTGGAAGAAGTGATGCTGAAATTCATCCGCCACGAAGCCGATATCCTGGTTTCCACCACGATCATCGAAAACGGCCTCGATATCCCGCGTGCGAACACGATCCTGATCAATCGCGCCGACCGCTTCGGCCTCGCCGAGCTGTATCAGCTGCGCGGGCGCGTCGGGCGGTCGGAAGAGCGCGCCTACGCGTATCTGCTTGTTCCGCCCGAATCGTCGCTTTCCTCGGAAGCGCGCCAGCGCCTGGCCGCCCTCAAGGAATTCAGCGAACTGGGCGCGGGATTCCGCATCGCCGCGCTCGACCTGGAACTGCGCGGCGCGGGCAACCTGCTGGGGCGCGAACAGCACGGCCACGTGGACGCCGTCGGCTTCGATCTCTACTGCCAGATGCTCGAACAGGCGGTCGCCCGGCTGAAGGGCGGAGCCACGCGGCCGGAAGTGCGCGTGACGCTCAACCTGGGCCTCGACGTCCGCATCCCCTCGGGTTACATCCCCGGCGAAAACGCCCGCCTGCGCGCCTACAAGCGGATCGCCTCGATCGCCACCGAACGCGAGCGCCAGGACGCGTTGCGCGAACTCGAGGACCGCTTCGGCCCGCCGCCGCGATCGGTGATGAACCTGGTGGAATACGCGATGCTGAAATCGGCGTGCGAACGCCTGCTGATTTCCGGCGTCGAGCGGCGCAATCATCGCCTCGCCTTGCATTTTCATGGAGATACGCCGGTGCGCCCCGAGCGCCTCGTGCGGCTGGTCCGTTCGCGCCGCGGGGCCAGCCTCGATCCCTCCGGCGTGCTCTGGATCGAATGGAAGCCCGATGCCGGCAGCCCGGCGACCGCGGCCACAAGCGTATTGCAGGAGCTGGAAGCGGGAAGTTAAAATGCAGGGTATGAATACGCGCATCGCGGCGGCTGCCGCAATCCTGTTTTTCGGTGCAACGGTGGGTCTCCGCGCGCAAGACGTGCCCCCACCGAAAGGCGTGGTGCTGGAAAAAATCATCGCCCGCGTCAACGACGATATCATCACCAGCAACCAATACGTGGAGGCGCAAAACGCGCTGAAAGAAGAGATCAAGCACGATTGCGCCACCTGCACGCCGGCCGAACTCGATACGCGCTTCGAGCAGCGCGGCAAGAATGTGCTGCGCGACCTCATCGATCAGGACCTGCTCATCGAGCAGGCCAAGGATGACGGGATCAACGTCGATATCGACCTGGTGAAGGAACTCGATAAGACGCGCATCCAGTACCACCTCGATTCCATGGACGCCCTGCGCCGCGCCGTCGAAGCCTCGGGAATGAACTGGAACGATTACAAGCAGCAGATCAAGAACCAACTCCTGACGCAGAAGCTGATTCAGCAGGACGTCGGCGGCACCATCCAGATCGACCACGAGCAGATTCAGCAGTATTACGACGCCCACAAGTCGCAGTTCAACCGCCCGGAATCGGTGGTCCTGCGCGGCATTTTCATGTCCACCGCGGGCAAAACGCCGGCCCAGGTCGCCGCGATCAAAAAGCAAATGGATACGATTCGCACGCGCGTCGCAAACGGCGACGATTTCGGCCAACTCGCGAAAATCTACTCGCAGGGCACCACGGCGCAGGCGGGCGGAACGCTGGGCGATTTCACGCGCGGGATGCTGCAGAAGCCGATCGAAGACGCCGTGTTCGCCCTTCAGCACAACCAGATGACTCCGGTGATGAAAATCAGCGACGAATACGAATTGTTCCAGGTGGAGCAGCACTATCAGGCCGGCATTCAGCCCATGGAAGCCGTGGAAACCGACATCGAAAACGCCATTTACATGCGGAAGATCGGCCCGGCGCTGCGGAAGTTCCTCGAACAGCTTCGCAAGGAAAGCTACATCACCATCCAGCCCGGCTACGTGGATACCGACGCGGTTCCTTCGACCGCGATCGAGGAAGTGAGCGCCGGCCAGTTCGATTCGAAAGGCAAAAAGAAAAAGGGCAAGCGATGAAATCGCTTTTCGTCGCTGACCTCCAGCCCGATCAGCCCGTCACCTCGACCTTCCTCGTTTCCGCGAAGGAAATTCTGCAAACGCGCGAAGGCAAGCCCTACCTCCGCCTCGAGCTTTCCGACCGCACCGGCTCGATCGAAACGCGCATGTGGGACGGCTTCGACGCCGTCATCCAGACGATCGGCCGCGACGATATCGTGAAAGTGCAAGGCCGGGCGGAAACTTATCGCAACCGCCTGCAGTTGAAGCTCGACAAGCTTCGCAAAGCCGATCCCGCCGAAGTCGATCCGCGCGACTATTTTCCGCATTCGCCCGAAGAAATCGACCGGCTCTATCGCGAGCTTTCGGCCATTGCCGGCTCGATCGGGAATCCTTATTTGCGGCAACTCGTGGAATCGCTGGTGAACGACCCGGCGATTTCGGAGCGGCTGAAACTGGCGCCGGCGGCGAAAACGATGCACCACGCCTACCGGGGCGGCCTCGTCGAGCACGTCGTGAGCCTGTGCGGTTTGTGCCGTCTGGTTTCGGGGCACTACGGCAAGGAAGTGGACCTGGACCTGCTGCTCACCGGCGCGATTTTGCACGACGTCGGCAAAATCGACGAGCTCGAATACACGCGCGAAACCGGCTATTCCACCGACGGCCGCCTGCTCGGCCACATTCTGCTGGGTCTCGAACGCATTCGCCGCGCGATGGATTCGATTGAGGGTTTCCCCGCTCCGCTCGCCCGCGTCGTCGAGCACCTGATCGCCAGCCATCACGGTCATCTGGAATTCGGCTCGCCGTGCCTGCCCGCGATTCGCGAAGCGGTGCTGCTGCACTACCTCGACGATCTCGATTCGAAAATGGGCGCTCTGCGCGCTTCGCTCGAATCACCCAGCGCCGAGCCGGAATGGACCGAACGCAATCCCGCGCTCGCGCGCCAGATTCTCCGCCTCGACCGCTATCTGAAAACCTCGCCGGCAGCCGCCGAACCCTCCACCGCGTCTCTCTTCGATCCCGCGCCGAAATTCAAGCGATAGCCGGATTCTCCGCCGCGGATTCTTTGCGCGAAGTCTTCCATGATTCATTCAGCAGAATCATGAGGACGGCGGAAAGGCAGCGGCCGGCTCTCTGTTACCGGCGGTCCGGGATCAGGAACGCGCGAGGAATTTTACGATCGAGCGTCGCCAGCACCGCGCCATTGGCCGCAGCGAGCGCGGCGAGATGGCCGTCGGTCGTTTGCTTGGGAGCTTTGACCCATGCGGGCAAGTGGGAGATGTCGAGATTGTCGGCGAGAAACGTGAAGTTGACTCGCGATTCCTGTTTCAGCCGGAGCAGGAGATTGCGCGCCTGGGAGACGGTGATTCCATAGCCCGGCGCCTGAGCGAGAACCCGCACGAAACCCAATTCGGTGATCGCGCAAGTGGCAAACTCGGGAGCTTCCTTGGACGCCGCCCGCGCGACCCAGCGGCCGACGCGCGGGTGAAATTCGTGCTCGAAAAAACCGAGCGCGACCAGGGCGTTTACGTCCAGAAGATATTTCATGGAAATTCCGTCAGGATTTCATGCACCTGCTTGCTGGTCAGCTTCGGCGCGGCGGGGCCGGCTGTAAGCACCGGCAGATGCGTCGTGGGATCGGTGCGCACGGACGCCTTCCGCACGCGTTTCCGGCGCGGCGTCAGCACCACGCGCCCGGCTCGCACGTTTGCTTCGAGAGCGTCGCCGGGCTGAAGGCCCAGCCGGCGGCGAATCGGACCCGGAAGCACCACCTGCCCCTTGCTGGAAAGTTTCGTTTCCATGGTAAGACGATCTTACTCTGAACGAGCGCCGGCCGCAACGTGCGGCCCACCGTTCGCGGAAGAACCGGATTTTTTCTGATCTTTTCAGTCCTGGGCGTGCTCCTGAGGTTCGCGGCGATACGCGTCAATCCGCGAGCCACTACAGGAAATATTTCTGCACTCCCTCAGACCTTGGAAACTCTGGCCGTCCGGCACTTTTGGAAAACGAGATTTATTCAGATCAAACCTCCTGCGATGGAATCAAAGTGAGCCAGGCTCCCAAAGCGCGTCTTTCCTCGTAAGATGAACTTGTCATGGCTGCACCCCAGGTGATCGCGCATCGCGGCGCTTCGGCGCACAGGCCGGAAAACACGCTCGCGGCGTTTCGCCGCGCCGCCGAATTGGGCGCGCGCTTCATCGAAACGGATTTGCGCGTGACGCGCGACGCCCGTTTCGTTCTGCTGCACGACGCGCGCGTGAATCGCACGACGAACGGGCGCGGGCGCGTGGCGAATTTTTCGCTTACCGAGTTGCGCCGGCTCGATGCGGGTGCGTGGTTCGCTCCGACCTACGCGCATGAGCGCGTGCCGACGCTCGAAGAAGCTTTGGACCTCGCCGAATGGCTCGATTTCGGGATCTATCTGGAGCTGAAAGCGCGGCTGAAAACGGAGCAAAGCCTTGCGCTGGCGCGGATGTTGCGCGAGCGGCGTGCAATGGCTCGCGTGGTGGTGCTCTCGTTCAGTTCGCGTGCGCTCGCGCGGATGCGCGCCATCGAACCGTCGCTCCGGACGGCGCTGCTTGTGGGCCGCAGGGGCCCGGCGATTGGCCCGGCGCGGCGCGTGCGAGCGGCAATTCTGGCTCCGTGGCACGAGCGAATCACATCGCGCATAGTGCGGCAGGCGCGAAAGGCAGAACTGGGGGTGGTCGCGTGGACGGTGAACGATCCCGGCGACATTCGTCGGATGATCGCGCTGGGTGTTGACGGTATCATGAGCGACTGGCCCGAGCGCGTGGCGCAGGCGGCGGGTAATCAGCGATGAAGCGGGATTTTGCGGAACGCGCAAACAAAGGAGACGCGGTGAAACAGAAGAAAGTGCTCAAAACACCGGCGATTCGGCTGGGACTCGCGGCAAATTTCACGAGAATCGTGCCGCACGAATGGACGATCGCCCATTACGACGAGCGTTTGCCGGCCGTGCTTTCGACGCCGGCCATGATCGCGATGATGGAAACCGCGGCGGCGCTCGCGATACGGCCGCGCCTCGCGAAAGGCACGATCAGCGTGGGCACGCGAATCGAAGTGGATCATTTGAAAGCCGCGCCAGAGGGAGCTCGCGTGCGCGCGCATGCGCGGCTCACCGGCATCGAAGGCAGATTTCTGGCGTTCGACGTCGAAGCGCTCGCGGGACGCGAACTACTGGGGCGCGGACGCGTCTTTCGCGCCGTGGTGCAGACGGAGCCCTTTTTCGCGAAGGCAAGCGTGCGCGACGGGAAGCCGGGGAAACGAACGGCGAGAGTTGGCAAGAGCGCGGGAAAGAAGCGTTAGAGCGCGGAAACGCCGCGGGCAAGGCGCCTGCGCCACTTTCGATTGCGCGGGAAAATCTAGAAGCCGCGCCGTTGCAGCGTGCGCCGCGCCTCGGGAGGGACCGCAGCCATGCGGCGAATCATCGCGAGCACCAGCATTTTGTCGGTGTCGGAAAGACCTTCGGTGTAACGCTTCACGTCGGCGAGCACACGCAGTTCGTCTTCGGAAAGCTCGCCGGCCGCGCGGCGCGCTTCGCGTTCCTCGGGCGTATCGGGCACGGGGAAGAAATCGGCCAGGCTGATGCCCATGGCCTCGGCGATTTTGGCGAGCGTTTCGAGCGAAGGAACGGTGTGACCATTTTCGACGCGCGAAAGGTAGCAGCGTAGCAGGCCCGTGCGCCGCTCGATATCGCCCTGGGACAAACCCCTGCCGGTGCGGTAGTTACGGATCACCTCGCCGATGTGAAGTTTCGGTTTTTCCTTAGGCATATCGCATGCCCCCGCCATGCCGACGGTATGCTACGACCCGCAAACGAGCATAGCAAGGAAATTCAGCGTAGTACGGATGCAACCCTGGTACCGGTACCTAAACAGTCAATAGCAGCTCAATGGCGAGGATAGGCTCCAAGACCGGCAAGCACGCGCGGGAACCGCCTCGTCGCGGCTTACTGCGACTGCTTCGCCACGGTGATCATGAACGGTTGCTTGAGCTGGAATTGCAAAGTCGTTTCGCTCGGAATCTTGATCTGCTGCCCGTGGGTAATGAGCGAAACGCCTGCGCCGGCCGCCGCACCGATTCCGGCACCGGCCGCCGCGCCTTCGCCGCCGCCAGCGATGGCGCCGATGATTCCGCCGGCAACCGCGCCGATGACGGAATGCTTCACCGTCTTTTTCGTCTGCGATTTGCCCACGGCTTGATAGTCTCCGGTGACGATCGGCTGCAGCGTGCCGTTGACGGTGCGAATGCTGATGAGTTCCAGGCGCAGTTCGGATTTCCCGGTCATCTTGCCGGCCGATTGCACCTGAACCAGTTTGCCGTAGACGTCGGCGTCGCGCCGGGCCACGACCACGTCGCCGATTGTCAGATCGTTCACCAGGCTGGCATGAAAGATGTCGCCGGGACGATTGACCTTGGAATCGACGCTATCGATCATGCTGATCATGATCGGCGTGCCCTGGGGCACGGTGACGCTCTGCGTGAGTCCGGCGTTCTGATCGTAAGGCGCGGGTTCGGGCGCGGGTGCAGGTTCCTGCTGCGGAGGCGCCTGTTCGGGCGGCATCGCCTGCGGCGCGACCGCTTCGGGAGGTGGAGTGGTGAAATCGATTGAAGCCACGTCGGACGTATTGAAGATCTTGACTTCGCCGTTGATGAGGAACTGCACCTGATCCTTTGTCCCGCCAAGGTAGGTTCCGTCGTACATCCGGCCATCTTTCAGCCGCAGCGTCGTGGCCTGCGCCGCGACGGCGGCAAAAACCAAAGCCAGGATCCAGATTCCCAAACGTTTCATCATCGGCTTCCCTCTCACATGGCCCCGCCACAGGGGTATCTCTTTGCGTTTAGACGCCACGATACCGCGGCTGGTTGGCCTTGCGGGAGTGGAATGAACGTTCGCGTGTGCGCGAAGCAACAAACAAAGGGAAACAGGCGCTCCTCACGCGCGCGGCCGAGCGGATGGATGTGGGGCGCCCTGCCTCACGCGGCAGGGAATCGCCTCTCGCCCGGCATTTCGCCGGGACTGGCCACGGGGCCGGGGGCCGGCCAGGGCTCGCCGGGCATTCCTTGATTTCCCATCGGCTTGACAGGCCCGACTGGTGTATACTCGTTGGGTATCGTGACTCCAAACGGCCATCCCGGCTCACCGTGTTCGCTCGGATCTCCGTTCTTCGGCGCAGCGACCGCTCCTTCCTTCCTTTGATCTCATTCGGAACCATAGCGTCTCGCGGAAACGGCGCCTCGCCGCAATTAACGGGGGACGGGTCTGCGTCCACGGTTCAACTCTTCGAGGAGAGGACATGAAGAATCTTTTTGTCGGCAACCTCAGCTTCCACACCACCGAAACCGAGCTGAGAACCATGTTCGAGCCATTCGGTCAAATCACTCGCATTCACATCGCCATGGATCGCGACACCGGGCGCTCCCGCGGTTTCGCGTTCGTGGATATGCCGAATGACGAGGAAGCTTCCCGCGCCATGACCGCTCTCAACGGCAAAGAACTCGACGGCCGCGCGTTGCGTGTCAATGAAGCGCGCCCCAAGGGCGAAGGCGGAGGGCCTCGCTCGGGTCCGGGTGGTCGTTCATCCGGCGGACGCGGCTATGGTGGCCGCGGTTCGGGAGGCGGGCGCTTCGAGGAACATCCCGATTTCCCGATGGGCAAGCGCGAGCCTCGCTGGTAACACGCCCGAGGCCGGGCATCGGCGGCTGGCATAGCGCGCCGCGCTTTCGCCCAGCTTTTCTCGCGTCCGGAGTTTTTTCGTCAACCGCGCTTTTCCTGCGCCGCCGGTAACGTCTGTGCTCGCTTCAGCGTGAGTTGCACGCCGCTGCTCAAAAACCGCGCCAGTGAAACGGGCGGCCCGTTCCGAAACGAAACAGTCCCGCTGCATCTTTGGCACTCCCCTATTCCACGCGCGATCCTTACTTCCGCACTTGCCGTTATACTGGCCGCATGAACCAGCGAAAGCTTTTCTGGCTGCTGGTATCGGCGATCAGCACGGTTGTGGGGTTCGCGCTGCCGCTGATCTGGGGGCTGGTGGCGACGATACCGATTCTGGCGGTCTGTTGGTGGATCGTTTACCGCAGCGACTGGTTCTGATCTCTATCATTCCCTTCGTTTCCACTCAGACGAATCGAGCATGAAAATCGCGACGTCATCGCGCGCAAATGGCTGGCGCTGCCCGCGATGGTAGGATGAACCTATGAATGGCCGGCCAGACCGGAAATGCGCAGGGGGAAGCCAAATGACTCCAGACAGCGAAACGATTCTTGCGCGGCTCGATAGGCTCGAGCGCGAAAACAGGCGCTGGCGGCGCATCGGAATTGCCGCGCTCGCGCTCCTTGCCGCCGTCGGCGTTCTGGGCGCGGCGCGGCCCCAGCCACGCACGATCACCGCGCACCAGATTCTGCTCACCGACAACGCGGGCGATGTGCGCGCCAGGCTCACGGCGGTTGACGGCAACTTCCCCTCCCTCACGCTCTACGACGGACGAGGACAAACGATGATCTCGCTCAAGGGCGGAGGGCCGCAACCGGGCATTACGCTCGGAGACTCCTCCGGCAAAACGCGTATCCGGTTGGGCGGAATCAGCCCCAATTTGTCGTTCTACGACGACGCGGGCGATACCACCGTTTCGCTCGATGGCGACGCGCTCGGTCCGCGCCTGCTCCTCTTCGACGAAGCCGGCAAAATGCGCGTGCATCTGGGAGGGCCGGAACCTTCGCTCGATTTGATGGATCGGTCGGGATACGAAACGGACATCGGCGTGAGCGCTGCACCGAATCGGATCACCGGCGACATCCAGCAGACGTCCGCGGCGTCAATTGTGATGTTCAAACGCGAAGGCGAGGCCCGCAAAGTCCTCTGGCGTGCTCCCTAGCGGCACAAACGACAGATCACGACTGTTTACCCGTAGGGCAATATCTCTAGAAATATCTACTCGACAGATACCCTTCTTCCGTTACACTTCTCCTAACCGTCGGGGTCGTCCGCACGCCCGTAAAACCCCGGGCGCCGGCCGCGCCGGTCGCACGGCGCACGACCTCATTCGCCAGCCCTCGGGCTTCCGAAGAAAGTTTCGGAGCCGCTAACACCCGTATTGGTTTGGCCCTCGAGGAGGATGTAAGAGATGTCCGCGATAGGCGCACGCCTGAGGGCGTTGCGAGAAAGTAAAAGACTGCCGCAAAGCGAAATCGAACGTCGCACGGGACTGCTCCGTTGCTACGTTTCTCGCGTGGAAAACGGCCATACCATCCCCTCGATCGAAACGCTGGAAAAACTGGCGCGAGCGCTCGAGGTGCCGCTTTACCAACTGTTTTACGATTTCGATCAGCCGCCGGAAACCGTGCTGATGCCCGACCGCGTCACCGCCGAAGAACTCGTCCTGGCGACGACGCCCGAGCAAACGCGGTTCATGAACCGGATGGCGCGGTTGCTCGACCGACTCAGCCAAACCGACCGCCAGTTGCTGCTGCACGTTGCGCAGCGCATGGCGGAACAATAGCGTAGCGCGCCGGCGATAAAGCCCTCGCGCCGTGTGCCCGCTTGCATGACGCGGCGTTGCCGCGGTGAGGCGTGGCTGCTACCGTATTCGAGCCGATGAAGCTCGCCACGCCTCGCCTGATTCTTCGCCGCTGGCGCCGGGAAGATTGCCTGCCGTTTGCCCGCCTGAACGCCGACCCCGCGGTGATGGAGTTCTTCCCTGCCCGTCTTTCTCCGGAAGAAAGCGACCGTTTGATCGAAAGAATCG
>JAKAOH010000279.1 GCA_021812285.1 Acidobacteriota bacterium | reverse complement strand
AAGTGCTGCCTTCCGGGCCTCGGGCGTAAAGCGAGGAAGAATGTTGCGGAAATCGGATTTGTCGAACGTGGTGTCTTCGTTGATTTTCCCGGTTAGGAAACCGCGGCCCAAGGGACTGTACGGAACGAAACCGATTCCGAATTCCTCGAGCGTCGGCAGCACTTCCTCTTCCGGGCGTCTCCACCAAATCGAGTACTCGCTCTGAACTGCCGTCACGCGCTGGACGGCGTGCGCGCGCCGAATGGTCTTCGCCGACGCTTCCGAAAGCCCGAAATGCTTCACCTTGCCTTGCTGGACCAGATCTTTCACCGCTCCCGCGACGTCTTCGATCGGAACTTCCGGATCCACGCGGTGCTGATAGAACAGATCGATCGCATCCACTTTCAGCCGCTTGAGCGAAGCCTCGGCCACCTGCTTGATGTGTTCCGGGCGGCTATCGAGTCCCGGCAGCCCCTTCATTCCTCGCGGATCGTTTCCGGCGCCGAGTTTCCAGCCGAATTTCGTGGCGATGGCGACTTTGCCGCGAAAGGGAGCCAGAGATTCGCCCACGAGTTCCTCGTTCTTGAACGGGCCGTAGGCTTCGGCCGTATCGAAAAACGTCACGCCGCGTTCGACGGCCGAACGAACCAGCGAAATCATTGCCGAACGGTCCGTGGCCGGCCCGTAGGAAAAAGACATCCCCATGCAGCCCAGCCCGATCGCCGAAACCTCTAGACCGTTTTTTCCCAACTTGCGCGTTTGCATTGTTTCTCCCTCGAATTCTTTCGCCGTTTATTGCAAGGAAGCCATGTCGATCACAAACCGGTATTTCACCTCGCTTTTGAGGAGTCGTTCGTAGGCTTCGTTGACCTGCTGAATGCGGATCAGTTCGATATCGCAGGCGATCCCGCGCTCGGCGCAGAAATCCAGCATCTCCTGCGTCTCGCGAATGCCGCCGATGGCCGATCCTGCCAGTTGCCGCCGGTTCCCGATCACGCTGAACGCGGCCACCGGAGCCGGCTTTTCCGGCGCTCCAACCAGCACCATCGCGCCGTCGCGGCTGAGCAGATTGAGATAGGCGTTCAGATCGTGCTCGGCGGAAACCGTGTCCAGAATGAAATCGAAGCTGCCGGCGTGCTTCTGCATTTCCGCTTCGTTTTTCGTGAGCACCACTTCGTGCGCTCCCAGGCGCAGCGCATCGGCCGTTTTTCCGGCCGACGTGGTGAACAAAACCGTTTGCGCGCCGAAGGCGCTCGCGAATTTCACGCCCATGTGGCCCAATCCGCCGAGGCCCACGATGCCCACCTTTTGCCCCTTGCCCACGTTCCAATGGCGCAAGGGCGAATAGGTGGTGATGCCCGCGCAGAGCAGCGGCGCCGTCGCCGCCAGACTCAGTTTTTCCGAAACGCCCAGCACGAACGCCTCGTTCACCACGATGTTTTCGGAATAGCCGCCGTAAGTAACTCCGCCCAGGTGCTTGTCCGGAGAATTGTAGGTGAGCGTCGCGCCGCTCTCGCATTCGCAATATTGTTCGAGTCCTTCGCGGCAGCTCCTGCACGTCCGGCACGAATCCACCATGCAGCCGACCGCTGCCAGATCGCCCTCCTTGAACTTCTTCACGGCGCGTCCCGCCTTCACCACGCGGCCGACGATTTCGTGTCCCGGCACGCACGGATAAACCGTAGGCATTGCGCTTTGCCACTCATTCCGTACCTGGTGCAGGTCCGAATGGCAAACTCCGCAATAGAGAATTTCGATCTCCACGTCTTCCGTTCCGGGCTCCCGTCGCGTGATTGTCGCGCTGGCAAGCGCCGCAATCGGGCTCGTGGCCGCATACGCCTTCGCCGTATAGGTTCGTTTTTCCTGCGACGCGCCTTCTTTTTCGAGCACCGTCTGTTGTGTGGCTTCATTCATGGTTTGCTCCCTCCTGGTGCATGCCCATTTTGATGCCGCCGCGACCGAAAAGTACTCGCCATCGCGCCAATCTGCGAGCAAAAGCCCCTATAGCTTCCACCGGGATTCGCCGCCCTTACATCATGAAAATGTAGGGACGAGCGGAGTGTGGCGCTTTCGAAGGAATCACAGCAAGGTCAACTGCCGGCTCTCGAGCGCCAGTAATTTTCCCTCGATCGGCAAACCGCCGCCGTACCCGGTCAACGTCCCATTCGCCCCGCCGATCTGGCGTCGGCTGCCCTCGCGACAACTGTCCCTCCCGGAAAACTTCTGCAGAATTCGTCATGGGCAATGCCATAAGATAGAGCCGTCTGCGGTGAGCGAAACCTCCATCTCTCGGACATTCCGTCGACGCGGGTGGATGCGTCGGGCGGCTTGGGCTTTGACCGGGGTGGGAACTTGCCTCTGCTCCGGCTGTCAACCACCGGCAAAATCCCGGCACACGAATCGAACCGTCGAGGCCCACACCGCGCATGTTCTTCGAACCGGCTCGCGCGAACCGGCCGGGACCAAACCCATCCGGAGTCGCTTCGAGCCGATGACGGATACACGAGGGGACGGGTTTCCCGACGCCGCCCATTTGGATGCGAACGATCGGCAAGACTTCAGGAACTGGTTCACCTATCTTGCCGAGAGCGCCTTCCAAAGCCCTCGCCCGACAACCGGAGGCGC
>JAKAOH010000104.1 GCA_021812285.1 Acidobacteriota bacterium | reverse complement strand
CCGATATGATGAACGGCACCACCATAATCGCCAGAATCGCGCCGGCGGCCAGAAAACCGATGCCGTAGATCGGCCCTTGAAACAGCGGCAGGAATCCCAGGGTTTTCTGCAGCGCCGGATCGGCCGTCGTCCGCAGAAAGGAAACCAGAATGAAGATGCCGAGCAGGCCGTAGATCACGCTCGGCACGGCCGCCAGCAGATCGATGACGAAGGCGAGGGCGCTCGAAAGCCGCGGCGGCGCGAGCTCCGCCAGGAAGATGGCCGCCCCCAAACCGACGGGCACGGCGATCAGCAGCGCAATCACGGACGTGACCACGGTGCCATAGATGAAGGGGAGCGCGCCCAAATGTTCGAGCAGCGGATTCCAAGTGCGTCCGACGAGAAAATTCCAACCAAACTTCTGCCGGGAAAGCGCGGACTGCATCCAGAGTTCGACGATCAGCCCACCGGTGATCAGGAGAATGGAGAGGGCCGCCGCGCCGGTGACCAGATGGCCGGTGAGGTCGCTCCGGCCCAGATTCTTCATCCGGCGTGAGCTACGCCGGAAAAAGCCGGCGGGTGCGTCTTCGTGGTCAAGGGAAGGGCGGGCAGGATGAGTGACAGTGGCCATGGAGTCGCGAAACTCGATTTTGACGGGCGATTGTTACAGTTATGTTAAAGCCCGGCTGGAAGCCTGAAAACAAACGAGCCGGGGAGGTGAAAGAAGAAAAGGGCGGAACCCTAAGGCTTCCGCCCCTCTAAGCCAAGCCGCGGCTACGGAGTTTTGGCTCCCGAGCCAATGGCCTCGTCAAGCAAATTTTGGTCCAGCTGGGCGATTGAGCCAGGGATGGGCGCGTAGTCGAGCCTGGCTGCGACCTGCTGGCCTTCGCCCAGGATGTAACGAATGAAGCCGGCCAGCGCCTGCGCTTTCTTCGCGTCCTTCGGATTCTTGGGAACGATCAGGTACGTGAAACCGCAGATCGGATAGGCGTCGGGAGCCGAAGCCCGTGCGTCGACCACGGGATTGCGCACGTCCTTGTCGAGCGAAGCGGAAAACGCGGCGATCGCCGCCGTGGTTCCCGCCGCGCTGGGCGCGACGAATTTGCCGGCGCGGTTTTCGAGCAGAGCGGTGGGCAGATGGTTGCTGAGGGCGTAGGCGAGTTCCACGTAGCCGAAACCGCCGGGATTCTGCTGGATCAGCCCGGTGACGCCTTCATTTCCCTTGCCGCCCAGCCCCACCGGCCAATCGACCGAGATGGCGTGGCCGACTGTTTTGGCCCACTCGGGGCTGACGGTGGAAAGGTAGGTGGTGAAGATATTCGTCGTGCCGCTGCCCTCGGCGCGATGGGCGACGATGATCGGCTCGTTCGGGAAGTGGACGCCGGGATTCACCTTCTCGATCTGAGGATCGTTCCAGCGCTTGATTTTGCCAAGATAGATGTCGGCGACGAGCGCAGGAGTCAGCCGCAGAGAGTTTTTCATCTGAGGCAGGTTGTAGGTAAGGCAGACCGGCCCGGAGCTCTCGGGAATCTGCACGACCGGAGGCATGGTTTTGAGCTGGTCGTCGCTGAGCGCGGCATCGCTGGCGCCGAAATCCACGAGCCCGGCCTTCACCTGCTGGATTCCGCCGCCGCTGCCGATGGACTGGTAATTGATTTTGACGCCGGGATTAGCTTTTTGATAATCGCTGATCCACTGCGTCATGGCGGGGTAGATGAACGTGCTGCCCGCTCCGGTCAGGTTGATGGTGGCCGATTCGCCAGCCGAGGATGGACCGGATTTTTTCGCGCAGCCCACCCCCAGCACGGTGGCAAAGGCCGCGACGAATAGCAATCGCCGCGCGACACTGGTCTGCTCCCTCGCGTTCTTCCGCAAGGGAGCTCGCCGGCGACTTCGCACGCGTGTCGTAGCCGTTGTTGCCATCATCGCTTCCGAGCCTCTTTCTTCGGCTGCGCCATCTGCCGCTCGCCTACTTCATCGCAGGAGCGGACCCGGGCAGAGTATAACGCAGGTCGAAGAAGAGCATGTTCACGTCGGCGTTCTTGGGGCTGCCGGCCGGAACGGACCAAGGGCTGCGCGTCAAGTACGAGTATTGGGTGATGAAATTGAGGGCTCCGTAATGCGGATTGCTCCAAATGCCCTGGTTCAAGCCGAACGTTCCTTCTTGGATGCTGCGGTTTTGGCTCGAGGGCGAGCCGGAGTATCCGTACCCGATCGGCTTTCCGTTCGTATCGAATTCAGCGTTTCGTGAGATGTAAATGCCGCCGTAGTAGCCAAAGAGCAGCGTGTGTTTCACAGTCCATTCGAAGCCCGAAACAGTTGACCCCGAGTGCACCAGAGAGGGGCTCCCGTCGGCACGCACGATCAGATCGGGAGCTTGCCCGAAAATATAACGGCCGCCTCCATCGCCCCAGAAGTTGTTCGTGAGAATGCGGAAGCCCTTGAACAGGTCGAAGCCGACATTGAGGAAACCGGCGCCGCCCGTCGCCGAATAACTGGTTGTCGAAACGGGGTTGTAGAGTCGGAACCGCCTCACGACGCCGCCAACCTCGAGGTGGAAATGAGGCGAGGGGTCAAGGGCGAGCTTCGCAATAATGTCAGGCGCCGAGTTCCCTACGCTGAGCGTGGTGCCTCCATTGTCCAATTCCGGGCCAATGTAGCCGCTGGCTGCCTGGGGCAAGGTGATCAAACCGCCGCCGGCCGAGCCTCCGATGTATTGCTCCGGGCTGTCTATCGCCAGGGCAAAGGCCACTTTGCTCGACGGATGATAAACGACGCGCAGCTCGGGGTTACGAGCCCAAAACAGGCCGGCCTGATAGTTCGTATCCATGTTCTGGCTGAAAAAAATGTTGCCGGGGAGCGGAGAAATGCCGCTGCGGCCGGGAGTGATCAAGCTCCAGCTTTGGCCGCCCAAGAACTCCCACTTGCCTTTACTGATGTCCACCCAGTACAGCCGCGAACGCAAGCTGTTGCTGTTGCTGCTCACGGCGACGTTTCCTGGAAGCACGCCCAAATAGTCGGACTCCATATAACCGATCACGTGGGCGCCCTCCACCTTTGCATCCACGCGGAAGCCGATGCGGGAGTTCTGCATGCTCAAACGAAACTCGCCAATGTTAGCCGGGATTGCGTCGCCGTACGGGATTCCGCCGAAGTTCGTTCCGATGCCACTTCCGACGTCCCTGCTGCGCCACTCGCCGGTCAAATCCATGAATCCAACAGGAGTGACGTAGGCGCTGCCGATACGGAATTGCAAAGGCGATGCCGGCTCGGTGCCGGCCCCCTGTCCATTGCTCGCCGGCGCAGCAATCGCAGCGCCCGGGGAGGCTAAAGTTGCAATGGCCGGCTGCGTCGTCGCAGGCCGCGCTTCGGGCGAAGGCGTCGCGACCGGCGTCTCAACCGCTGCGCTGGTTGTGGTTGCCCCGCTGGAATCTACCGCCGACGGCGCAGGAGTCTGGAGACCGACCCGCTGTTCCAACGCTTCAATCTGTTTCTGCTGGGCCTCAATCTGTTTCGATTCCGCTTGAACCGTCTGTTGAAGCTGTGCCAGTTCCAACGTCAAATCGGCGCTCGCCGGTTTGATCGGGCCGGCGCTTTTGGCCGCGCCTTTCGCGGCGGCAGATACGGCGCTTGCGGCGGTCTTTGCCGCCGAAGTTTTCTTGCCTTCCTTACCTTTGCTCCACGCGGGCGTGGCAAAGGCAATGGCCATCGCCAGCGGAAGAACTACCGTTCGTCGCATGAGGCGTCTCCTCCTTCAGAGTGTCCCGGATGATGCCGGAGCGAATGAATGCGGCGGATCAATACCTGCGAAGAAAAGTGAAACAAACAAAAGGGCGCGAAACGGCCGCGAGAAAACAGCAGCGGGCCGGCGGTTGCGAGCAACGAGAGCCGGGATGTTCCGGTCTTCATCTGGAGTGGCGCGGCCTCGACTGGGTGTTTTCGTGCGGACAGAGTGTCCCTGTTGAGGGTGAATCGTCTGTAAGTGGAAGGTGAATATTCGGTTACAAGCGCAATTTCGTGAGGAACGGTGGGTTGAGCGCTGTCGCGGGGTTGGCGGGAGCCGTCTTGGACCGGGGTGTCTTCGCGGGAAATTCATCTCGTCGAAACATAACCGTCACAATTGGCCGCTAGCATCGGCAGCGTCGAAGAGGACCGATGCCGCAGTTGCGTTCGGCTAAAAGACTTCACGAAATCAAGGAGGCTGCTTTGTCGCTTCTTCCGAATTTGCGTCCTGTCCGGAATCATCGCTTGGCCTGGATGGGCGGCGTTCTCGCGCTCGCCCTTGCCGCCAGCGTCAGCATTGGCGCCCGCACGACCATGGCCGCGGGGACCATCAATATTCTGGAAACGGGATCGAGCCTGCTCTATCCGCTCTTTCAGCTTTGGGTTCCGGTTTACACGCACACCGATCCGGGTGTGAAAATCACTCCGCAATCCACCGGCAGCGGCACGGGAATTTCGCAAGCGGTCGCCGGCATCGTTCAGATCGGCGCTTCCGACGCGTATATGAGCAACGCGCTGGTGAAGATGCACCCGCTGCTGAACATTCCGCTCTGCATCTCAATGCAGATGGTGAATTACAACCTGCCGGGTCTGAACAAGATTCACCTGAGGCTGAGCGGTCCGGCCCTGGCGGGCATTTACAGCGGCACGATCCGCTATTGGGACGACGCCACGATCAAGGAACTCAATCCCGGCGTCCATCTGCCGCACCACCTCATCATTCCCGTTCATCGCACCGACGGCAGCGGCGATACGTTCATCTTCACCCAGTACCTTTCGTTCAGCACGCCCAGCTGGTCCAACAACGTCAGCTACGGCACCACGGTGACCTGGCCGGCGGTTCCTGGCGGAATCGGCGCCGAAGGCAATCCGGGGATGGTGACGGCGACGCAGGATAATCCCTACGCCATCGCCTACATCGGAACCAGCTTTCAGAACGCGATCGAGAAGCAGGGTCTGGGCATCGCGGTGCTGAAGAATCGCGCGGGGAATTTCCTGCTCCCCTCGGCGCGGACCGCGGAAGCGGCCGCGGCGGTGATGGTGCCGAAGACGCCTCAAGACGAACGGATCAGCTTGATTTTCGCGCCGGGCGCGGAATCCTACCCGATCATCAACTACGAATACGCGCTGGTGAGCCGCAGGCAGCCTTCGGCCGAAATGGCGGCGGCGCTGCGGAAGTTTTTCACCTGGGCGATCAGCCGGAACGGCGGCAGCACGCCACATTTCATGGCGGCGGTTCACTTCGTGCCGCTTCCGGCCCCGGTCGTCAAGCTGAGCCAGGCGCAAATCGCGCAGATCCAGTAACATTCAGAATTGATTTTGGTGGATTGGGCCGCTCGGCGGCAGCCGGTTGCCGTCGAGCGGCGCGTTTTGCAAACGGGCAAGGGATGAAAAATACCGCTGCGAAGTGGACGCGGCCGCTCGTCCGATTCCGGAGAGCGGTTTTGAGTTTTCACCTGTTCACGGGACTGCTGGCGTGCCTGGTGGCGGGGACGCTGGTGATCATCGTCGCCTTCCTTGGGCTGTACGCGTGGCCGGCGGTGCGGCTCAACGGGTTTTCCTTTCTGTACAAAAACACCTGGAGCCTCGGCTTCCTCTATCGGAATCCGATCACCGTTCACGGGCAGCAGGTGCTGCGGGGCGCGCATTACGGCATCCTGTTTCTGATCGTGGGGACGCTGCTGAGCACGCTGGTAGCGCTGGCGATCGCCGTTCCGGTGGGAGTGGGCGCAGCGATGTTTCTGGCGGAGGGTTTGCCGCCGTCGCTGCAGACGTGGTTTTCCTTTTTCGTGGAATTGCTGGCGGCGATTCCGAGCGTGGTCTACGGACTGTGGGGCTACGTCGTGGTGATTCCGTTCCTGGGGCATCGCGTCTTTCCCTTTTTGGCGAGACATTTCGGGTTCATTCCCTTTTTCGGCGGTGCGGTGGGCAGCGGGTACGGCTTGCTCACATCCGGGCTGGTGCTCAGCCTGATGATCGTGCCGTTGATCACGGCGACCTTGCGCGACGCCCTGGTCGCGCAGCAGGCCGACCTGCGGGAAGCGGCGGTCGCTCTGGGAGCGAGCCGCTTCGAGGCGCTGCGAACCGTGCTGCTGCCGGCGACGCGCCGCGTGCTGATCGGCGGCAGCATCCTGGCCACGGGCCGCGCGCTGGGAGAGACGATGGCGGTGCTGATGATCAGCGGAAACGCGGTGAACTACCTGCCGGGGAATATTTACGCGCCGATTTCGACGATGGCCTCCTTCATCGTTTCCCAGCTCGATAGCGCACTGACCGACCCGACGGGGATGGCGGTGCGATCGCTGGCGGAAGTGGCGCTGGTGCTCTGTCTGATCTCGATTGTGGTGAACGGATTCGCCCGCATTCTGCTCTATTACGAAGGCCGGCAAAGCGCGAGGGTAGCCTGATGACCGCGACGCCAGCCGAAGGGGAAGCGCGCGCCGGGACCGTGCGCCCGACGGGTTCGCGCAGGCTGCGGCGGCGCGTTTTCGATTCTCTCGGCTGGTCCTTGAGTCTGCTCGCTTTTCTCCTGCTCGGCAGCGCGACGGTCTGGATCCTGGTCGTCGTGTTCGAGCGTGGCTATCATGCTCTGACTCCGACGATCCTCACGCATGTCACCGAGGGGTACGGCGGCGGCCTGATCAACGCGATCGAAGGCACCGGCGTGCTCGCGCTGGGAAGTCTGTTGCTGGCCATTCCGCCGGGACTGGCGGCCGGTATCTACCTGGCGGAATTCGATCACGGGCGGCTGGCGCCGGTGATCCGATTCCTGGTGGACGTGCTGGTGGGCGTGCCTTCGATCGTGATCGGTTATTTCGGCTACGTGTTGATGGTGGTGGATTTCGGTTGGGGATTTTCCGTGACGGCGGGGAGCGTGGCGCTGGCGATCATCCTGCTCCCGTACATCTGCCGCAGCAGCGAAATGGCGATTCGCCAGGTGCCGCACAGCCTGCGCGAAGCCGCCTACGCGCTGGGCGCCGGCGACGCGCGGGTGACGCTGAATATCGTCGTGCCGGCGGCGCTGCCGGGAATTTTGACCGGGATTCTGCTGGGCTTCGCGATTTCCGTGGGAGAAACGGCGCCCCTGCTCTATACCGCCGGCTGGAACAATTACCTCTGGACCGGACATCTGACGAACGAGCCGATCGGCTACCTGACCTACGCGATCTGGGCGTTCGTCACCGAGCCGTTCGCCAGCGCGCACGCCCTGGCGTACGCCGCCGCGCTTTTCGTCACGCTTTTCGTGCTGATCATCGCCATTTTCTCGCGATTGCTGCTGGACCAGAACGCGCGGCTGCGCCGACGGGACCAGGGCTAAGTCGAAACAGGGCTCTCCCATCCACGCAAAGAGAAGGCAGGCGTAACGCGGCGGGCGGCGCGGACCGCGGCGCGAATCCGGAATTCCTCAGAAACGCTCCGCCGGTTCCAGCGGCTCCGCGATCTCCGCTTCGCGAAGCCGCCCGTGGCGGATGTCCAGCCCGCGCAGCCAGAAAACGACGTCTTCGGCGATGTTGGTGGTGTGGTCGGCGATGCGTTCGAGATGGCGCGTGGCGAGCAGGTACTGCACGTGGGGCCCGATGCGCGTGGCGTCTTCGCGCATCGCCACCATCAAGCGCCCGAAAATGCGGTCGCGGAACGAGTCCACGCTTTCCTCGGTTTCGAGCACTTCCTGGGCGAGGCCGAGGTCGCGATGCACCAGCGAACCGAGGCTGCGTCCCACCATCGCGCGAACGGCGCCGGTCATCGGCGCGAGTTCGGGAGGCGGTTCGATCGGCGGCATCTGGGCGAGCGCGATCGTGCGCTGGCCGATGTTGACGGCGAGATCGCCCATGCGTTCGAGGTCGTTGTTGATTTTGAGCGCGGCGACGATGTGCCGGAGTTGGGCGTCGGCGAGGCCGCCTTCGCGGAGCAGGCGCACGGCGTGGTCGTCCATGACGACTTCCATTTCGTTGATGCGCGGTTCGAGGAGAAAAAGGGAGCTGGCCCTGGCTTCGTCCCGCGAGAGGAGCGCGTCGATCGCGCCTTCGATCGAGCGTTCGACGGCCCGCGCCATCGCCACCAGATAGCTTTCGAGCATCGTTGCCTGCAGGTTCGCCACGTTTCGCGCCGCTGTCGCCATTGCCGTCTCCCGTGCCGTTCGTTTCGCGTCCGTTGCCAGCCACAAAGAGCGTGGCAAACGGGCGTTTCCGCGTCGTGACGGGATTGTGAATTCTCGGAGAAAGCGGTCTGCCGCGTGTTCAAATGGCGACGTCACCGGCAAGAGCCCTCACCGGGGGCCGGTTTTGGGCGGAGGATTCGCGCGGCGGAGGTCAGCGGTCGAGCGGGATCGAGAAAGAAAAGCGCGAGCCTTCGCCGACCTCGCTTTTCACCTCGATGCGGCCGCCGTGGGCTTCGACGATGTGGCGTGCGATCGAGAGGCCCAGCCCGGTGGAACCGAGTTCGCGCGAGCGCGCGGCGTCCACGCGGTAGAAGCGCTCGAAGATGCGTTCCTGCTCGGCTTCGGGAATGCCGATGCCGGTGTCGGTGACGGCTATCGCGCCGCAGCCTTGTTCTTCCGCGGCGCTCACTTCGATGCGGCCGCCTTCAGGCGTGTACTGAATGGCGTTGGCGAGCAGATTGTCGAGCACTTCGCGGAGCAGGTTGGGATCGCCGCGCAGGCGCAAGGTTTCCGGCGCATCGGCCAGGCGGAGCGCGAGGCGCTTGGCTTCGGCGCGGGGACGCGCGGCTTCGATCGCCCGCTCGATCAGTTCCTTCGCCGGGACCGTCTGGAATTCCGGCTCGAGCTTGCCCGCCTCGATCCGCGAAAGTTTCAGCAGATCGTCGGTGATACGGCTCAGGCGCAGGGCGTGATCGCGGATGATTTCGGCGAAGCGGCGGCTGTTGACGCGGTCGTCGAGCGCGCCACCGAGCAGCGTTTCTGCGAATCCCTGGATCGAGGTGAGCGGCGTTTTCAGTTCGTGAGAAACGTTGGCCACGAAATCCCTGCGCACCTGCTCGAGGCGGCGAAGCTCGGTGATTTCGTGGAGCACGGCGACGGCGCCGATCGGGCGAATGGGTGCGTCACCAGTGGTTTCCTCGGGCGAACCGGGCACGGGGGAAACGGTGACGCCAAAGACGCGGCGGCGCGCGCCGCCGACTTCCATTTCTCCGCGAAGGCCCTCCTCGCCGGCCAGGCCGCGCCGGATCAGATCGAGGACTTCCGGCTGGCGGACCACCTCGAGGATGGGCCGGCCTTCGGCCCGCGCGGCGCTCATCCCGATGATTTCCGAAAACGTGTCGTTGCAAAAAGCGACGCGCTCGCCGGCGCCGATCACGGCGATGCCCTCCACCATGCCGCGGAGAATCGCGGTCCAGCGGTCCCTGGCCTGCGTGAGCGCGCCGGTGCGAGCCTCGAGGCCGGCGGCGGCGGCGTTCATGGCGTCGCGGAGTTCGGCGAGGTCGTCGCGCGAGGAATCGGCGGGCGTGGGCCGAAAATCGGCGGTCGCCAGACGGCGCGCGGACTGCTTCAGCTCGGCAACGCGGCGGGAAAATCGCTTCCAAAGACCCAGCCACAAGGCCAGGCCGGTGGCGACCAGCGCGAAGGCGACCAGCAGCGCGTCACGGCGCAGGTCCATTTTCGAGGAGAAACCGGCAACGGCCAGAGCGGCGAGCAGAAAGAGCAGGTAGGCGGTGCCAAGTTTCGATAGCAGGCTAGCGCGCACGGGTTTCGAAAAGGTAGCCGGCGCCTCGTACGGTCTTCAGGTGCAGCGGCTTTTCCGGATCGCGTTCGATCTTTTCCCGCAAACGCCGGATGTAGACGTCGACGCTGCGCGGCGTGACGAACCTCCCCGTGCCCCAAACGGCGTCGAGCAGTTGATCCCGCGTGTACACGCGGTTGGGACGCGAAGCGAGGAAATAGAGCAGGCGGAATTCGAGCGTGCTCAGCGGCAGCAGTTCGCCGTCGCGCGTGACGCGATAGGAGGAGGGATCGATTCGCAGGGCGCCGGCTTCGATGGGTTTCTCGTGCTCTTCGGCCGGCTGCACGCGGCGAAGCAGCGCCTTCACGCGCGCCACGAGTTCGCGGGGGCTGAAGGGTTTGGTGACGTAATCGTCGGCGCCGAGTTCGAGGCCGATGACGCGGTCGGCCTCTTCGCCGCGGGCGCTCAACATCAAGATCGGAATCCGGTTCAGGCCGGCCTCGCGGCGCGCGGCCTTGCAAATTTCCAGGCCGGAAAGCTTCGGAAGCATCAGGTCGAGCACCAGCAGGTCGGGCGGGGATTTCTGCAATTGGGCGAGCCCGGCGATGCCGTCGAAAGCGGCGGTGACCTGGAATCCTTCTTTCTCCAGGTTGTAACGGACCAGCTCGACGATATCGCGGTCGTCCTCGATGATGAGAATACGGCTCAAGCCAGCTTTGGCCTCAGTCGTCGCCGTCGTTCGGCGCTCGCGAATTCTCCTATTTCGGCGGTTCTCCTAGATGATAGCAGGACTCGGCGCGCGGCGCACCGTCGAGCATCGAGAATCGGCGCCGCAGGCGGTCGTTGACACTGGGCTCGACGGTTTCTAGAATCAGGCCGCGGCCACGGCGCGCTTCCTCGCGTCTGCGGCCTGTGGAGACTTTCGCGTGTCCGTTTCTCGTCCCAAAACTCGCATCGCCATCGTGGACGACGATTCCGCGAGCCGGTCGCTGATCGTTTCGGCGCTCTCGTCCCAATACGAGGTGCTGACCGGGTCCGACCTGCCGGATGCCTACCGTCTGCTCGAGGCCGAACCCGTCGAAGTGCTGCTGCTCGATACGGCGCTTCCCTCGGGCGGCGTCGCCGAATGCCGCGAGCTGATCCAGAATCTGCGGAAAACGGATATCGACACGCTGGTTTTCGTCATCTGCGAGAACCTGCGGAAAGACGAAGTGATGCCGCTGCTGGAAGCGGGCGCGTACGAGTTTCTGGGCAAACCGATGGATCCCGACGGGCTGCGAATCCTGCTTGAGCGGGCCGTGGAAAAACTGCGCATCGAGCGGGAAAACCGTATTCTGCGGGAGGAAATCCGGCGCAAGGACAAGGAAGGGGACCTGGTCGGGGCCACCGAAGCGATCCGGCACGTTTTCGAGACGATCCGGCGAATCGCGCCGAGCAACACGACCGTGGTGATTCGCGGGGAAAGCGGCACGGGCAAGGAACTGGTGGCGCGCGCGATTCACCTGCAGAGCGGCCGCCGCACCGGGCCGTTCATCAGCGTCAATTGCGCAGCGCTGCCCGAAGGATTGATGGAAGCCGAACTGTTCGGGTACGAGCGCGGCGCGTTCACCGGGGCGGCTTCGGCGAAAGAGGGACGGATCGAGCTGGCGCACCGCGGCACGCTGTTTCTCGACGAAATCGGGACGCTGCCGCCGTCGCTGCAGAGCAAACTGCTGCGCGTGCTCGAGGAGCGGGCGCTGATCCGGCTGGGCGGGAAGAAGGCGATCAAGGTGGATTTCCGTCTGCTTTCGGCGACGAACGAGAATCTGGAGCAAGCCGTCCAAAAGAACACGTTTCGCGAAGATCTTTACTACCGGATTCACGTGGTCCCGATTTTCATACCGCCCCTGCGGGAACGCGTCGAGGACATACCGCTGCTGGTGGACCATTTCCTGCGCGTCTATTGCGCCGCGAACGGCTTGCAGATGATGAGGGTGAGCCACGAGGCGCTCGAGGCGCTCAAGCGCTATCGCTGGCCCGGAAACGTGCGGGAGCTGGAAAACGTGGTGCAGCGGCTCGTGCTGATGACCGAGAGCGAGGAGATCGGCTTCTCCGATCTTCCTTCGGAAATACGCGCGGATGCTGGCTGGGGCGCGCGCCCGCAAAACCGGATCCCGGAGGGCGGTCTGCGGCTCGACGAGCAGGTGGACGCGTACGAGCGGGGACTCGTGGAGGCGGCGCTCGAACAAGCCAAAGGGGTGAAAGCCCAGGCGGCGCGGCTGCTGGGCGTGGACGCGAATCGCATGAAGTACCTATGCCGGAAACACGGCATCGTCCAGCGGTAAACGGCCGCTTGCGCGGGCGAAAGAGCGCCGGTGCCGCGGCAGGAGCGGTTTTTCGCGAACGGAAAACGAGTGAAAAATTCATCTTTCAGTGAAAAATCCACGCAGACGGGCGCGGTGATCGGAGCCGGTTGCGGATTTTGGTGGTGCAAACAAACGCTTTATCTTGTTTCTCGAGCGAAACCGGAGTGGCAGCGCAGTTGCTACTCAGGAAGGCAGCCCGCGAGGGGTAAACCGGGGGAGAAGCTATCATGACTGAGAAGAAAAACAAAACCGAAGCCAAGCAGGACAAGAAAAACGCGAAGAAGCTTTCGGGCAAGAAAGAGCTCTCGAAGGCGCAGACGCTGATCTCCGTCGCCAGCCTCCGAAGAGTGATGTAATCGGGGCAAGACTTTCGCCGGGAACCGGTCGCGGGCCGATTCCCGGCGCTTTTTGTTTTCAGGCGTCGCGAGCGGAGAGAGGACGTTTCCGGAGCGAATACAACCGGCGGGAACTGGACAAAATTCACCTGCCGGCGTTG
>JAKAOH010000103.1 GCA_021812285.1 Acidobacteriota bacterium | reverse complement strand
TCGACCATCAGCCTCGCCGAACTCCTGCTCGGCGTCGAAAACCTTCCCGCCGGCAAGCGGCGCAAAGCGCTCGCTGCGGCCCTCGATTCGCAGCTCATCGCTCTGTTTGGCGACCGCATCCTTTCCTTCGACGCCCACGCCGCCAAGCTCTTCCCGAAACTCGTGATGCGGGCTCGCCGCCGCGGGCATGTGATTTCCGCCGCCGATGCCCAAATCGCCGCCATCGCCGCTCTCCACCGGCTCACCGTTGCCACGCGCGACGTTTCTCCCTTTGAAGCCGCCGGCGTGCCCACGATCGATCCCTGGGCCACCGCCCCGTAACCGAACTTCCTCACCCCCTGTAATACCACGCGCCAGCTGCAAGCCGGCGCACCGGCAACGCTTTCCACGCCACTGGACCCGCAGGGCCGCTCTTGCGGAAGGGTTGGTGCAAGAATAAACTCGGCCTGGCGTCAGGGGACGCCGAAGCGTTTCATGCCAAAGACGGCGTGACAGGCAGCGCCGCAGCTAACGGCAACGCTCATAGCGTGGCTGTATGCGAGAGGAGTCCAGGATGCCAAAGGCAGGCCCAGGCCCTTCGAGGCGGGCAGAGATACTCAGACAGCTGCTTCCTCATATCAACTCCGGCAACTACGAGACGGACGGCACGCACTTTATTTTCGGCCCGGACGCCTTCCTGCTATTGGTCGGAGACGAAATGGCTTACGACTCCGAAGTGACCCGCGACCCGCTCACAGACGCGGCGCAGCAGCTCGGCAACGATCTCATAGTTCACGCCGGAAGGGTCCAGGCAACGACCCGCTCCTCTCTATCCGGCCGGCCCAAGCTCGCAACCAACGCCTTCGACAAGCTATCCCAGCGCCAGCGGCAAGAATTCCTTGACCTGCTCCGCAAAGCCACTGAGGAAAAAACCGCTGCGCCGGAGCCCCCGGCGAGACCCCCAGAAGAGGCTCTCACAAACTCACTCGACGCCTTCTTTTCGGAAGAGGTGCTGGGCAAGCTTCCAAAGATCGTTAGGCGCGCGTCTACACTCGACGAGGTTGGACTAGACGGCATCGCTGACGAGGGCGTTAGGCAATACTTTGAGGAAGCACACCGCTGCTACCTATACGGGTTCCAAGTGGCATGCGCCGTCCTCTGCAGAGCAATTCTCGAATCATCCCTCAAGAGGGCGTGCGATCCGCACGGGCAGATCCAAAGGAAGCTCCGGCCCGGCCAATCCCATTTCCAAGCCTGCGTCGACGCAGCAAGGAATAGTGGCATGCTGACCGACGACAGGCCCGAATGGGCCATAAAGATAAGGGACGCAGGAAACTACGCAATTCACGATTTCCCGGAGTTCAAGGAGCGGTGGGGCAACAAGGTGGACGAAATCCTTCTTAACACCCGAAAGGTGCTACTCGACCTTTTCGCGTGAACAACCTGCCACCCTTAGCGGACACCGGGGGCACGACCAGCGAGCGAACCCATTCATCCGCCGCCGCAACGCGAATCAGGTTGCGTTAGAATGTCCCTCTTTTCGGAGGAACCACAAATGTCTCGCCGCATTCACTTCTTGTGTCTCATCGCCGCGCTTTTCCTCGCCGGATCCCCGGCCGCAACCCTCCGCGCCGCTCCCACCAAGCCAGATGCGCCGGTAGCGGCGAGTCTCCGACCCGCTCCTGCGGCACCGCGGAGCACTCAATCGCCTCAGCCGCCAGCCAACCAGCTCACCGTCCCGGAAATTTTCGGCGAGCACGCCATCCATCCGCCCGAGCTCGGTGCCGTCGAATGGAGTCCAAACGGCGAATGGCTCAGCTATTTCCAGTCCACGCCGCTCGGTCGCGAACTCTGGGAAGCAAGCGCGGCGACGGGCGTGCGTAAGCGTCTGATTGATGCCGCGCATCTGGCGCAATTTCTGGATCCTTGGCCGAAAACGTGGCTCCAGCGCACCGGTTTTGGCCGCCGCCCTCCGCGCCGTTATCAGTGGTCGCCCACGGGCGACGCGCTGCTCCTGCGCTCGGCCACGCGTCTCGTCTGGTACAACCTGGAAACCCATCAAAGCCGTCAGCTCGTCGGCGGCGCGGTCCCGCTCACCGATCCCAAAATTTCGCCCGACGGCCGCTGGGTCAGCTTCCTGCGCGATTACAACCTTTACATCGTCAATGTGCGGAATGCCCGCATTCGCCAACTCACCCGCGACGGCAAGGAATCGCTGCGCGACGGCCAGCTCGACTGGATCTATCCCGAGGAACTCGGCCTGTTCACCGCCTATTGGTGGTCGCCCGATTCCTCCCGCATCGCCTATCTCCAATTCAACGAGAGCGGCGTCATTCGCTACCCGCTCCTCAATCCCAATTCCTACAACTCCACCGTCTATTGGACGCGTTACCCGCGCGCCGGCACGGCGAATCCCGTCGTCCGCGTCGGCGTCGTTTCCGCGCGCGGCGGAAAGACAAAATGGATGGATACCGGCTCAAATACGAATACCTATCTCCCCCGCGTCGAATGGACGCCTGGCGGAAAGGATCTGTCGATCGAGCGCCTCAATCGCGCGCAAACGCGCCTCGATCTTCTTTTCGCCAATCCTTCGAGCGGCCGTTCGCGCATCGTTCTCACCGAAACCGATCGCTACTGGATCAATCTCGGCGGTAATCCCCGTTTCCTGTCGAATGGCGATTTCATCTGGTCGAGCGAGCGCACCGGTTTCCGCCAGCTCTATCTCTACGGCGCCTCCGGACGTCTGGTTCGCCCGCTCACCAGCGGCGACTTCGTCGTCACCTCGCTCGCCGGTGTGGATCAGAAAAGCGGCTTCGTCTATTTCGTCAGCACCCAGTCGAGTCCGCGCGAACGCGAACTCTACCGGGTCGGCCTCGACGGCAAAAATTTCGCGCGAATCACCAAACGCCCCGGCACGCACAATATTTCCATGGCGCCCGGCGCCACGGCCTATCTCGACACCTATTCGAATATCCATCAGCCGCCGCGCCAGGAGCTCCATGCCTCGACCGGCCGGCTGGTTTCCGTCCTCAGCGACGGTGTGATTCCGCGTCTCGCCCAGGTGCGCCTGGGCCAGGTGGATTTCCTGCATCTTTACGCATCCGACGGCACGCTTCTTTACGCCGAAATGATCAAGCCGCCCGATTTCTCCCCGGCGAAAAAATATCCCGTCCTCTTTTACGTCTACGGCGGTCCCGAAGCGCAAAACGTCCGCGATATGTGGGGCGGTCCGACGTACCTGTGGCACCAGCTCATGGCTGAGCACGGCTACATCATTTTCATGCTCGATAATCGCGGCTCCTACAATCGCGGCCACGCTTTTGAAACACCGATCTACCATCATTTCGGCAGCGTCGAAGTCCAGGATCAAGTCACCGGAGCGAAGTATCTCGAATCGCTGTCCTACGTCAACGCTTCGCGCATCGGCGTTTGGGGCTGGAGCTACGGCGGCCATCTGACCCTCCACTTGCTTTTCCGCGAAGGCCGGATTTTCAAGGTCGGCGTCGCGGTCGCCCCCGTCACCGATTGGCGCCAGTACGACACCATTTACACCGAGCGCTACATGGGCACGCCCCAGGAGAATCCCCAGGGCTACATCGCCGGCTCGCCCGTCACCTACGCCGGCCAGTTCACCGGCAAGCTCCTCCTCATTCACGGCACCGGCGACGACAACGTCCATTTCGCCAACACCACCGAGCTTATCGACAAGCTCATCGAAACCAAGCGTTACGCTGGCCACGTCCAGTTAATGATTTTTCCCGGCCGCGGCCATCCGATCAGCGACTCGCCCGCGCGCGTCCAGCTCTTCGAGCGCATGACCGCGTTCCTGCTGAAGAATTTGTAGGGAAGGGAATCGCTCGGCGAGTGGCCATTTTCACCGCGGCCTGAACATCCATGTCATCCTGAGCCCTGTCCCGAATTTTCGGGACGGGGCGAAGGATCCCGGCGCGTTTGAGGCAGCCAAGCCAATCTCGCAACCGCCGGTCCCCAGGCACGGCCCCGCACGATTGCCCGTCATATCGCGTCTTCCGCGGGTCGGCCTCTCTCGCTCGCGGGAAATCCCGCTTGCTTGTCAGTCCGTCACGCGCACGCGATACGTCAGTTTCGCCTCGCCCCCGGCCGGCACGGGCACGTCGAATCCTAGCGTGAACGCATTCAATTTCTTCGCCGGAAAATTCGATTCGAGCACCTGCCAGCTCCCGTTCACCGGCTCGCGCACTTCCACCGTCACCGGCGTCTCCTTGTGATTGCGCAGCGTGATTTCAAACGCCGATTCGTAAACGTTTTGCGCGATCAGCCGGAAATCGGTCTGCTTCCGCGTCGCCACCACGTCGAACGCGCTGCCGATGTTCAGCCGCGTCGTTTCGTCTATCGGCGTATGCGCGATGCGGTCTTCGCCCAGCAGGATCGGATTCCCCGCTGCATCCGGCTGGTAGACGCGAACGACGCCGGCGGGAAGCGGCTCGCCCAGGCCCGAGGCCTTGTCATTCTTGAACGAAAGAATCACCTGCACGCCTTGCGGCGTCGGCCGCTCGATTGGTAGCAGCATCCGAAACATTCCCGGATTGCCTTCGAATACGTAGGCTTTCGTCACCGGCACACTTGCCGCGGAAAGCAGACTGATCTGTTTCGTTTCGTGATTCCGCAAGCCGATCCGGCGATTGAGCGTGTACAGGTGGTATTCGCCCACCGGTTGCTCGGCGAACTGCGTCACGCCCCCCGCCGCGCGCGCCAGCGCCGCCATCGGCGCATACAGCCGCGGCCCCGCCGTCGCGCGGTGCACCTGTCCCGCCACGAGCAACAGCTTCGCATTCTCAAAATTCGCCCCGCTGCTGTTCGTCAGCGTCACCCATCCTTCCAGGCTTCCTCGCTTTCCTTCGCGCGTCAGGTTCAGCACGTAATCCGCCGTCCAGTTCATCTGATCGGCCAGATAGGAAACGGAAAGCTGCCGCGAACCGGGCCGCTCGTTCCGCAGCGTCCACACCAGCGTCGGCCGGCTGTACAATCCGCCTGGAAGCTCGGGAAACCGGTAGCCGTCGGGCCTGATTCCGGTCACGATCTGGTCGCCGATTTTCCAGACCGGCCCTTGCGTGGAAAGCAGCGTCGCGCTCACGTCCTTGTCCTGCGTTGTGCCGTTCACCCGTTCGCGAAAAATCAGCGTCATCGGCTTGCCTACGTATTTTTCGAGCAGCCGGTCCGGGCTCAGCAGGTCGTATTCGTAGGATTGGTCCAGCACTTCCAGGCCCGGCTCAGGTTCGATGTGCACCGTCGAAGCCTCGATCGAGCTGGGCACGTCCTGGAAAGCCAGCCGCACTGTTCCCGCGGGCAAATCCACGTCTCGCGTCTCCCGCACGAGCGCGAAATTCGAGTTGTAAAGCGTAATCGCGAGCGAGGTGCGGTTTCGCGCAGTGCTCGCCGCCGTTCGCGGCTGCTGTGCCGCGGCCCACGGCGCAACCCCCAAGAGCAAGCCGGCGACGCCGGCCCATAGCTTCCAGCTGTTTCCGAAGCTCATCGCTTGGTCCCTCCTTTGTCACACCGGCGAACCCCAAGCCGTTGTCATCCTGAAAGCCAATGCTCTTCATCGGCCTGAAGGACCCCGTTGTTTCGCTCGCCGCTTGCATCCCCTGCTGCCATGGCTTCCGCGCGAATCCCTTGGCCACGCAAACCTGCCCGTCTGCCCCAATTCCACCCTAACCCATCTAGACACGGCTGCGGCAAGGAAATATGATGGGGTCTCACTTCAAAGAGCGAGGGACTCTTTTGCGGCCATCTTTCTCCTTGATCCTTCTATCCGCCTTTCGTTCGCAAAGCTTTAGACTTCACCGGAGGTATCCGCATGGCCGATCGCGATAAGCCAAACCACCCCACCGATCCCGGACGCGAGCCGGACGCGAAAGCCGAACTCGGCGAAAAGTCCGGCAAGGGCTTTTCGCGCCGCCAGTTCATCAAGGGCAGCGGCCTCGCTGTCGGTGCCGGCGTCCTGGCAAACGAAGGGCTGCTGAAAGCCGCCGGAATCGAAGTCGCGCCGGGCGTAAGCGGACCGGGCGTCGTGCCGGTGCGGCTCAAAATCAACGGCCGCGAACACTCTCTTCGCCTCCAGCCGCGCGTTACCCTCCTCGACGCCCTGCGCAACCACCTCGATCTCACCGGAGCGAAAAAAGTCTGCGACCGCGCCACCTGCGGCGCCTGCACCGTCATCCTGGACGGCCGTCCCGTCTATGCCTGCACTGTGCTCGCGATCGAAGCCCAGGGCCACGCCATCGAAACGATCGAAGGCATCGCCCCGGCGCATAAGCTTCATCCGGTTTCCCAATCCTTCGTCGATAACGACGCCCAGCAATGCGGTTTCTGCACCTCCGGTTTCGTCATGGCGGTCAAATCCTACCTCGACCACCACCCCCATCCCACCTACGATGAAGCGAAAGCCGCGCTCAACGGCAACCTCTGCCGCTGTGGCACCTACATGGGCATTCGCCGCGCCGTGCTTGAAGCGGCGACGAAAGAGAAGGGAGGTCGGGTCTAATGGCCAATATCGCGTGGCCTCCGGCGTCGAAACGCGGTCTCATCGGCAAATCCATTTCCCGCATTGATGGCCCGGAAAAAGCCTCCGGCCGTGCCAAGTACACCTACGACCAGAATCCGGCGAGCCTGCTCGTCGCCAAAATGCTCACCTCGCCTTACGCCCACGCCAAAATCACCGCGCTCGATACCAGCGCGGCCGAGCGCATGCCCGGCGTCCGCGCCGTCTACGTCTTCAACGGCGTCGGCAAGGAAGTGAATTGGGAGGGACACGAAATTGTCGCCGTCGCCGCCGATACGGAAGAGCTGGCCGAAGACGCCGTTCGCCGTATTCGCGTCGAATACCAGCAATTGCCCTATTTCGTCGACGACGCCGATCTCGCTCAGGCCGCCAAGGATGGCCGCGCCCGCCAATTGGGAGCGGAAACCAGCGGCGATCCTTCGACCGGTTTCCAGCAAGCCGAAGTCACCAGCGAAGGCGACTACGGCATCCCCGTCATCACCCATTGCTGCCTCGAATCGCACGGCTCGGTGGCTCAATGGCAGGGCGACAAGCTCAACGTCTGGATTTCCACGCAAAACGTCAGCGGATCAGCCGGCGAATACGCCCAATCGCCCGAATTGAACGTTCCCGCCAGCAACGTCAACGTGGATTGCCAGGTCATGGGCGGAGGCTTCGGCTCGAAGTTTGGCGTGGACACCTGGGGACTCGCCGCCGCCGCGCTCGCCAAAAAAGCCGGCCGCCCGGTCAAACTCATGCTCGAGCGCAAGGAAGAACTGCTGATGGCTGGTTCCCGCCCGTCGCTCCGCGGCAAAATCCGCGTCGGAGCCAAGCGCGACGGCACGCTCGTCGCCTGGGATTCCGATTCCTGGGGAACGGGCGGCATGAGCGTCGTCGGGATTCACGGTCTGCTCCCCTACATTTTCCGTGGCATCCCGAATCGCGGTTCGCGCTACACCGCCGTCCGCACGAACACAGGTCCCGCCCGCGCCTGGCGCGCGCCGAATCATCCGCAGGCCTGTTTCCTTACCATGGCCGCGCTCGATGATCTCGCCGCGAAACTCGGCATGGATCCGCTCGATTTCTTCGTGAAAAATCTGCCGCTTGCCGGTGAACGCGCCGCCCTCTATCAGGAGGAACTCCAGAAAGCCGCCGAATTGATGGATTGGAAAGCGAAATGGCATCCGCGCGGCGATAAAGCGCCCGGCCCAACGAAGCGCGGCGTCGGCCTTTCCATCCACACCTGGGGTGGACTCGGCCACGACAGCTATTGCCGCACCACCATCCATCCCGATGGCTCGGTCGAAGTCGCCACCGGCAGCCAGGACCTCGGCACCGGAACCCGCACCGTAATCAACATCGTTGCCGCGGAAACGCTCGGCCTGCCGCTTGATGGCGTTCGCGTCGAAATCGGCGACAACAAATATCCGCCCGACGGCGCCTCCGGCGGCTCGACCACCGTTGGCGGCGTCAGCTCTTCCACTCGCGTCTCCGCCACCAACGCGCTCAACGAGCTTCTCGCCAAGGTCGCTCCCGGCCTCGGCACGACCCCTGACAAACTCGAAGCCGTCGGCGGCAAAGTCCAGGTTATCGGCGATCCGTCGAAAGCCATCTCCTGGAAAAAGGCCTGCGCCCGGCTCGGCACGACGCCCATCGTCGCCATGGGTCAGCGCAACATGTCGCTCATTTCGAGCGGCGTCGGCGGCGCGCAGATGGCCGAAGTCAGTGTGGACGTCGAAACCGGCGTCGTCCGCATGGAAAAAATGGTCGCGGTCCAGGATTGCGGCCTGATCATCGACGTGAAAACGGCGATGAGCCAGGTCTACGGTGCCTGCATCATGGGCACCTGCTACGCCCTCCACGAGGAAAAAATCATGGACCAGCAGACCGGCACGTGCCTGAATCCCAACATGGAATTCTACAAACTTTCCGGCCTCGACGACGTCGGCGACATCGTGGTTCACATGATGACCGATTCGGCGATCGAAAGCCGCGGCGTGATCGGCCTCGGCGAGCCGCCCGTCATTTCTCCCGGCGCGGCCATCGCCAACGCCGTCGCCAACGCGATCGGAGTCCGCGTTCCCGATCTGCCGATGACGCCCGGGCGCGTTCTCGATGCGCTCGGAAAAGGAGAGAAGGCCTGATGCGCGACTTCGAATATGGCAACCCCTCCTCGCTGAAGCAGGCCATCACCCTGCTCGGCGCGAATTTCGACGAAGCCCAGGTTCTCGCCGGCGGCACCGATCTCATCAGCCTGATGAAGGACTACGTCGTCACGCCGCGCCGCGTCGTCAACATCAAGAGCATCGCCGAGCTGCGCGGCGCCCAGGAAACCGCCGCCGGTTTGCGCATCGGCTCGGCCACCGTTCTCGAGGACCTTTTCGAGCGCCCCGCGCCGCTTCACCCGTTTCCGTCTCTGCGCACGGCGATTGAAGGCGTTTCGAGCGCCCAGATGCGCAGCATGGGCACCGTCGGCGGCGATCTGCTCCAGCGTCCGCGCTGCTGGTATTTCCGCAACGGTTTCGGCCTGCTCGCCCGCGACTCCCAGGGCCGCTCGCTTGTCCCGGGTGGCGATAATCGTTACCACGCCATTTTCGATAACGCCGGTCCCGCCTATTTCGTCTGCCCATCGAGTCTCGCGCCCCCACTCATCGCGCTTGGCGCCGCGGCTCGCGTCACCGGGCCAAAAGGTTCGCGCGAGGTTTCCATCGCCGAACTGTTCCGTACGCCGCGCGACGCTGGCGAAAGCGAGCACACGCTCGGCCCCAAGGACATCCTCACGGAAATCCTGATTCCCGCGCGCTCGCGCACGTTGCGCAACGCCACCTACGAAGTTCGCGAGCGCCGCGTGATGGATTGGCCGCTCGTCACCGCTTCCGTCGCTCTGCGGATGGAAGGAAAGCGCGTCCGTCAGGCCACGGTTGTCCTCGGCCAGGTCGCGCCCACGCCGTGGCGCGCCGAAGCCGCCGAACGCGCGCTCGCCGGCAAGGAACTCAACGAAGCTGCCGCCGCGCAAGCCGGTGATGCCGCCGCACAGGGCGCGCATCCGCTCAGCCGCAACGGCTACAAAGTTCAATTGGTGCGCGTCGCCGTCAAGCGCGCGTTGCTCCAGGCGATCGCCTGAAAAGGGGGCCGAAATGAAAAGCCTGCAAATTCAGATTGAAAAGGGCAGCCTCTGCCGGTCGATCCGCACCAAGACGATGTTCTATCAAAGCGACGATCCCGCGATGGCCGATCACGAGGAGCGCGGCCCCTTCTGGTGCGGCCGCACCCAAGGCCTCTACGGCCCCGACGGCGAAATCGCCGAACCCGAAAAATGCAAGCCCGGCCGCACCTGCTGCGAAACCGGCTAGCCGCTCCGAGGTGGCACGGGCACTCTTGCCCGTGCGAAGTTCGCGGGACGCAGCCGCTCCAATGCTCCTCTCGAAGTCCCGATCACATCAGAACGGGCTAGCTGAATGACAAACGAAAGATGACCTACTATGAACGCAATCTGCCGCATTGGCAGCCCGAAGGCAGAGCGCTCTTCGTCACCTGGCGTCTCTGGCGCTCGCTGCCCGCGAACTCGCGGGCCAAGGCCAAGAACCGGTTGCGAGAGATCGGAACGGCCCGCGCTAATGCGTGCGGTCAGCCCCGTCCGCCTTACGCTTCCGCAGGGGAACGATTCGTCGCGATGGATCGGGAACTCGATCTAGCCGATTCCGGCCCGAGGTGGTTGGCCGATCCTCGCATGGCTGGCGCTGTGGTTGCGGCGCTACGAAAAGGAGACGAAACCCTGCACCACTACTGCCTCGACTCTTTTGTGGTCATGCCAAATCACGTGCATGTCCTGATCGAGCCGCTTATCGAGCCGGTGCAGGCCCTGAAGGGAGTGAAGGGTGCCGCCGCACGCGCCGCTAACCGGATCCTCGATCGCACCGGCCATCCCTTCTGGCAAGACGAATCCTTCGATCGCTGGGTGCGAAACCCAAACGAATTCGACCGCATTCGCGCCTACATAGAACGCAACCCCGTCGCAGCCGGCCTCGTGCCAAATCCCAAAAACTGGCCCTGGTCCAGCGCCGCCTCCATCCGCTGAGGTGGCACGGGCAGCTCAGGGGTGGCAGGCGGTTACGGCCAATTTCACGACGCAGTCCTTCGCCGCTACGGTCACCGGCCTCGCGACAAACACCACCTACTACTACCAGGTGCAGTTCGAGGACACCGGGAACAGCAGCTACCAGTATGGAAGCATTCTTAGCTTCAAGACTTCACCCCATTAGGAGCAACGGCGCCGGCCCTGCCCGGCGGAAAACCAGGAGCGACCTGACCGCCCCCGAATTCTGCGCGGCTGACCATACGGCAGCCGCGAGGCCCGAGCGCAGCGCACCCATTAGACGGGCGGACACCGCCGGGGCCACGCACCCCGACGACCCCTACGGTCGCCGTTCGCTGAACGCCCTCCTCCCGCAGCGCCCCCTGAGCGACGCTTTCCCTGAATCATTGCCCACCCCCACCGCATCAATTCCACCAAGCCCCTGCTCCCACTCCTGCTTATTGCAGTTGTGCTCCGGAGCATGGGAAAATGGGCGACGGCGAAGGGGGAGAATCATGAACAGGAAAATTCTGGCCGCGGGCCTCGCGGCCATGTTTGCGCTTCCCGTGCTGGCGTTGGCCACTCCAAAAGGCATCACCGGTGATTACGTCGAATTTCGCAACGCCGATGTTTACACCGGCCCGTGTTTCGCCAATAGCGAAATGGGCCTGGTCGGTCGAAACGCCGTCTTGGGCTGGCGCGTGCGCCAGGGTTCATGGAATGGCATCTCGCTCGCCGGCTTGAGCGTGGTCGCGGTCGTCCGCGCATCGAATACGCTCGGCGATCCCGACGTCAACTCGCTTCCAGCCCGCTCCGTCGTGATCGTGGACGAGCGCGCCAATACGGCGCAGCGTGCGGCGCTCGTGGATTTCGCCAAGGCGCAGGCGGGCCGTCTGCTTTCTGACGTCGTCGCCGTCCAGCCCGAGCCGATCCAGTTCGAAGTGAATCAGAGCAACCCCGGCTCCTCGATGCTCACCGCCGGAAATCTGGTCGTTTTGCGCACGCGGGGAATCGAAATGAAGGACATGTTCTGCCACAACGAGCAGGTTTACTATCAGCCGCTCGTCGGTCACCTGAAACATGCCGTTCCCGCGGTCGAAGAGATGAGCGCATACACCGGCAAGCGGCTCGGCGTCACCTGGAAAGACTCCGAGCGCCGCAGCTCCTTCGTTGCCGAATTTTCCCGTTGAGTTCGTACGGATTTTTCGCTGCCCATCCGGCGCGGTAAAATAAGCTCGCACTTTGTGCGAGCTTATTTTTTTCAAAAACAGAGAAAGGTGTGTGGATGATGACGACGATCACCGCTCGGGGCCTCGCTTCACGCGCGATTCGCCAAGCCGCCGTTGCGTTTGGCGCGCTCCTCGTTTTCGCATCGGTCGCGGCCGCGCAGGGCTACACTGCCAGCACGGTCACCGCGGCTCCTCCGGCCGAATTGAGCGCGGCGGTGCGCGCTTCACTCTCGGATCAGGCGATTGAAGTGAAGGGTCCTCAGGGCGAATTCTGCGAGCTCTGGCTGCGCCAGGAGATTCCCGCGGCCGCTACGGCGCCCATGGCTCTCGGCGTCGTCTATTCGCAGCTCACGCCGGGCACGCTCGTCGGTGCGATCCAGTTTCCCGCGCAAGTCGTGGACTTCCGCAATCAGAAAATCAAGCCCGGCGTCTACACGCTTCGCTACGAACTGAGCCCGGTCAACGGCAATCATCAGGGCGTCGCTCCGCAGCGCGATTTCCTGCTGCTTTCTCCGCCCGCCGCCGATGCCACCACCGACACACTCGATTTCAAGGCGCTCGTCAAACTCAGCCGCGAAACCGTCTCCAGCGGCCATCATCCTTCGGTCTGGAGTCTGACCGCGGCCGATGGCGCTCCGGCGCAGCTTCCCGCCGTCGCCGCGCAGGATAGCGACAACGGCACGATTCAAGTGCTCTTTTTCAACGCCAACATGGGCCCTGCCGGCGCCGCCAAG
>JAKAOH010000278.1 GCA_021812285.1 Acidobacteriota bacterium | reverse complement strand
GTATATCGGATTCGATTCCGTCTCGACAGCGGCAGAGGAGTGCAAAAACCCCTCGCGCGACGTCCCGCTCGGCATCATGTTCTCGCTCGCCATCTGCGCCGCGCTCTATATCGCCGTCGCCGTCGTCCTCACGGGCATGGAGAAGTGGAATACGTTCCGCAGCGGCCCCGCAGAGGCCGCTCCCGTCGCCTTTGCTTTGCACGCTGCCCATCTTTTCATGACAGATCGATGGGTCACGGTCGGCGCGCTGATGGGGATGATCTCCTCGATTCTCGTGTTTCAGCTAGGCCAGGCCCGCATCTGGTACGCAATGTCTCGCGACGGCCTGCTTCCGCCCGCTTTTTCCCGCGTCCACAAACGCTTCCGCACCCCCGCCGTTTCCACCTGGATCGCCGGCTTCGTCGTTGCCATTCCTTCCGGCATCTTCGATATCGGCACGCTGGCGAATCTTTCGAATATCGGCACGCTTTTCGCGTTCGTTCTGGTTTCGATCGCTGTGCTTGTGCTGCGCAAAAGACAGCCTAACCGCTCGCGCGGTTTCCGTGTCCCGCTTTCGCCTTGGCTGCCGCTGCTTTCGCTCGCTTGCTGCTTCGTACTGATGGCCAGCTTGACCGTCGAAAATTGGATTCGCTTCATCGTCTGGCTCGCCATCGGCCTCGTCATCTATTTCCGCTACAGCCGCCGCCACAGCGCCATGGAGCGCCAGGCCCCAGCCGAGTAAAGCGCCGCGCCCGCACTTCGGTTACACTCGATTTTCAGGCGTCCGCGCCGTCGCGCCTGCCGAAGGAGCGCAGTTTCCCGTCTGATGACCGCAAGCGACATCGCCGCCATCGTCGCCCAGCTTCCCAAGGCCGAGTTGCACCTGCACCTGGAAGGCTCGATCGCGCCCGAAACGGCCGCGCAACTGGCGCGCCGCCACGGCGCCGAAATCACGCCCGCCGAGGTCGCCCACCGCTATCGCAGTCCTGATTTTCCCGGCTTCCTCGACGCCTACAAATGGGTCACGTCGTTCCTGCGCCAGCCGCAAGACTACGCCCTCATCGCCGACGAACTGTTCGCCCGCCTCGCCGCGCAAGACGTCGTCTATGCCGAAATCACCATTTCCGCCAGCGTGATGCTGCGCCGCAATCAGGACCTCGCCGCGAATTTCGCCGCGCTCGCCGAGGCTGCCGAGCGCTCGAAGTCGAGGGGCCTTCGGGTCCAGTGGATTTTCGACACCGCCCGCCAATTCGGCCCGGAGATGGCGATGGAAACGGCTCGCTGGGCCGCAAGGCTCGCGCCAAGGGGCGTTGTGGCCTTCGGCGTGGGGGGAGACGAACTTGCGCTCCCGGCGGCGGAGTTGCGGCCTGCGTATGATTTGGCGCGCGAGGCCGGCCTGCGCGCCGTTGCGCACGCCGGCGAAATCGGCCCTCCACAGGCCATCCGCGAAGCCATCGAGATTCTCGGGGCCGAGCGCATCGGCCACGGCATCGCCGCCGCGCTCGATCCCGCGCTGATGGAACGTCTCGCCTCCGACGGCGTCACGCTCGAAATTTGCCCCACCAGCAATCTGCGCACCGGCGCACTCGCCCGCCAATTCGGCGCCGAGTCTGCGAGCCTCGATCGCCATCCGCTGAAATCCTTTTTCGATCGCGGCCTGCGCGTCGCGCTTTCCACCGACGATCCCGCGATGTTCGAAACCGATTTGATCGCCGAATACGCCTTGGCCGCGCGCCTGGGCCTCGACGCGCCCGAGATCGCGCGCCTCGCCGAAATGAGTTTCCACGCTGCGCTGCTCCCGGAACCCGATTGCCAGTCCTATCTGGCCAGGTTCCGCAAGCGGACGAGTGAGTTAGGCCTGCTATAATCCTGTTAAGTATTCCGGGAGTTCGCTGACGACGATGAAAGCCAATATCTGGGTCCTCTTGAAACCGAGCGTGCTCGATCCGCAAGGGCAAACCATCCAGCACGCGCTCGCCTCGCTCGGGTACGAAAGCGTGCACGACGTCCGCCAGGGCAAGTTCTTCGTGATTGAGCTCGACGGCGTCTCGCGCCAGGAAGCAGAAACCCAGGTCGAGCGCATGGCTCGCGAAGTGCTCGCCAATCCCGTGATCGAGCAGTTCCGCTTCGAAATCGTCGAATCGTGAGCGAACCGGGGCCCGGAGGAGGTTAGCGCGATGTGCGGCATTGTGGGCTACATCGGCCCCAAGCGCGTTGTGCCCGTTCTAATTGACGGTCTGAAGCGCCTCGAATATCGCGGCTACGATTCGGCCGGCATCGCCGTCGTTGGCCGCAACGGCTCGCTCGAAATCCGCCGCGCCTCCGGCAAGCTGCGCAATCTCGAGGAGACCATTCGCCTCTCGCCGCTACACGGTGAATACGGCATCGGCCACACGCGCTGGGCCACGCACGGACGTCCCACCGAGGAGAACGCTCATCCGCATCGCGATTGCACCGGCGAAATCGTCGTCGTGCACAACGGCATCATTGAAAATTACCTCGAATTGAAACAGCAGCTCGCCGCCGAGGGCCATCGCTTCGTCACCGAAACCGACACCGAAGTCATCGCCCACCTCGTCGAAAAATTCTCGAAGGAGAAGCCGCTGGAGGAAGCCGTCCTCGCCTCCGTCCGCAATCTTTCCGGCGTCTACGCCCTCGC
>JAKAOH010000007.1 GCA_021812285.1 Acidobacteriota bacterium | reverse complement strand
CGATCTCTCGATTCGCTTCAGGCGCAGCCGATTTCCGGAACCGAGGGCGCCGAGTTTCCCTTCTGGTCGCCGAACGGCAAATCGATCGGGTTTTTCGCGGACGACAAGCTGAAACGAGTGGATCTGGGATCAGGGTCGGTTGAAACTCTATCCGCGGTAATCATACCGCGCGGCGGGAGTTGGGGCGCGAATGGGACGATTGTCTATTCACCGGGCATATCCTCGCCGCTGATGAAGATTGCCGCATCGGGAGGGTCCGCCTCGCTGGCAACGGTTTTCGATCCCGCACGGCAGGACGAGGGCTATCGCTGGCCGTTTTTTCTGCCCGATGGGAAGCATTTTCTGTTTCTGGAAGAGAGAGGCAGCGGAGCGCGACCAGCCATCGAGGTCGGCTCGACCGGTTCGACCAAGGCGCAACCGCTGGTGAATCTTCCCGCGGACTCGAGCATGGTCTACGCGGCCGGATATCTGCTCTATTCAAAGGGTGGGTCGCTCGAGGCGCAGCCGTTCGATCCGAACACCTTAAAGGTGACAGCCAACGCCACGATGATCGCGCCGAGTGTCACGCCCGTCGGAGAAACCGGCCCCACGGGTTACGTCGCCCTATCGGCGGCGGGGAACGGTCTTCTGGTGTACCGAAACATCGTTTCGCGCGTATCCCAGCTCACGCTTGTCGACCGGAACGGGAAGACGCTCGGCACGATCGGTCCCGCGCGCGGATATTCGAGCCCGCAACTATCGCCCGACGGTAAGAAGATCGCGGTGGCGATACCGGATCCGAACAACCCCGGTCAAAGTTCCCTATGGATCGTGGATGTGGCGACGGGATCGCTCACACGGCTCACGTACGACAAGCACGACAATGTGTTTCCCATTTGGTCTCCGAATGGGCGCTGGATCTATTTCCAGTCCAACGCCGGCGGTCCTTACAACATCTGTCGCAAGCGCGCGGACGGTTCAGGGCGGCGGGAATTGGTGCGCCGGTCAGCCGACCTCGAAGGAGGAACTTCCTTCGCGGAGGACGGCAAACACCTGCTGTTCGACGACGTTTCCCCGGGAACGGGCGCGGACATTTGGTACCTTCCGCTCGAAGCTGGCGCCAAGGCAAAGGTTTTCCTGAGAACGCCGGCCGACGAGGAAGACGCGGTTTTTTCTCCGGACGGGAAGTGGGTAGCGTACGAATCGAATGAAAACGGGCCGAGCGATTTCGAGGTTTTCGTCGCTCCGTTTCCGCCCAATGGCAGCAAGTGGCAAGTGTCGGCAAACGGCGGCTATTGGCCGCTGTGGGGCCGCGATGGTCACGAGCTGTTTTTCATCTCCGGGGGCGACCTAATGGCGGCAAAGGTGATTCCCGGCGCGAGCTTTCAATTCCAGGCGCCGCAAGCGCTGTTCCCGATCCAGCCACCGGAAGACGACATCACGGCGACTGAAGATTATTCCGTTTTTCCCGGCGGCCAGAAATTCGCGATCAATCGCTTGGCGAGCACGGGCGCGAATCTGCCGATCACCGCGGTCACGAACTGGACCGGGGAATTGAGGCGGCGATGACGCTGAAGGTGGGAGTTAAGCTGAGGTCGTATTGCGCGCGAAGACGGAGCGCTCAACGGCTTGAGTGGGCCGCCTCGCTTTGGGTCTGCTGGCAAGGAGGCTTGGGTTGCCTGCCAATCCGGACGTGCAACGTGACGCCCATGATGTTGATGTCGTGAGGTCGCGAGCGCAGGTCGTCCTGATACCGATAAAATAGCTTCAATCGTTCGCGATGGGCCAGCCGCACTTGAATTCCCGTGGTGTACCGCTTTCTGTTCCATTGGTCATATCTCGTGTAGTAGAGATCTTCCCAGGACAGATAAGGTGAAAGGTGCGCCAGTCGTATCAGATTGCGACGACTCACCTGCACCTTGTCCCGGTATCTCTCCCTGCGTGCGCCGGCCACCCAGCGGACTTCCGATCTTGCCCGGTTCGAAAATTGAAAATGATGCACGCATTCTGCGACGGAGGCCTCCGCGTACCATCGGTTTTCGTGAGAGTGTCCCGTAAGGGCCTTGACGCCTCCCTCATACAGATATCCCGCGCCAAAGGACAGGTAGCGCTTGGCGTGATAGGCGACGCTGGCGCCTGTGATCTCCTCCTCCAACTGAGACATGTTATTTCCGAAGCGAAGGGACCCACGAAACCTGATATCGAAATTCGACCCAAGGTGGTATCTGACCCGGGCCCGGGACCATAGTTGGGCATCCCGGAGCGGACGAACCGTTTGAGCTGCCGCCGAACCGCCGGCCATGCCGATAGCGAGCGCGAACAGGCACGCCATGCGTAGTCCGGCCGGCCACAAGCGATTCTGCTGTGCCGAGCACGCAGGAAAGCAAAGCGTTGCCGTCGTTCCAACTGGCCGAAGCGTCTTCGGCCCGAACGACACATTTCCCTGACCTTGCCGCATGGAACGTCGCCGCAATGGACACTCGCTGGCCGGACATCTCCCTCTTCCGGCAAATCGGCCAGTGCATTATGCCTTCTTTGAACGGCCGAGCCGGTCCCATGCGAGCCATGGTTTCCTGGCAGCAACGGGGGATTCTGGGAAGAAATCTGCTACGACGGTTGCCAGCGCAACTTCTGTTCCAATTGCGATTCCCCATTCGCGTCCTAAACGATGCCGGGAACGGAGCTCAGGACTGTGAACGGATCGCTGCCATTTCCAGAGCCGTCGCCATACCAGCCGTGTTTTCGCAAATCCACTCCGAAGGTTGGAGCTTTTCTTTTTCGGAGGAGTTGCGGAAAACCGCGCGGCGAAATAGCGATTGCGCGATATGCCGGCTGTTGGCGGATTTATTCGTCCGTTGACTCGTGGTCCAGGCTTTTGCCTGCGGTGACCAGCGCGAAGCTCAGCCCCGCTCCAGCGGTCGCGAGCGCGGCAACGTCGAGGGCCCGCTCCCAGCCGAAATGCACCGCGACGAACGCCGTGAGAATTGGCGAGAGCCAGCCGCCCAGATTTCCCGCCGTGTTCATCAAGCCGGAAAGCGAGCCGGCAAATTCCTGCGTCAGATCGATGCACGCGGCCCAATACGACGTCGCCGCGAACATATTGCATCCGCTCGCGCCCGCGAGCAGCAGGATGGCCGCGACGCTGCTCGACGACCGGCTGCCAAGCCACAGAAGCGCGGCCGATACGAACATGCCCAGCCAGACCGCCGCGCGCCGGCCATTCGTTTTTCCCATCCGCTTCGACGCAAAATCGGAAAACGCGCCTCCAAATGGCGCAAGCAGCGCAATCGAAAGATACGGCAGCATCCCCCAAATGCCGCCTTGCGTGACGCTGAGTCCGCGCACGCGCACCAGATAGATGAAAAACCACGTGTAATAGAAATAGATGGGATAGCCCTGGCAGAAATAGCCGATCAGAAGGCCCCAAACGGATCGGTTACTCAGCAGCTTTTTCCACGGCGCGTTCCGGCCGGTTTCAAATGGCTCCGCCGTCTGCTTGCGCGATCCTTCTAACAAGCGAAGCTCTTCCGCGTTCACGCCAAGGTGGTACTCCGGCGTGTCCCGAACATAGGCAAACCACAAAGCGGCAAAGACCACCCCGATCGCGCCGGAAATATAAAAGGACGAGCGCCAGCCCCAGCGCTGCATGACCCACGCGATGAGAGGCGGCGTCGCCGCTCCACCCAACCCGATTCCCAAAATACTGAAACTCGTGCCCAGACCACGGGCGTCCGCCCCGGTCCAGTTCGCCACGAGTTTATTGTTTGTGGGCGAGCACGCCGCTTCTCCCACTCCCACCAAAAACCGCACAATCATGAACGACGCCGCCACGCCCAGCCATGCGGCAATCGGCAGCTGCGGCGCCAGTCCTGTGAGCACGGTGAACGCCGACCACCAGAGAATCGCGAGAGTCAGCACCTTGCGCGGGCCGAAACGATCGCCGGCCCATCCGCCCGGCACCTGCATCAGCGCGTAGCCGAGCAGAAACGCGCTGAAAATCCAGCCCATTGTTACGGTGCCAAAATGCAATTCGGATTGAATGTAATGGCCGGCGATGCTTAGGTTGACGCGATCGAAATAGGTAAGGCCGGTGGCCAGCATCACCAGCGTCAGAATGTTCCAGCGGACGCGCGTGGCGCGGACAGCCGGGCGAGCGCCGCTTTCGCGCATTCCAGCGCCGGAACCGGACATGGCTTCCCTGTCACCTTGCGGTTTCGCCGTCACACCGCCCCCGAGTCAATCCGCATAAACCTACCCCCGCAGCCTTCGGCTGACAACTGCGGAGCTGTGAAATTAATAGGAGACGAACTGCGTAACCGCGAGCGCCAACTATGCCAATGCAAACAGTCGCGGAAGAAAGCGGACGGCAATACCGAACAGCGTGGCGAGCGCGAAAGAATACGCGGCGGCGAGCGCGGTGAGTTTTTTGCCGATTTCGCGCGTCATGGCGGCGAGCGTCGCAAGACAAGGGATGTAGAACGTGAGGAAAACGGTGAACGTGAGAATCTGCGTTGAGGTGAGCACCGCGTGGATGTTCGTGGTGCCGAGCGCCTGCACCAGCATGATCATCGAGAGTTCCTTGCGCAATACGCCGAAAATCAGCGTGACGCCCACAGCCGCCGGCAGTCCGAGCGCGGACATCAAGGGAGAAAGCGCTGTGTTGATCAGGCGATCGGCGTGCCAGAATTCCACCAGGCCCAGCACGCCGCTGCCGAAAATTAGCAGCGGCCAGCTGACCACGACGAATTCGCGCAGACGGAGCCAGACTTTGCGCGAGGTCATGCGCAACGAGGGCCACTGGTAGCGCGGAACCTCGAGAATCATGCCGATGCTTACCTCCGGCCACAGCCGGGCCAGCAGCCAGCCGGAGAAAAACACCACCAGCGCGTTGAACGCGAAAATCGCGAGCGCCCATGCAGGACCCAGGTAAAACGCGGCGAGCGCGAAAATCACCGTCGAGCGCGCCGAGCACGGAACCAGCGTCGCCAACACGCTGGCCAGGAAGCGATCCCGGCGGGAAGGCAGAACGCGCGTCGAAAGGCAGGCGGGAACGCTGCAGCCGTAACCGAGCATGATCGGCACAACCGAAGTGCCGTGCAAACCGATGCGATGAAGCAGGCCGTCGAGAAGATAGGCGACGCGCGGCAAATAACCGGCGTCTTCGAGCAGCGCGAGCCCGAAAAGGAACGGAAGCAGATAGGGCAAAACGATCGTCGCGCCACCGACGAAACCGTCCCACAGGCTGCGCACGAGCGACGAAAACATCGTGCCCGTCCCGAGACTCGCGCCGATGGGCCGATAGGCGGAAGCCATCAGAGCCAGGAGTTCTTTTTCAAGCCACGCGCCGATTCCGAACACGGCCCAGAAAAAACCGACCAGAATCAGCACGAGAAAAACGTAGCCGAATACCGGATGCGTGAGCAGCCGGTCGAGCGAGGCCCGGAAATCGGCGCGAGGGCGCCCAAAGGTGACGGATTCCGCGGCCAGGCGCTCGGCGCGGCGACGGCGCTCTGCCACGATCAGTAAATCGGCGGTTTCTCCGGCCGCCTCGGCGGGCCGGCGTCGCGGCAGCGCGCCCACAGCGCATTCCGCTTTTGGCGGGAGGCTTGCTTCGAGACGTTCGACGGCGCTCTCCGGCCAAATGAGCGATTGCTCAAGCCGTGGCGTCTGCCCGCTCTTTAGCGCTTGCGAAAAAACCTGCGCGACGCCGGTGCCCCGGCTCGCGACGGTTTCCACCACCGGAACGCCGAGAGCGCGCGAGAGCGTTTCGGCGGAAATCGTCATTCCGTTGCGGCTGGCTTCATCCACCATGTTCAGGCAGACGACGAGAGGAATGCCGAGATCGAGCAGCTCGAGCGTGAGTTCGAGGCTGCGGCTGAGCAGGGCGGCGTCGATGACGTTGATGATGACGTCGGCATTTCCGCCGAAAAGGAAATCCCTCGCCGCGCGCTCCACCGGGCTCGTCGCGGTGAGCGAATATGTGCCGGGCAGATCCACCAGCTCGATGGCCGAGCTGTTGACGCGGACGCGGCTGCGCGTGAGGCGAACCGTAGTGCCGACAAAATTGCCGGTGGCCGAACGATAGCCCGCGACCGCGTTGAAGAGCGTGCTCTTGCCGCAATTGGGTTGGCCAACCAGAGCCACGCGGGGGCCAGAGCCAGGCTGGCAACTTTCTGAACAGGTGGAACAGCAACCGGCGGGGCGGGTTCCGAACAGATTCACGCGAGCACCCGGACCACGATGCGATGCGCCAGGCGGCGGCCGAGCGCGACGAGGCTCCCACGTACCTCGAGCAGAACGGGACCGCTCAAAGGAGCGATTCGCACTACTTTCACTTGGCCCCCGATGAAAATTCCCAATTCAGCCAGACGCCGCGCCGCGCCATGGCCTTCGGGCAAGGCCACGATTTCGGCGCGCGCCTGGGGCGTGAGAGAATCGAGGGGAACGGGCGCGGATGCAGCGATTTCCGGGGAATCCGAGGAACGATCGAGCAGAGCAGTCACCACGCCTCCGAAGCCACGACACCACGAGAACCTAGTTGCAAATGGTTTGCCATTAGCCGCGTGGGACAAAGCAACCATCCTGCTTGTTATCAGTGACTTACAAATGCGCCGCGACGACCGACGGGCGGCTATAGGGAGGACCATGCGCCAAATCCCCCGCCCGTGCGTGATTGGCCGCTGATGAAGCTCTCCAGCCCCCAGTGCCAGCCCGACGGGGCGAAAATGACGCCGCCGGAAGCCAAGCGCAAAAAGCGAATACTGGGAGGCGGCGCGGAAAGATGAGCGTTGGATCGTGGCGGGATTTCGTTTGCCGCGCTAGCGAGGAATCCGCGCCGCGCGGACAAAAGATAAAACCTAAATTGCACGGGGCAATCGGGAGTGAGTAGAATCCCAAAGGGTGAACGGGACGAGCGAGCAACAACCGTTCAGGCAGGGCGACCGCGGGCGCGGCGATATGTCCTTTGACGACGCATACCAGGAATTTCTGGAGCGATATCCGAGCTACCGGCGGACGGAATCGCTCGACGCGCTGCGAGCGCACGAGTACCGGCGGCTCGACGAAGAAGGACAGGTCTACCTCGATTACACGGGCGGCAGCCTCTACGGCGTTTCGCAAGTCGAGCGGCACCGGCAGTGGCTCGATTCGGGCGTATTCGGCAACCCGCATTCGGTGAGTCCGGCTTCCTCGGCGACCACCGAGCACGTCGAGCGCGCGCGGCGCCACGTGCTGGATTTCTTTCATGCGGACCCGGACGAATACGCGGCGATTTTCACCGCCAACGCCAGCGGCGCGCTGAAACTCGTGGGCGAATCGTATCCCTTCGCGCCGGGCGGGCGATTTCTGCTTACGTTCGACAATCACAATTCGGTGAACGGCATCCGCGAATTCGCCAAAGCGAAGGGCGCGGAGGTGGATTACGCACCGCTTGTGGCGCCCGAGTTGCGATTGGACCGGAAACGGCTCGACAGCCTGTTCGAAAATGCCGACGCGGCGCGCGCGAACCTGTTCGCCTACCCGGCGCAATCGAATTTCACCGGCGTGAAACATCCGCTGGAACTCGTCACCCGGGCGAAAGCCAAGGGATGGGACGTGCTGCTCGACGTCGCGGCGTTTGTGCCGACGAGCCGGCTGGATCTGAGCGCGGTGCGGCCGGATTTCGTCACCGTTTCGTTTTACAAAATGTTCGGCTATCCCACCGGCGTGGGCGCGCTGCTCGTGCGCCGAACGGCGCTCGCGAAATTGCAACGGCCGTGGTTCGCCGGAGGGACGGTGAATTTCGTTTCGGTGCAAGGCCAGGCTCACGTGCTCTCAAAAAGCGAAGCGGGATTCGAGGACGGAACCCTGAATTATCTGGCGATTCCCGCCGTGGAAATCGGCCTGCGCCACATCGAGGCGATCGGAATCGACACGATCGGCGAGCGGGTGAAATGCCTCACCGCTTGGACGATCGAGCAACTGCTGGCGCTGCGCCACGGCAACGGCCGCGCGATGGTGCGGATTTACGGCCCGATTACCACCGAATGCCGCGGCGGGACGGTGACGCTGAACCTCTACGACCCGGAGGGCCACCTGCTCGACTGGCGAAAAATCGAGGAACTCGCGAAAGGGCAAAAGCTATCGTTTCGCACCGGTTGTTTCTGCAATCCCGGCGCGGGCGAAATGGCCGAAGGCCTGAGCGAAGACGATATGCAAACGGCGGCGCGCGAGGGCGACGCGATGAATCTGGGGACTTTTCTGGGCCTGCTGAAAACGCGCGGACACAAGAGCGCGGGTTCGGTGAGGATTTCCTTCGGCCTGGTTTCGAATTTCCGCGACGCCTGGCGGTTCCTCGAATTCGTGGGCAGTTTCCGCGATCAGAGCCGCCTGGCGGTGGGCGAAGTCACCTTCGACGTGGATGATTGCCGCATGATGCGCGATGCCACGTAAATCCCGGCGATGGTCGGCGGACGGCGCGGGCGTGGATGCCGGCGCGCGATTCCATTTCCCCGGCGCCGAAGGCGAACGCATAAACTGAAACAATGACTGAAATCAGAGCGACATCGTGGAGCGTTTTCACCGGACCGCGCAAGCGCGTTCTGCGCATGCTCCGGAAAATCCAGAGCGCGGCGAAAACGAAATATTGGTTTCCGCACGTGCCGCTGGCGATCGGACTGGCGCTGGCGGGGCTGTGGCTGCTTTCCGACAAATTTGCAGGGCAGTGGAGCACGCTGTTTTCCCGCCAAGCCTCGACTTTGGCGCTTTTTTCTCCGGCGGCGATGCCGTTTCTGCTCGCGGGCATCGCGATGCTGCTGATGCCCATCGGGCTGCTCTTCCGGTCGCGGTTCTCTTGGATCATCGCGCTGGTGCTTGTGGTGGCCACGGGGCTGATGCTGCTGCGATACCCGCGAAACGTTTCGCCGCTGCTGCTTCCGTATCTGGCGCTTCTGCTGGTGCTGTTCATCCTGGTGCAAGGCTACTTCGATCGAAGCAGCCTGACGGCCGGCACGCTGTTCGCCGTCACCAGCAGCCTAATGCTGCTCATCTACGCGGTTTTCGGAAGCTTGTATCTGGGTGCGGAGTTTTCACCGCCGATCCGCGACCTGCCCACCGCCTTCTACTATTCCATCGTGACGATGTCCACGGTAGGCTACGGCGACATCATTCCAAAAACGGGCCACTCACGGCTGTTCACGATTTCCATCATCCTGCTCGGAATCGCCGTGTTCGCCACTTCGATCAGCGCGATTCTGGGGCCGGTGGTCGCGCGCAGCATGAATCGAATCATGAGCGAGGGGAAAAAACGCATGAAACGTTCTGGACATTTCATCATCGCCGGCGCGACGCCGCTCGCCTTCAACACCTATCGTGAACTGAAAAAACGCGGGCAAGCAGTGACCCTGATCGTTCCGCAGGCCCCCACCGAGAGCGAATTCGACCAGGAAGATATCATCGTGGGCGATCCGAACAACGTGGAAACGCTGAGCATCGCGGGAGCCGCGCAGGCGCAGGCGGTTCTCGCAATGCGCGCCGATGATTCGGAAAACGCGTTTATCGCTCTGGCCGTCCGGGAATTGAAAAGCCCGGCGAAGACGATCGTCGCGGTCAACGACAGCAAGCACCTGGAGCGCGTGCGGCTGGTGCAGCCGGATTTCCTGATCGCGCCGCAGGTGCTCGGAGGAGAAATGCTGGCGATGGTGCTGAGCGGGGAGCCGATTACGAGCCAGTTCGTTTCCGACCGATTCCTGCACTTCGACCGCGCTCCGGGCGGCGAATCGAAATCGTGACGAGCGAATTCGACCGGCGCGTCTGGTTGGATGGCGTGGCATCGAAGCTTTCGGAGTCCTTCGCTTCGCTGAGGATGATTCCTGCTTCTGAAGCGCGCGGCGGGATATTCAATGGGGAAATTCCCGGGCCACCTGCGCGAAGACGTCGAATAGCCACGCGCACAACCAGAGGCTCAATCCCAGCACCAGCAACCACGACCAAACGCTGACTCCCGCGCTTTCCATGCGCGCCGCGAGCCCGTGAAAATACCAGAGCGACTCCTTCGCCGGAGGCGCGGCGGGGGCCAGGGGAACAGTGGATTCGGTTTCCTTCATCGGCGTTCGCCTGCGATTTCCTCGCGGCACACGGCAAGAGTCAGCCGGCGGATTTTCTTCATCCGCCTTCGCTCTTTGTCGCCAACCGCGGCCTGTCTTTGAATTTTTGCGCGAAGCGAGGGCGCTCCCGGGGAACAGGGTGGCAGGAGGGAAGGCCGGGGCGCCCTCCTCGTTCGCTCGATAGTGAGGAATGCACACGAGCGGCCAATCGGCTTGAGTAAATTGGAAAGAGTTCGCGTATTGGTGAGAACAATTGGTCCGGCGCTAGGCGATTCGTGCCATTGGCTTTAGCGGTCCATGGGCAAATTCAACGATGGCGAGCGATTCGGAATGGCACAATGCCGCGCGGAAAAATTGGCGATAGTGGGTTGCAAGATGGAAATTCCCTTCCCGCTACGAAACAACAGCATGTTTCGTCTTGCGCCGCACTCCCCTCGCAACACCGTCTGGGGATGGTAGGATGTCCGGGGCATTCCCCACCGGAGCGTGCGGATGGAAACGCAAAACCGAGGCCCGCTTCTGAAAGCTCCTGAGAGATGGAGAACCACGCCACTCGGCTGGTTCCTGTTCAACGAGCGGGAGCTGCGAGCGGGCTGGCGAGTGGCGATCTATTTCGTGCTGGCGCTGGTGGCGATTACGGTTCTGTCCCTCCCGGTGCAGCCGCTGATGGGATCGGCGCAGAACATGAGCGCCAGGACCATGCTGCTGGGCGAGATCATTCAGGCGGTCGCCGCGTTTGGCATCGCGCTGCTGATGGGAAAGCTCGAAGGGAGAACGATCGGGATCTACGGCTTGCCGGCGCGCAGCGGTATCCGCGGCCATTTCTGGCAGGGCGTGGCGTGGGGATTCGTGATGATCACGGCGGTCGTTCTCCTGATCGCGGCCCTCGGCGGACTCCGCTTGGGCGCCCCGACGCTGGGCCCGACGGGCATTGCGAAATACGCGTTGCTATGGGCTCTTGTGTTCCTCCTGACCGGGCTGTTCGAAAATTTTTTCTTTCTCGGGTACCCGCAGATCACCCTCGCAGGCGGGATGGGTTTCTGGCCGTCGGCCGTGCTGCTTTCGGCAATTTTCGGCCTAGCGCACATGCCCAACCCAGGCGAAGGGTGGGCGGGAGCGCTGGACGTTTTTGTAATTGGGATGTTTTTCTGCTTCACGCTACGCCGCACCGGCAGCCTTTGGTTCGGAGTGGGCGTGCACGCGGCGTGGAACTGGGGCGAAACATTCGTTTTTGCGACGCCCGACAGCGGGTTCGTCGCTCGCGGCCATTTGTTCCATTCCACGCCTTTCGGGCCGAAATGGCTCAGCGGAGGAACGATCGGGCCGGAGGGAAGCGTCGTGGCGTTTGCGGTGATGGGCGCGGCGTTTGTCGTGTTTGCGCTTGTCTATCGCAGCAAGAAGCAGCCGCCCGAAGGCGCGGACGCGCCAGCCGCGGCACGGTCGTAGGGGATTCGCAGCGAACAAAAAGAATCAGGAGCGCAGGCCCTTCGCGCGAGCCTGCTCGTAGACCGCTTCGAGGAAGCCCTCGCAGGAGGGCCACGGAACCGCGGCTACGCCCAGCTTCTGCGCGATGCGATCCGTGATCTGCACGGCCATGCCGCGCCGCACGTCGGTTTCGAGCGTTTCGCGGCGCTGCAGGAAAACCTCGATCAACTGGAATTCGGCGAGCGAAATCCGGGAAGCGTCGAAGGCCGGGAGCGTGGCCGCGGACGTTTCCGCGCGCGACCGGCCAAATGGGCGCACGCCTTCGAGCGCCTTCTCGTGAACGACCACCGTTCCGGCGACGAAATCGCCCAGGCGCTTGTTCTGGGAACTGAAGAGCATGGCGATGATGCCCACCGCGTAAATTCCCGGCAATTGGTCCACGATCCGAAGCAGATTGCGCGCGATCGAATCGTACGCACCGATTGGCCGGCCGTCGTCGCGAATCACGCGCAGCCGGGCGAGCCGCTTCCCCGGCGTCTGCCCATTCCAGATCGCTTCAAAAAAAGCGAAATAGGCTTCGTAAATCAGGAACCCGCCGATCGTCAGGAGCGCGAGCATCCATTCGGAAAGGGAACCGAGCAGGCGCGCGATCGGCACGATGCTCCCGGCGATAAGCACAAGCAGGCCGGCAACCCCAAGCTGGATCGCCGTATCCGCGGCCAGGGCCAGAAAGCGGCTGCCGATTCCGGCAAGCGGGAATTCCAGCGCGGTTTGCTCGGGCGTTTCGATGGTAAGCTTTGTTGCGGTACTCATCGAGGAACCCCATGATTTCCGCCTACTGGCTGGAAAAGCGGAAACCGCACTGGCAACGGCTCGAGCAACTGGTCGGCTCGGCGGCTAACGGTCATGTCCGAACGCTCTCGCACCGGGAACTCCAGGAACTCGCCCTATTGTACCGGCAGGCGGCTTCCGATCTGGCCCGCGTCCGCGAAGACCCGACCGGAGGCGAACTGGCGCGGTACCTGAATCAACTGCTGGGCCGGGCGCACAACCTCATCTACATGGGCCGCCGCGCGGGCCCTCGAGGCATTCTGCATTTTTACGCGAACGAATATCCACGGATTTTTCGAGAAACGTTTCCCTACACTTTCTCCGCGTTCCTCATCTTCGTGGTCGGCGTGCTGGCCGGCGTGCTGCTCAGCCTCGGAAATCCGGCGTTCCCGCGCTTTCTGCTGGGCGGAAAAATGACGGAAACGATCGCGCAACACAAAATGTGGACGGAATCGATCGTCACGGTGAAACCGCTGGCTTCGAGCGCGATCATGACCAACAACATCACCGTCTGTTTCACCACCTTCGCGCTGGGAATCACCGCCGCGGCCGGCACGATCTGGATGCTGTTTTTGAACGGGCTGCTGCTCGGAACCGTCGGGACGGCGTGCTGGGGCGCGGGGCTGCTCTTTTCGCTGGTGAGTTTCGTGGTGGCGCACGGCGTGCTGGAATTGCCCGCGATTTTCATCGCCGGCGGCGCGGGACTCGTCATCGGGCGCGGGCTGCTGTTTCCCGGCGAATTGCCGCGCAAGGTATCGCTCGCGCGCGCGGGCAGAACCGGCGTGCGGATGGTGCTCGGAACGATTCCGCTGTTGCTGGTCGCCGGTACGATGGAGGGATTCGTTTCGCCGTCGAATTTGCCGGTACCGGTGAAATTCCTGACTTCCGCGACGCTGGGAACGGCGCTGGTGCTCTATCTGCGGCGAAATCCCAAACCCGATGACCCGCCCGCCGAAGCGTAGCCGCCGTCTAGGTTGAGCCTTTCCCCGCGCTTTTTGCCGCGGCCGGCGGCCCAATCTGCTCCAACAAAGCACGGACCGCAGCGGCAAGTTGCGAATCCCGGCCTTGGTAGCTCTGCCCGACCGGCCGAGCGACTTGAATATCCACGGGCCGCGGATGCATTTCCATCATCCGTCCGTCTTCGGTGAGCACGCGCGCGTGCGGCAGCCGAACTCTCGCCCCGTTCATCAAACGCCCGGCCCAGGTGTAGAGAATCCACCCAGCCGTGGGTTCGCCAACCACTTTTCCCAGATGCAGTGCGCGATAGCCCTGCGTGAAGTCCTCGCCGTCGGAAAGCGTGCCCCGATTGACAACAAGAATCGTCGGCCGTTCCAGCGCGCGTTCGCCGCTCAGCGTGCGCGTTCCCACTTCCGGCAAACCGCGCGGCACGATCCGCAGATAGCCGCGCCGCGCGAGCACGTCGATCGCGTAAGGATTCACGAACCCGCCTTCGTTGTCTCTGATATCAATGACCACGCCGGCGAGTTTTTCTGTGCGGGAACTGAGTTCCTCGTCAAGATGGCGCAAATCCCCCCGCTCCATGGCTTGCAGATGCACGTAGCCCAGCCGGCCGCCGCTGAGACGCGCGACGTACGCGCGGTTCCAGGCAATCCACTCGTGATAGAGAAGATTTTTCAGTGCGGGGGTAGCGACCGGCTTCACGTTCACGTCGCGCGGATGCGGCCCGCCCAGCCGTAGCGTAACCAGACGCCCGATGCGGTTGGCGAGAAACTCGTGGAGATCGGAGTGCCGCCCGATGGTTTCGCCATCCACGGCCAGCAGAACATCGCCGGCATGGACGCCGGCGAGCGCGCCGGGGCTCCGTGGCACGACGGATTTCACGAGAAGCTCGCCGGACCGCTCGTACTTGTGAACGTCGAAGACGAGCCCGAGCCGGCCTTCCACGGGGTGCGTCTTGCCGCGCGGCGCGTAGATGCCGGAATGAGAGGAATCGAGTTCGCCGATCATCAGCCGGAGAATGGAATAGAAAGCATTCGGAGACGCGGCGCCGGCCACCAGCGGGGCGTATTCGGCGCGGACGGCGTCCCAATTCACTCCGTTCATGCGCGGATTCCAGAAATTGTCGCGCAGGTAGCGCCAGGCCTGGTGAAACACTTCGTATTTTTCTCGCGCGAAGCTGACGTTCATCCCGCCGGCGACCTCAAAGGGAGCGGGTTTGCCGCCGGTAACGGCCACGGTGAAAATTTTCCCATCGCTCAGATAGAAGATTTTTTTGCCGTCGGGCGTGAATTGGACGTCGCTTTTCCGCCCGCGCGTCGAAGTGAGTTGGCGGGCGACGGGCGGTTTTTCGGCGAGCCGGTCGATCGGATAGAGGAACAGATTCTGCCGGCCAGCGACCTCGGCCGTGACGACGAGCAATTTCCCATTCGGGCTGAGCGCCATGCGGTCCACATTGAGGCCGATGGGAAGAAATGCGAGCCGATGGCGAATCCGCGTGAAATCGATTTTCACAGGCCTGGCTTTATGCGCAGATTTCGCCGTGGATGCGCTCTTTGCGCCGGGTTTGCGCGCCACGGCTCCGGCTACGGGCGAATTCTTCCGAAAGGAATTCCAGAAACGATTTTCCACGAACCTCGGTGTGGGAGGCGCCAGATCGATGCGCGCCACGCGGGCGACCTTCGTCCGCTGTCCGCTCACGTAGAGCATGAACTTGCCGTTCGGGCTCCAATGAGGATCGCGGCCCTCTGTATTGGCCAGGAACGTCACGGACCGGCTGGGGCCTCCTGCGGAGGGCACGGCGCGGATATTGCGGAAGGTGCGCGCGCCGAACGACGAATAGGCGATCCAGCGGCCGTCGGGCGACCAGACGATCGATCGGGGATCGGTGATGGGCGGCATACCGAAATGCGCCTGCGCGAGGACGCGAATCTTTCCGGAGGCAAGGTCGAGCGCGCACAACTCATGGCCGTCGCGTTTGAAGGCGATTTGCGCGCCGTCAGGCGAAAAGATGGGGGCGTAATCTTCGCCGGTCGCCGTGAGCTTCGACTCCTTGCGCGTGGAAAAATCGTACAAGTAGAGCCGCGGCTCGCCGTCCCGGTCGGAAACGAATACAAGTTTTCTGCTGTTGGGCGACCAGGCGAGTTCGGAATGATTGACCGGCGCGCGAGTGATGCGAATGGCGCGGCCCGGCTTCGAAGCCAGCGCCGCGAAAATCGTTCCATGCGCGACGAAAGCGAGTTTCTTGCCATCGGGGGAAAGCGCGAGTTCCCGAATGTGGCCGCTTACGGGCTGCCGCTTCACCGGAGCGCTCACCACGGCGCTTCCCAGCACGATCGGAACCTGTGTGGCATGGCCCGATTTCGGATCGAGTTTCCAGATGCCGAAATGGCGGGCGAAAATGATGGTTTTGCCGTCCGCGGAAATTTGCGGCCAGACGACTCGGCCGTCCGTGAAGCGGGTGATCTGCCGCGGCGCGCCGCCAAGTGGGCGAACCCAGACGTTCGCCGGGCCGGTGCGATCGGAGACGTAGTAAATGCTGCGTCCGTTCGCGCTCCACATCGGCCACAGCTCTTCGGCGCCGCCCAGGCTGACGCGCTGGTAATGACGCGCGGGATTCCAGGCGAGAAGCCAGATAGCGGAATCATCCAGATGGCTGTGGCCCTTTCGCCACCATTGCCAATTCGCCACGCCGCGAGCGGTGAATGCGACCGCTCGGCCGTCGGGAGACGGCGCTGCGTAATGCTCGTTGATGTAAAGCTCGGACGTGACGGGCATCGGCGTGCCGCCATCGGACCTGACGCGGTACACGCTGTTCATGTAAGCGATGTTGTCGGCGGTGGTAGAAAAATAGATCCAACGACCGTCGTGCGACCACGCGTCGAGCTCGTCGCCGCCATCGTCGAAGGTGAGCCGCTTCACCGCTCCCGTTTTCCGATCGAGAACGAAGATATTTTCCACCCCACCGCGCTCGGCTGTAAACGCCAGCCGCGAACCATCGGGCGAAAAGACGGGAGACGTGGGATTGCCTTTTTCCGAAACCAGGACGTGAGCAACGCCGCCGCGCGACGCTACTGTCCAAATGGCGCCGTCGGCGGCAAAGGCGATCTTCGAGCCGTGCGGTGAGATGGCCGGGCGCGTGAGGTAGGGCTCGGGCGGCGGGGGAGATTGGGCAATCGCCGTGGCCCCGAGAAGAATGACAAGGATGACACTTGCCAGAGTCCGCATGTGGCTCCCTCCCTGCATCTTGCAAAGATGAAACGAGCGGCGGAAATCGGAACGCACGGTTTCTGCCGGGCGCGCAAAAATCCGGCCCGCATAAGCGCCCGCCGCGCCCAGGGCGATTTCCCGCCAGGCGCGAAAACGGCTGCATTATATATCGGGTTCGGGCATGCGCGGCGGGCGGGAATCAGACCGCGAAGGAAACGGCGTGCGGAAATCAAGCGGAATCGAGCAAAGCAACGGCAGCAGCGGCGGCGCCGACGAGCGGGGTTTCAGGATTCAGAACGAGGGTGATCGGGATCGCGGCGAGCACCGCCCCAAGCGAAGCCTTTTGCTGAAACGCCTCGACGAAGCGGCCGGAGGTGAGTTTCGGCAGGATTTTCGCAGCGATGCCGCCGGCGACGAACACGCCGCCGCGCGAGAGCGTTTTGAGCGCCAGATTGCCCGCTTCGGCGCCATAGAGCGAAACCCACAAATCCACGGCCTGATCGCAGATCGAGCACGCCCCGTCGAGCGCGCGCCGGGTGATTTCCGCCGCGGGATCGTCGGTTTCGTCGTGGAAATCGGGGTGGTCCACGCTCGGGCCCAGAAATTTGTGCAGCAGGAGGAATCCGCGGCCGGAAACGACGCTTTCCACGTCAACCCAAGTTTGCGTCTCGCGGAGGAAACGCAACAGCTCGATTTCCTCTTCGGTGCGCGGAGCGAAATCGCAGTGGCCGCCTTCGCTCGGAACCACCTGATACCCGCCGGCGACGGGCACGCGGAAACTTTCGCCGAGCCCCGTGCCCGCGGCGATGAGAGCCTGCGCCGCGCCGGGCGCGGGCGCGCCTCTTTGTAGGCTGACGAGTTCTTCGGGCTCGAGCGCGTCGATCCCGGCGAAAGTGGCTTCCATATCGTTGAGCAGGGCGACGCGGCTGGCGCCAAGGATTTCCCCGGCTACGTCCGCGTCCACGGACCACGAAAGATTCGTCGGATGAACGGAGCGGCCGATCACGGGGCCGGCGACGCCGAAACACGCGGCCTCGCAGTGGGCGGACGGCCCAAGATCGGCGAGAAAAACGCCAAGCATTTCCTCGAACGAATCGGCCTCGCGGCTCGGGAATTTCCGCTCGTAAATTTTGCGCAGACGCTTGCCGTTACGCTCGAATGCGGCCAGATTGGTTTTCGTGCCGCCGATATCGCCGCCGAGAATCATCACGCGCTCCCGTATCCATGCCGGATTCATCTTTCCCCAAACGTAACGCGATTGGCAAGCCGCTGGAGCCGCTTGGGAAATGCGCGCGGTTTAGAGTATCGTGTAGACTGCGAAAGGGAGGAGCCTGATGGCCGACGAACCCTGCTCGAATCCGAACCCGCCAGCGGCTGAACCCGCCAAGCCGGGACAGCGCATGGTCCATTGCGTGAAATTCGGGCGGGAAATGCCCGGACTCGACCGGCCGCCATGGAAGGGCGAGCTGGGAAAACGGATTTACGAGAACGTTTCAAAAGAAGCGTGGCGGATGTGGGTTGAATACTCGAAGATGCTCATCAACGAGTACCGACTGAACCCGCTCGATCCCAATTCGCAGAAGTTCGTCGAAGAGCAGATGGAAGCGTTCTTTTTCGGCGAAGGCGCGAAATTGCCGGAAGGCTACGTTCCACCGAAGGCGAAAAGCTGATTCAGCCGCCGGACCGCGGAATTCCACAAATTTTTCCGAAAGAAACCGCTTGGTGATGCGCGCACGTGCGCTTCAGGAGCGGCGCTCGCCGGCGGTGGGATGCTCCACCGGCAATTCGTCCGAGATTTCAAAGTGCAAGCGCGCGTGGGCCGCGCGCAAAGCGGCTTCGACCGCGGCCGGCGATTCGCCGCGAGCGAAAAGGAAACCGGGATAACTCGCGCCTTCGGGCCAGGCGACGAGCGGATCGCGCAGCCGCGCGGTAATTTCCAAGCCAACGATGCCCGGCGTGGCTTGCGCTTCCTCCACACCCGCAACACCCTCCAAGATTCCGCTGCGCGGCACGGGAATCATCATCACGCCCGAGGCTTCCGGCTCGCGTTCCTCTTGCCAACCGGGAAAGTCGAGTGCGTGGCGAACGAGCAACTCTTCCAGACCGATGCACTCCGGACCGAACCTCAGCGCTCGGGCGCACAGGCCGCCAATCGGACGCGGCTGAAGCTCGAGCACCCAGGCACGATCGCCCTCGACGCGAAATTCCGCGTGCAGCGGGCCATCGCTGAGCCCGAGCACGCCGACGGCGCGCTGCGCGCAATCACGAATCGCATCTTGCGTCGCCGCCGGAAGCCGCGAAGGCGTCACGTAAATCGTTTCCTCGAAAAACGGGCCTTCGAGCGGATCGGGCTTATCGAAAATCGCCAGCACGCGCAGGTTTCCATCCACCAGCAAGCCTTCGACGGCCACTTCCCTGCCCGGAACGTACGATTCAACCAGCAGCCGATCGAGTCCCTCGCGATGGCCGGCGCGCACCGGCGGGGATTCGACAAGCGCGCGAATGCGAGCCAGGGCGCGTTCACAACTCGCTGGATCGTCGGCGCGAATCACGCCCTGGCTGGCCGCAAGAACCAGCGGTTTCAGCACGCAGGGGAAGCGGACGCGCGAGAGGATTGCCTCCAGCGGATCGCCGAGCCGGAAATCGAAAAAAGACGGTACGGGCAACCCGGCAGAATGCAGCGTCTGGCGCTGCCGCAGTTTCGTCGCGCAATTTTCCATCGCCTGTACGGAATTTCCGCGCAATCCGAGCCGCCGAGCGGCGTGCGCCGCCACGAGCGCGGGCTGGTCGCCGAGCGCGAGAATGGCCGCGATCGGCGATTTCGCGGATAGACGAACGATTTTTTCCGCCGAGCTTTCCGGGTCGTCGAAATGAAGCGGAAGCGCGGCGTCGCCCCAGGGATCGTCGAGCTGGCCGCAGCGATCGGTGCCGAAAACGGCCAAGGCGCCGACGCGCGATGCGGCATCGGCGAAGGCTTTCGTTTGATAGCCGAGCTTGCTCGAAAGGAGCAGCAGGCGTTTCGGCTGGGCGGAAGCGGTCATGAGCGGCGCGAAATCCAGCGTAGCACGCGGACGACGGTCACACGAACGAATCGGCGTGATGGAGTCCCTCGCGGGCTTTGCGGATGGGAGCCAACTGCTCGCCGGTGGGCTCGGCTCAACAGTACCAGGGCTCGGTGAGGAACGGGATGGCGGCGCGCGAGAGGCGTGGCGCATCGAGCGCGGCAGGAGGCGCGACTCGGCCCACCGCGCGCAGGGCTGCCTGATGCACGCACGCGAAAGTTTCCGCGCGAGAAAGATTCCGGGAGTGGGCGTTTTCGACGAGCGCCGCGATTTCCTGCTGCAACCGATCCACGCGAGGATCGGCGTGGCTCCAGGGATGGGCGAGCGTCGCGGGATCGAACGGGCCGAGGATTTGCCTCATTTCATCGAGCTCGATCAGCCGCGAGCCGGCGGGAACGAGCAGCCGAATCGCGAGCTGCACGGGAGCCACGACTTCGTCGAGATCGAGCGCGGCGAGCGTTTCGAGTAGATCGAGATAGGAATCGAGCGTGGTCCACGGCGTGAACGGAACGAAGGTCGGCTGGAGTGGAAGCCCGACGCGGCGCATGAGTGCGATGACTTCGAGAAAATCGGCGCGCGTGTGGCCTTTTTCGAGCTTCGTGAGCACCTGTTCGTCGAGCGATTCAACCGCCGTGGTGACGTACCGGCAGCCGGTATCGCGCAAAACGGCAAGATCCGGCGCACGCGCCAGCAGATGCTCCACCTTGATCGTGACGTCGTAGCCGAGATCCGGAAATTCCGCGTGAAGCGCGCGCACGATTTCGAGCGCGTGGCGCGGGCCATTGAAAAAATCCGGGTCGCCGAACGTGATGTGGCCCGCGCCCGCGCGCACCTGCCGGCGAATATCCTCCAGAACAATTTCCGGCTGCACCACGCGAAACACTCCGTCGTAGACGGGAACGATCGGGCAATGGCGGCAGCGGTGCTTGCAGCCGCGGCTGGCCTCGGTGTAGCCCGAAACCAGTTCCCGGCCGTCGGGCAGGCGAAGCCTGGCGTAGCGGTCGAGCGGAACGAGCAGAGAACGATCGGGAACCAGAAATTGCTGGCGCGCAAGGGAGATCGGCGGCTCGGCTTGGGCCGAGGCGTTTGTTTCCATCTGCGCCGACTGCGCGTTCGCCAGGCGATTGGCGAGTTGGACGAGCCCGGATTCGAATTCCCCGCCAAGGATGGTCTGCGCGCCCAAACGCCGCAGCCACGGCTCGTTGACCGGAGCGTAGAGGCCGTAGAAACAGACGTGCGCGCGCGGATTCGCGCGCCGTACCGGCTCAACGAGGCCGGCGGCGAGGCGCGTGGCCGTGTGCATAGGGACGTGGAACGCGACGAGATTAGCCCATTCCGCCTGCGCCGGATCGAACGATTCCCGCGAAAGATCGAGGCAGCGCACCGCGTGTCCGGCCTGGCGCAGCCACGCCGCCGGAGAAGCCAGGCCGAACGGCTGGCGGCCCAGTTCGTAGGTGGAAATCAGGAGAACGTTCATGCGCGAGATCCCATTCTAACAACGAGACCACGAAAACGGCGCACGACCGCTCGGAAGCCTGCGCTACAACCAAGAAGGCGAAAGACCGGCAGGGGCACGCGGCAATCCGAGCGTGCCCCCACCAACGATGTTGGCTACAGCACCGTCAAGGTGACGGACTGATTCCCGTTCGTCGCCGCCGGCGACGTGGGAATGGTGATGGTGTAGTTGCCCGGGGGCGTGCCCGTGGGCGGGGGAGTGGTCGAGCCTCCGCCGCCGCAGGCGCTCTGGAAGATCAGCATCCCGGCGAGCAGAGCGAACCCTAGCGCGGCAAGGAAGCTGGCGCGCAGCGGCACGGGATGGAAGCCGCCGGCCGCGCCGGCGAGTGCGCGACGCGTGGCGTTACGCCGCATCAGCAGGAAAATGCCAACCGACGCGGCGGCGATCAGCACCGCCAGCCAGCCAATCGGCGGAGCGCCCAGCGGACCGGGCGGCAGCGCACCGTTCGAAACGGTATTGATAGTGACGGTGACGGGCGCGGCGCTGCCGTTCAGGTTGACGCTGCTCGAGGAATAGGAGCAGGTGATGGTCGCCTCGTTTGCCGTGTTCGTGCAGGGCAGAATGTTCACCGTGCCGGTGCTGCCCGATTGCGGCGTCAGCGTCAGCGTGACCGACGACGAGGAGCCCGGCGAAACGGAACCGGGATTGGGCGACGACGCGCCGGCGGTGAAGGACACGCTCGATACGGCCCCAAGGCTCGAATTCAGCACCAGCTTGCCGCCGTCGGGAAGGAGACTGACGAGACTGCCGCTGCTGTTGAGAATCGGCACGCCGAACGTGGACACCATGATGTAGTAGGTGGTGCCTCCATTGACGGTGAGATTCGAAATCTGGGACGTGCGCACCACGCCTAGCGAGATATCGTCGTTGCAGGCGACGGCCGTGAGGTTGTTGATCGAAGAGCCGGTCCAGACCGACAGAATCGTGTCGTAGCTGCTGCCGATGGTGTCGAATTCGGCCGTTGTCGTGGCGCTGGGGGTGACCGAGAACCAGACGGCTTTGGCGGCGCCATTGTCGGGCACGCCGGACTGGCTGAGCGGAGCGCCGTCGCCGCAATAATTGTCGATCGTCAAATTCGCCACGCTGGTGGGTCCGGGCGAGGGCGCGTTGGAGCTGGCGCCGGAAGTGTCTTCCGTGATGCTGCCCGAAGAGCTGATCGCCGTCGGCGTGCTGAAGTTCGCGTTCGAGGGCGTTGTGCCGGTGACGGTCAGCAGGCAGCCGGGCGGATTCATGCCGGTGCATGCCGTGCCATAGGGAGAAGGAGCGGCGATCAGGTTCGGGTTCGAAGAACCGCCGCCGGGCGCGGGATTGATGGCGTTGACGAAGAACACGCCTCCGTATTGCAGGCAAGCCGCGGTGATGTTGGCGGTCAGCTGCGTGCCGCCCGAATTCGAAGTTCCGGCGATGGGGTTGCAGGCGTAATCGCCGAGTTCGGTTTGCAAACCAACCGTCGAATTCGAGGCGAAGCCCGTGCCGGTAAGCGTCATAGCGAGCGAATTATTGGCCGCGCCGGTGACGGGGCTGATGCTGTTGACGGTCGGCGTGCTCGATGTGACGGTGAATTCGAGGGCGTTCGTGGTGCTCGGCGTCTGCGTGGAATCGGAGACGCTGACGCTGGCAACGCCTCCGAGCGCAATGCAGGCGGCGGGAACGCTGGCGGTGATTTGCGTGGCGGATTGCCCAGTGAACGGGGTTGTCGTCGCGCCTTCGCTCGTCACGCTCACCGCGCAGCCGGAAGGAGTCGTGCCGCCGACCGTCCAATTCACCGTCGACCCGGACGTGAAGCCCTGGCCCACCAGCTTCATCGTGAACGCAGGACCGCCGGCATTGGAGGACGCGGGCGAAAGCGTCCCGAGCGAGAACGCCGGCTGATCGCCCAGCGCGAGCGCCCAAACGCTGCGGCCATGCGTGCCGGCGAGCAACGTGCGCGAGGCGTCGTTGAGCGAAAGCGAGAGAACCGCGGAATTGGGCAAACCCGAACCGAGCGGCTGCCAGCAGCCGCCTGTGAAGGCGGGCGAGGCGCCCTGCAATTCGCCTACGTAGACGCCGACGTCGGTGCCAACGAAAAGCTGGCCGGAATTGTCGGGATCCACAACGATGGAATTGACGGGGATATTCGGCAGGCTTCCGGTGCCCGTGGCGCAGGCCGCCGCCGAACTGACGTCGGTCCACGCGACGGTGGGCGTTCCGCCCGAGTTGGCAACCAGGCCGTAGAAAACGTGCCCGGGCGGAATCGTGACGGATTGGCTGTTGACCGTGAAATTGCCCGAGAAACCGGAATACGTCGCGTAAAGATTGCCCGAACCGTCCATCGCGACGTCGGTGACGGCGGAGGGCGGCAGCGTGGACGTGCCCGAGGATCCGACGGCCTGCGTGGACGGCGTGCCCACTTCGGTCCAGGTGGCGCTCGTACCTTGGGTCGCGTTGGTGCTGAGATACAGATCGGCGGCGTTGCTGCCCGTGGCAACTTCGTTGGAATTCTTTGGAGCGACGCCGATCGCCGTGAGCGCGCAATAGCCGGGATTCGCGGCGCAGAAAGAACTGACGCCGGAGTCATTCGAAAGGTCGCCGGAAAGGTCGGGCGAGATTTCGTTCCAGCTCACCGCTCCGTTTGTCGTCTGATAGACGTAGATGGTGCCGAAATAGAGCGTCTGCGCGTCGCCGGTCGAGCCGGTCGCTTCGGGATCGATCGCGAGAGGGGTGATGAAATTGCCAGGGTCGGAGAGATTAATGCCGTTGTATGCGCTGAAGAACGTAGTGGTGCCGGCGGTGGCCGAATCGTCGGCGCTGCCGTTCTGGACCGATTCCAGCACGCCGCCGATCACGCCCGGAATGTAAGCGCACTCGGTGTAGACGGTGCTGGGAATCAGCGGATCCACCAGCGTCGCCGCGCCGTCACCGCAGGAAAGCGTGTTGTCCCAGCTCAGCGGCAGCGCGGAAACACTCTGCTGGCCGAAAACCTGCGTCCCGTTGTCCTGCGAGCCGAGAAAGCTGCGATACGTCCAGCCGCCCGGATCGTTCGAAACGCCGGGATAGACCTGCGTGAGCGCAAGTGTCGCGTTGAGATTCGTCCACGTCTGCGTGGTGCTGGGCGATTCAGGGCTCGTGGTGCTCCACGCGCCGCCGTCGTTGCCGACGTAAACCAGATCGTTCGAGTCGCCGGTGGGTGTGAAGGCGAACGCGTGCGTATCCACGTGGGGGCCCGTGAAGCACGTGCTGCACGAGTTATTGGAAACGTCGGTCCAGGTGTTGCCGCCGTCGGTCGAGGCGATGATTGACGCGCCGTAGCTGCTGTTGGGAGCCGATCCGCCGGCGTAGATTACGTTCTGGTTGCGCGGATCGATGGAGATCGGAATGTCGTAGAAGCACTGGTTATTGCAGAATCCTCCGGAAGAGGTTACCAGCGAGCTGTTTGGGTCTGACTGAGACCACGAGCTGCCGCCGTTCGTGCTCTTGAAAATGCCGAGCAGGGTGCTGGAATCGTCGGATGCGTTGGCGATGGCGGCGAAGATTTCGTCGCTAGTGTTGCTGCTGCCCGAATAAACCGAAATCGAGACGCGCCCCATCGCCGATTGGCCGCCGGCGATGTTATTCAGGCCGCCGAGGTTAGTGAAGGCAGGCTGCGGGCTGGCGCAGGACGTGATGGCGGCCGTTGTTTTGTAAACGCCGTTGAGCTGGTCGCCTGAGGGCAGAGACGCGCCGCCGTCGGTATTGCCGATGGCCGCGTAGCCGAAGCCCGTGCTGTCGAAGGCCACGCCCGTGCCAACTTCCTGCGTGACGCTGGGCGCGACGTGCGTCCAATTCACGCCAGCATTGTCTGAGCACCATATACCCGAAGGTAAGACCGACTGATAGCCTTGCACCGCCGCCAGCAGAATGGACGGATTCTGAGGATCCACGGCCAGCCCGCCGATATATGCTCCGCCGGAATCGGGGGTGAGCGGCTGGGACTGGGCGTTGAACGCGCCGAAGGTCTTGTCCGGGGTACAGGCGTAGGTCGAGCCGTTTGTCGTCGTGCAGGTCAGCACGCCGGCGCCGTAATAGCTGTCGTAGGAGAAATTTTCCTCGCCCGTGCCGACGTAAACTGTTTTCGAAACGTAGCTCGTGCCGTTGCTCACGCAGCCCGCTCCGCCGGCCGTGGACGGCGGAACGGCGAGCGAACCGATGGCCAGCGAAGCCGCCGAATCCGTGAGCGGGGACCAGGTGGTGCCGCCGTTGGTGGTGAGCCAGACGCCGCCCTGCGCGCCGCCCAGGAAGACCGTCTTGCCGGTGGAATCGCAGGGATCAACGACCATTGCGGTGACGCGGCCGGAAACGTAAGGCTGGAAAAAGAAGTCGTTCGAAGGCTGAGGCCCAATCGGCGCCCACGTGGCGGCCGTGTTCACCACGCCGGCGGCAAGCGCCGCGGCGGCGGCGGGCTTGGTGTAATCGGCGCCAAACTTCTGCCGCAAGAAGCTGTCGCGCTGCTGCTTTGCGGCGAGGAATTGCTGCCACGCCTGCTGCCGGGCCCCGGCGGGAATGCGCGGCAAAGGATAGGCGCGCTGGCGATAGAACCAGTTCTCGCGGGCGCGGATGATCTGGGCGCTGTCTTCCCCGCGCTTGCCCTTGCTGCTAAACGACGAAGAAAACAGGCCGCGCTTCTGCGCGTAGGCAACCAGAACCAGGCTGGATGCGGCGAGAATGGACAGGGAAAGCACGATGTGGCGGACCTTCACATGGACCTCCTGAGTTGCTGGCAAATTTCGATCACCCGAGTCCCCGCCTGCAAGAACTATACATTTTATGTTAGCCGGAAGAACGGGCGCCAATCGAAGGCCACGGCGCCTGCTGCGTGCTCGCCCTGAAAATTCTCCCCCGCCGCCAGGTCCGGCAGACACGCTACGGCGTGAGATGCAGGCCGTTCGCAGCGGGTTGTGAGTCTGGCATACTATAAACACAGCTACGGGGAAGTGGTTGCGATGCCCACCCTGAAAGACATCCTCGAAGAGCGGACGCGAGAGGCTGACCTTTACGAACGGCTGGAGCGAGACTGGGTGCGCTGCCACGCCTGCGGCCACCAGTGCCGGATTCCGCCCGGCCATTTGGGCGTTTGCAAGGTCCGATTCAATCGCTCGGGCCGGCTGATGGCCCCATGGGGCTACGTGGCGGGCCTGCAATGCGACCCGATCGAAAAAAAGCCCTTCCATCACGCCTGGCCGGGATCGCTGGCCTTCAGTTTCGGAATGCTCGGCTGCGATCTGCACTGCGGCTATTGCCAGAACTGGGTCACCTCGCAGGCGTTGCGCGACCCCGCGGCGCTCGTGCGGCCGGAACGAATCGAGCCGGAAACGATCGCCGCGGAAGCGGTGGCGCGAAGCGCGCGGGTGGTGGTCAGCACCTACAACGAACCGCTCATCACCAGCGAATGGGCGGTCGAAGTGTTTCGCCATGCGCGAGCCGCGGGACTCGCCACCGGTTTCGTTTCGAACGGCAACGCCACACAACGCGTGCTGGATTACCTCGCCCCATGGCTCGATCTTTATAAAGTGGACTTGAAGACCTTCGACGACCGGCATTACCGCGAACTGGGCGGACGGCTGGGTCCGATTCTGGAGGGGATTCGCGGAATCCACGAGCGCGGGTTGTGGCTCGAGGTGGTGACGCTGGTGATTCCCGGATTCAACGATTCGGACCAGGAACTGGGCCGGATCGCGGAATTTCTGGCGGACGTCTCGCCCGATATTCCCTGGCACGTCACCGCGTTTCACCAGGATTATAAAATGACGAGCCCTCGGAATACCCCGCCGGAAACCCTGCTGCGTGCGGCGGAAATCGGGCGAAAAACGGGATTGCGCTACGTTTATGCGGGAAATCTGCCGGGCCGCGTTGGGGAGGGCGAAAATACGCTTTGCCCGCAATGCCGAGCGCTGCTCGTCGAGCGGCATGGCTACCGCATCGCCGGTTACTACCTTTCGGCAAACGGCAGTTGCCCCGGTTGCGGCGCGGCCATTGCGGGCCGCTGGGACGCGCGATTCGGCGGACAGATCACCGACCGGCCGATGGCAGCGCGGTGGGACGCGGAGCGATCGACGTTTCGGATTTTTTCTTCCTGACGGCGCCGGAACGCGGGCCGCGAAAGGAAACCGGGTGACAACAACGCGAATGGGCCACGCCGGCGGCGCGATGGCGATGGCAATCGCTGCCGGAGCGATTTTGCTCTCCTGCGGAAAGAATTCGTCGGCGGCCCGCAACGCCGGCCTGCGGAAAGGAGCGGCGATGGGATTCGCGATCGAGAGTCCCGCGTGGCGCGCGGGAGAAACCATCCCCACTAAATTCACTTGCGATGGAGCCGACGTTTCGCCCCCGCTCGAATGGAAATCGGCGCCGACGGGAACCCGGAGTTTCAGCCTGGTGGCGGAGGACCCCGACGCGCCGGCGGGTCTCTTCACGCACTGGATGATCTACAATCTGCCGGCAAATTCCGCTTTGCTCGCGGAAAATCAGCCACGGCAGAAAGAGCTTGACAACGGGGCGCGGCAGGGGAGAAATGGCTTCGGCAAAATCGGTTTTGGAGGGCCCTGCCCGCCGCCGGGACCCGCGCATCGCTATTTTTTCCGGCTCTACGCCTTGAATGCCAAACTCGACCTCGCCCCCGGCGCCAGCCGCGAGGAATTCGATCGGGCGATGGCCGGGCACATCGTGGCCCAAGCCGACTATCTGGGCCGGTACGGGCGGCGTTGACGCCGCCGGAATACGCGCGCCGGGAATCGCCAAAAATCAAGAAAAAGAATAACCGCAGCATGAGGATTGAGTGGCCACGGCAGGGCCGTATTTTTTGCGACACCGGATGAACCTGGGCATTCCCTACAGGCCCTGTTTCTGATAGAAGGAGGAAGGGAAAAGCGGACTCATCCGCTGCGGATTGGCCCCGGACCGCGAAAAGCAGGCTGGCTTTTTGCGGCCGGAGGAAACAAAATCAGGGGCTGTCGAAAGGTAAGGTCATGAGGCGGCATGGCCATGCGGGGGAGACTCGGAAGCGCTCGAAGGGCAAACCCGAGGGTCGGGAACAGAGCGCTTCACAGGCGCACGGTATAACCTGCCGCCCCAGTCTGATCGGAGGGCGGTATTGGGGACGCTCTGGCATGATCTGAAACACGGGGCTCGGCTGCTGGGCCGAAACCCGGGTTTCGCGATCGTGGCTGTCGTTACGCTTGCGCTCGGAATCGGCGGATCCACGGCCATATTCAGCGTCGTGGACGGCGTATTGCTGCGCCCGCTTCCCTACCCTCATCCCGACCACATCGTTCGCGTCTACGAGGTGACGGACCGCGGCAACGACGTGCGGCTCTCCGATTCCGATTTCCAGGATTACCAGCAGCAGATCGGCGATCTCGACGCCATCGCCGAATTCAACAGCGACCTGGAACCGGTGATCGGCGGCAGCGAACCGGCAATGGTGACGGTGGCCGCAGTCACGCACAGCTTTTTCCGCGTCATGGGCGTGCATCCCTATCTGGGACGCGAGTTCGCTCCAAGCGAGCTGCACTTCGGCGCGAATCCCGTCTGCCTGGTGAGCTACGGATTCTGGAAACGGTACCTCGGCGGAAGGCTCGATTTTTCGGCGCGCAAACTCAGCATTTCCGGGCACCTGGTGACGATCGTCGGTGTGATGCCGCGCGGATTCAATTTTCCCGGAAACACCGACCTTTGGTTTCCACGGGAGATTTTTGCGACATCCACGAACCGGATGGCGCACATCTGGGCGGGAATCGCCCGGGTCAAGGAAGGGACCTCGATCGAGCAGGCGCAGGCGCAGGCGACCGCTGTGGCGGAACGGCTGAAGCAAAGATACGGCGAGGGCACGGACGTGCGCGAAGTCCGCCTCGAGCTGCTTTCCGACGTCCTGGTGGGGTCGACGCGCCCCGCGCTGCTGATTCTGCTCGGCGCGGTGGGTTTGCTGCTGCTGGTCGCCTGCGCGAACGTGGCGAATCTGCTGCTGGCGCAGGCGGCGCGGCGGCAGCGCGAATTGGCGGTGCGCGTGGCGATCGGCGCGAACCGAAGGCAACTGATCGCGCAGTTCGTCTCGGAAACTTTTCTCCTTTCCGCCACCGGAAGTTTGCTGGGATTGCCCGTGGCCATGGCGGGCGTGCGCGCGCTCATGGACCTGGAGCCGGGACGCCTGCCGCACGCGAATGAAGTCGGGCTGCATCCGGCGGTGCTCCTCTTTGCCGCGGGCGTCGCGCTGGCGGTGGCGCTGGCTCTGGGGTTGATCACGGCGCTGCGCGCCTGCTCGGCCGATATTCAGGAAAATCTGAAAGGCAGCGACCGGACGCAAAGCGGGGGAACGTCGAGCCATCGGTTGCGGCTGGTTTTGATGGGCGCGCAGATCGCGGTGACGCTGGTTCTGCTGGCCGGAGCGGGTTTGCTGGGGCGCAGCTTGTTCGCGCTGCTGGAGGTGCATCCGGGCTTTCGCACCCGGGATATCGTCACAATGGATCTCCTGCAGGTGTGGCCGGAAACGCCGCAGGAAAAAACGCATCTGCTCGAAGTGCTCGACGGGCTGCTCGAACGGCTTCGCGCCGTCCCCGGCGTCGAGCACGTGGGCCTGGTGAGCGCGCTGCCGCTGACCGGGCTTGGACCGAGCGGACATTACCTGGTGGTGGACAACACGCAGACGTTCGCGAATTTCGGGCAACTGACGCAAACCTACACAGCCGAGCGGCACGACCCGTCGCGCGTGGGTTACGCCGAATACCTGGTCACGAGCGCCGGCTATTTCCACGCGATGAACATACCGCTGCTCCAGGGCCGGCTGTTCCAGCCGAGCGACGGCCCGGAAACGCAAAGCGTCGCGTTGGTCAGCCAGGACTTCGCGGAGCGGCAGTGGCCGGGACAGAATCCGCTTGGGAAAATGGTGGAATTCGGCTACATGGACGACGATCTGCGGCCGTTCACCATCGTCGGGGTGGTGGGCGACATCCACGATCGAAGTTTGGCTTCCGCGGTCGCACCGATTTTTTATTCCGATTACCGCCAGCGCGCCGCCAACAATTTCCACGTGGTGATGCAAACCACGCGCCCGCTGGCGGAAATCGTCCCGGTGGCGCGGCAAATCGAGCATTCGATCGATCCCGGCCTGCCGGTGCAGTTCGGGACGATGGAGCAGATCGTTTCGCAATCGGTTTCGAGCCGGGAATTCAATCTGCTGTTGCTCGCGGCGTTTGCGCTGACGGCGTTGCTGGTGGCGCTGATGGGCGTCTACGGCGTGGGATCGTATCTGGTCTCCCAGCGAACCAAGGAAATCGGCATCCGAATGGCGCTCGGCGCGGAAACGCGCGACGTCGTGCGGATGATTACCGGTGAGGGATTGCGGGTGATTCTGGTGGGCGCGGCCATCGGCGCGCTGGGCGCGCTGGCGTTCGCGCGCGTTCTGCGAACGCTTCTCTTCGGCGTCGAGGCGTTCGATCCATTGACGCTCGGAGCGGTGGTGGTGTTGATCGTGGGAGCGGGCTTGGCGGCCTGCTACGTCCCGGCGCGCCGCGCCGCGCGAGTGGATCCTGTCGCGACGTTGCGGGAACAATAGCTAGAGCCGGGCGCGGGCCTGGCAGCGGACACTCTTTCCCCCGATCCCCGCCGGACCACTTTTCAGTTGAAAATTCCAACAGGATGCGATGAAGTTTGCCGCGCGCACGGGCGTCCACGCATTCGCGGGAACTTGCGCGCGGCCAAACGCGTACCATTCACGGAAGACGCGGCCCGAGGCGTGCCGTCGAAAGAAGCGCGGAGACAAAACCATGGAAAATTTCTGGCACGATTTACGGCACGGCGCTCGGCTGCTCGCCCGCCGGCCGGGATTCACGGCGCTCGCGGTGATCACGCTCGCGCTCGGCATCGGCGGCTCGACCGCGATTTTCAGCGTGGTCTACGGCGTCCTTCTCCGCCCGCTTCCCTACCCCAACTCCTCGAAGATCGTGCGCGTTTACGAAGTGACGTCGCGCGGCCACCAGATCGCGTTTTCCGATCCCGATTTCGAAGACGTGCAGCGGCAGGATAACAGCTTCGCGCATCTGGCGGAATTCAATTACGACCAGGAACCGGTCAGCGGAGACGTTGAGCCGGCTCTCGCGTGGGTCGCCTTGGTCTCCCGCGGATTTTTTCGGACGATGGGAACGCAGCCGTTCGCCGGCAGCGGATTCCCAAGCGATCAATTGCACGCCGGCGGCGCGCCGGTGGCCCTGGTGAGCTACGCGTTCTGGAAACAGGCGCTCGGCGGAACGCCGGATGTCACGTCGAAACATTTGATCCTCGAAAACCACCTGGTTTCGATCGTCGGCGTGATGCCGCGCGGATTCGCGTTTCCCGGCACGACGCAAATCTGGCTGCCGCGCGAGCAATATCCCGTGGATCCTTATCGCACCGGCCACAACTGGCCGGTAATTGGCCGTCTGAAGGACGGCGTATCGCTCGACGCGGCGCGGGCGCAAGCAACCGCGATCGCCGAGCGGCTCAAGGAAAAATACGGCAGCCATGAGGACATGGTGAACGCGGCGGTCGTGCCGCTGGCCGAGCAAATGGTGAGCAACGCGCGGCCAGCGCTGCTGATTCTGCTTGGCGCGGTCGGCTTGCTGCTGCTGGTCGCGTGCGCGAACGTGGCGAATCTGCTGCTGGCGCAAGCGGCCGGAAGGCAGCGCGAACTGGCGGTGCGCGTGGCGCTCGGCGCGAGCCGCGGAAGATTGACGGAGCAATTCGTCTCCGAAACGCTCCTGCTCGGCCTTGGCGGAGGAGCGCTGGGATTGCCGCTCGCGTTCTGGGGCGTTCAGGCGCTGCTGGCGCTCGAGCCGGGCCGTTTGCCGCGCGCCGAAGGAGTAGGCGTGCATCCGGCGGTGATTGGTTTCGCCTGCGCGCTGGCGGTATTGACCGCCGTCGGGCTCGGGATATTCACGGCGCTGCGCGCGTTTCGCGGCGAATTGCAGGAAAGCCTGAAAGACAGCGGCAGAACGCAGACGGGCGGGGCTTCGAGCCATCGCGCGCGGATGGTGCTGATGGCCGCGCAAGTCGGCGTCACGCTGATGCTGCTCGTGGGAGCGGGCCTTCTGGCACGCAGCTTTTTCCGGCTGCTCGAAACGAATCCCGGCTTCCGCACGAGTCACGTGATCACGATGGATCTGCCGGACGTCGGACTCGACGTGAACCCATTGAAGCCGAAGCCCGGCGACAAGGCGCTCATCGCCAATCAAGTGGAGAAATTTCAGCAGCTTCTCGCGCGCCTCGGCGCGGTTCCCGGCGTCGAAAACGTCGGCACGATCAATGCTCTTCCCTTCAGCGGTCCCGGCAGCGATGGCGGATTTCTGGTGATGAGCGGAAACGAGAAGATCGCTAATCTCCCCGATTTGGTGAAAGTTATGGATGCGCAACAGGGAGACCGCGCGCGGATGGGCCATGCGGATTATTCGGTGGCGAGCGCGGGCTATTTTCGCGCGATGGGCATTCCGCTCGTGCGCGGGCGCCTGTTCGAGCAGCAGGACGGCCCCGGCGCGCCGGAAGTCGCCGTGATCAGCCAGTCGCTGGCCCAGTCGCAATGGCCGGGACAGAATCCAATCGGCAAGGTGATCAATTTCGGCGGAATGGACGCGGACGTGAGTCCAATCACGATTGTTGGCGTCGTCGGCGACGTGCGCGATCGCGGGCTCGACGTGAAACCCAGCCCGACCGTTTACGTGGATTACCGTCAGCGGCCGTTGGGCATTCACGATTTCACCGTGGTGGTGGAAACGCGCCAGACGCCCAGCGAACTGGTTCCCTCGATTCGCGCGATCGAGCATGGATTGTGGCCGAACGTTCCGGCGCAGTTCAGCACGATTGAACAGGCGCTTTCGGCGTCCCTGGTGGACAGAAAGTTCAATCTGGTATTGCTCGGCGCGTTTGCGCTGATGGCGCTGCTCGTTGCGCTCGGTGGCGTTTACGGCGTGGGGTCGTATCTGGTGTCCCAGCGAACGAAGGAAATCGGCATCCGAATCGCGCTGGGAGCGGAATCGGGCACGGTGGTGCGAATGATCGCCGGGCAAGGATTGCGCGTGATTCTGGTGGGCGCAGCGGTGGGCGCGGCGGCGGCTCTTGCGCTTTCCCGCGTGCTCGGAAGCCTGCTCTTTGGCGTGAGTCCAGCCGATCCCGTAACGTTTCTGGCCGCGCTCAGTCTCGTGGTGCTCGCCGGCCTCGCCGCGTGCTACGTTCCCGCCCGGCGCGCCGCGCGAGTGGATCCCATCGCCGCCCTCCGCGAACAGTAACCCGCGTGTTCGGCTGCGTTCCGAGAGAAAAAATCTCGCGTGGCAGGGTGTCACAGGTGGTCGAGCAAAAAATCCGGTAGGTGGTTTTGTTTCAGGGAGATCATTTTTCCAGGGTGTCACTTTTTGAGCCTCTTCTACGTGGACTTCGGTGCGCGAGACGTCCGGGCCTGCCTCCCAGCCCATGTCCGCCGCAGCCCGCGAGGCGCTTGCCCGAATCGCAGAATCGCTCTGCAAGGCGGAGGGTGTCACTCGCGGGGCCTGGCGAAATGGGTTTCTTTCTCCTGTAATGCCCGTATTTTCAATGGAATACGCCCAACTGGGTGGGCGGTGGAGGGCGTCACGAGAGCGGTGTTTTGTTTCTTCCCGATTCGCTCGAAAGCCGCATTGGTATTGGGGATTTGTTGATCGGGCGGATTTGGGCCGGTCACCCTGGGGCCTTGCCACTCCCGTGGGCTCGAAGGGAACGGTGACGGGAGTTCGGACCATGCCTTTGCTTCTCCAACTGCTCCCCGGCATGTGATGGTTCCTCTTCGCGCGGATAAACAGCCACTGTTTTTCCGCGTGCGATGGAATTTTCGCGCGATGCGACTCGCAGCGCGAGGGGTGGTTCTACGTAAGGCGAGGTCATTGCTCCGTACTCCCAGCTCTCGTCTCTCAGCCTCAGAAATCTGCCATTTCTCAAAACGCATCGGCAATTATCCCTTGAAAACAAGTAACACATTCTGCCTGCGAGGATTTTGCTTCTGAGGGGCAATGAATCTCAGGCAGAGCATTCCCGAGCACTTGCGCTACAGCGTCCGGGACTTCGACAATGAGTTTGCGAGCGACACCGCTTGCTTGGCCTGGGTTGCAGAGCAACGCCGGCCGAATGGCATCGCGCATTGCGCGAAGTGCGGCCAGGACTGCAAGCATCACCATGCGGGCAACCGTACTGCATGCGCCTGCGATTACTGCGGGCACCACATTTATCCGCTCGCGGGCACTGTCTTCGGGAGGTCCAGCACTTCGCTCAAGGCCTGGTTCTGCGCGATGTACCTGGTGGGGTCCTCCCGCTGCGGGTCTCCGCCAAGCAGATTCAGCGGGAAATCGGGGTCACCTATAAGACCGCTTGGCGCATCTTCCACCGAGCCCGCAGCCTTCTGGCCGAGGATGGTTTTCAATTGGATGGTTCGACGGTGGAGATAGATGAGACCTATCACGGCGGAAAAGGGCGGCACCGAGTTGGCGTGCGCGGCCGGCCGCCGGCGGGCGATAGGCAAGAGACAGTTATCGTCGGCATGGCTGGGCGCGGCGGAAATGGGCGCATTGGCCGTGTGGTCGCCCGTGTCGCCCCAGACGCGAGGAGGAACACTCTGCATGGGCTGGCACAGGAATGTGTCCTGCCGGGAAGCACCATTTTCACCGATGGTTTCTAGCCTACGGCGGTTTGGAAAGGCATGGCTGCGCGCACAAACGCATTCGCCACGGCGCGAAGGTCTATGTTTCTGGCGATGTCCATACTCTAAACATTGGGGGATTCTGGGGCCTTCTGAAGCGCGGAATTGGCGGGGTCTGCCACAACTTGAGCCGGAAATACTTGCAAGCGTACTTGGGCGAATACGCTTTCCGCTGCAGCCGCAGGGATCAAGGGAGCTTGCTGCTTAAGAGGATTTTGGAGCGGTCTTCAGTAGGGGCGTCGTGATGGCCTTTTTGAGAAGCGAGTGGAATGCGTCACGTGTATAAGGGTGGATCTTATCGCTGGTTTCCTTCCGCGGCCCTGTTGTCTTTCTCGTTCCCGTTGTGAACATTCTATCGCTTTTTTGCCCTCTCCCTCCACTCGCTCACTTGTCGGCGGTATTTTTCGGCGGCCTCCGTTGTGTCGGGGGGCGGGAAATTGACAACGAACTTTCCGCGAAGGCAACTGGAGTTCTCGGCCGCTTCTTTGATCCTATTTAGCGTGTCCTGCTCAAAATAGACGCCATAAAATCCATTCCTTCCGAACATTGATTCGAGTGACCGGCATACGTTCTCGATTCCGCGGTGCTTTCCGTGCAGAAGTTTGAAAGTGTCGTACGTGATTAAGTCGGCTGTTTGAAGTGCTGCGATCTCAGCCGATGACCCCGGTGCGCACGTCTCAAGGCGGCTGTGGAAGGGCCACTCTGTAGTGTCCTTCAGATCGTAGAATATCTTCACTGCCTCCAATTCCCACTCGTTTCGGTCGAGAACCACGGAGAATTTGTCCTCCTCCGGAAATCCGCCGAGCTCCATTTGCTGCGCAAGCATTGATACGCAAGACTTAAAGCACGCGATATACGGCGGTCCGAAGTTTTCCCTGCCCTTTTCACTGATGATTCTTTCGTAGTCGCGCGCAAACATCCCGCATGCGAATGCGTGCAGCTGCAAGCGCTGATCCGTCAAGATACGCAGCAACCGCCGGACGTATCTGTTCCTCTTGCCCTTCTTCCAGCCCTCGTATTCACCATCTCTAGCGTTCACGTTTGCGGCGTGGAATCTGCTCACCTTGAAGAAACGGTTAGCATTGTTCCATCTACGTTCAACTCTCTCCCAAACGTTTTCTGGGGCAATAAATCCAGCGACGGCAAATGTCTGAGGCACGTGAGGCTTTGCCGTCGGGTCGAACAGCCTAGACTCGTCTTGATGCGGATCGGAGTCGTAGCTTTCGTCACAATAGAACTTAAACAGCGCCATGAGCCTGAATCGGCCGGGGCACAGCGTCCTAATGTGTTCCCGGGTTGAGATTGGCCGGCGCATCTAGAAAGCTCCGGCAACGGACACGGTAGCCCAAAGCTGCCATACTTGTCCAAGGGGGATGATTGCCAATGCATCTCGTTGATTCCACAGGCCTTCCGCGACGCGAAGATCGCCGGTCTGCCGATTCTTTTTGAGGACGGTTGCCAACCGTCCTCGCCGAACACCTCGCTCCTCGGGATGGCTGCACTTAGGCTTTTGCGACGTCACGTCAGCGCTGTGACCTAGGTCATCGGCGGGCGGCGCGCAACGCGGCAAGGTTTGCCCTGAGGAGGGAGAACATGGCGCAGCCTACGGTGATTTTGCGGAAAGAACATGAGGCGATCGAACGGATGCTCGGCGCGGCGGAACAATTCGCCACGAAACTCGAGCGGGGAGAAACGGTGCAGGGGCCATTGATTGAAGACATCAGCGAATTCTTCGCGGTGTTCGTGGACAAATGCCATCACAGCAAGGAAGAAGAATTTTTGTTCCCGACGCTCGCGAAAAAAGGGATGCCGGTGGATGGCGGGCCAATCGGCGTGATGCTCCACGAACACGAAGAGGGACGAGCGCTGGCGCGGCGGCTAGCGGAATTGGCAAAAGCCTACGGCGCGGGCGACGCGACGGCAGGAAAGGAATGGGCCGCAGCGGCGCGCCGGCACGCGAGGCTGCTCCGCGAACACATTCAGAAAGAAAATGGCGTGCTGTTTCCCATGGCCGAGGGACTGCTTTCGCCGGCGGAAGAAGAGGCGATGACGGCGAATTTCGCGCGGATGGAAGAGGAAAAAATCGGCCACGGAACGCACGAACGGTTGCACGTGCGGATGGTGGAAATCGCGAAGGAAGCCGCGGCGAAAGGCGCGTAGGCGAGCGGGCGCGGGCACCGCGCCCCTACGAACGGCCAAAACGCTCGGCGGTGAGACAACCGTCAGGCGGAAACGTGGAAATCGCGAAGGAAGCTGCGGCGAAAAGCGCGTAGGCGAGCGGGCGCGGGCACCGCGCCCCTACAAACAGCCCAACCCTCCAACCGCGAGCCAACAGTCAGGCGGATTGGGATTCTTCCTCGAGCGCCTTGCGATCGGTGACGAGGATTTTGCGGCCTTCCACGCGAATCACTCCCGTGGATTGGAAGCGGCTGAGGTTGCGCGAGACGAGTTCGCGGACGGTGCCGATCTGCGAGGCCAGTTCCTGATGCGTCCACGGAAGATCGAATTCCACGCCCTGCGGCGTCGCGCGGCCGCGCGATTCGGCTTCGCGAAGCAGGAGGGCGGCCAGGCGCTGGCGGACGGTAGTGAAGGAAAGCTCCTCGACCATGGCCACGAGACGCCGCAGCCGCGCGCCAACGACGCGAAGCAGTTTCAGCGCGACTTCCGGGTGATCGAGGCAGAGCTGGCGAACGTCGTCCTTGCGCACTTCGAGAACGGCGGCTTCGGTGATGGCCGAGCCGGAAGCGGGATATGGGCCGCCATCGAAAACGGGCAGTTCCGCGACGGTGCTTCCCGGGCCGGCGATCAGCAGAACCTGTTCGCGGCCGTCGGGGGACGTTTTGAAGACCTTTACCTGGCCGGATTGGACGATGTAAAGGCCGCGGCAGGGTTCGGCTTCCGAAAAAACCATTTCACCGGCATCGCAGCGGCGCGCGATCGCGCGCTGGGCGAGATATTCCAGTTCCGAAGCGGAGAGATCGGCAAAGAGAGGAACGCGGCGAAGCGTTTCGAGAGCGGAAGCGGTCTGGTTCATCGCGGCCTATTGTAGGACAGGCGCGGGCAAAGCCGGAACGAAACACGTGCCCACGTATTCACGCATTCCGGCATTATCCGAGCTGCGGCAACCCGCACGGGCAGGAGTGCCCGTGCCACTACGCCGGCTGGTGTCGCGAGTTGCAAGTTCCATGGAAAAGTCGCCATTCTTCAGGGACTCCCGGCCTTGCCGGGACAGGTTCCGCCGTGCCCTTCTCAAAAATCTGGTTGCCACGCAGGCTCTGGAGCTCCGACCCCCGAAAGACGATGCGGGGAACTTCTGGCACAGGACGCTGGGCGCGCGTTTACCGATGCGCGATCAGCTGGAGGATCTCATTCCGCGTAGGGAATCGCGGATATCGCGCAGCAGACCGACCGCGACAAATGCGAAGTACAGATAGGCCGCCGGAATGGCGATGACGAAGGCCGTGCCAATCAGAGCGAGCAGCAAATGAACAGGAGAGAAATCCATTTGTCACCTTCCGAAGCGATGATTCGCTGGACGGAGGCTGCGAGCGGCGTTTGCTCGCGGCAGCTAAAGCGCGCTCCCGCGCAGACGCCGCAGGCTATAAAGGAAACACTTGGCTCCCCCCGCCAACTGGCCGACTTATATACCCGGTGCCTATGAGAGTCAATTCGGAATTCGCGGTGAGCGCCGAGGCCGTCAGAAGAGGCCGGACACGGCCTTATGGATGGCGTCGAGCACGGGATGCGGGAAAACGCCGAGCCAGATGAGCACGACCGCCAGAGCGAGCAGGGTGGCTCCGCCAACCGCGTGAACGGCGGGCAGCGGGCGCTCGGCATCGGAAGGAACGTTTTCGGTGGCGAAGATGGCGATGACGACGCGCAGATAGTAGAAGACGCCGATCACGCTGGCGACGACGAGCACGAAAATCATGGACCACAGGGCGGAACTCGCGCCCGCGGCAACCGTATAGAACTTGCCCAGGAAACCGGCGGTGAGGGGAATACCCGCCAGCGAAAAGAGCATCGCGGTGAAGATGGTGGCGATCACGGGACGCCGCCAGAAGAGGCCGCGGTAATCCTCGATATCCTCGGCGTCGCGCCCGGAAGAAGAGAGCGCGGCGATGACACCAAACGCGCCGAGCGTGGTGATGACGTAGGCGGTGAGGTAGAAGGTGCCCGCGGCAGCGCCCATTTTGCCGCCGGCTTCGAAAGCGACAAGCAGATAGCCGAGGTGGGCGATGGAGCTGTAGGCGAGGATGCGCTTGACGTTGTTCTGGAAGAGAGCGAGCAGGTTGCCGACGATCATCGAAGCGATGGCGATGATGGCGAAAATCAGCAGCGTGGAGTGGAGATCGCGGGCTCCGGATTGATAGAAGAAGCGCAACAGGACGGCGAACATCGCGCCCTTGGAAATACTGGCGACGAGAGCGGTGACCGGAGCGGGCGCGCCCTGATAAACGTCCGGCGTCCAGAGATGGAACGGAACGACGGCGAGCTTGAATCCGAAGCCGGTGACCATGAAGGCGACACCGGCGAGGACCCAGATGTGCGCCGCGCCACCCGAGAGCAGATCGTTCGCGATTTGCGGAAAGGCCATCGTGCCGGTGGAGGCGTAGACGAGCGCCATGCCGAAGAGCAGGAACGCGGCGGAGGCGGCGGCGAGCACCAGATATTTCATGCCGGCTTCGAGCGAGATTTCGCGCTCGGTGAGATAGGCGGAAAGGGCGTAGAGCGTGACGCTGAGGATTTCGAGGCCGAGGAAAAACGAGATGAAGTGGTCGGCGGCGACGAGCACGCAGCAGCCCAGCGCCGCGACGAGAACCAGAATGTAGAATTCCTCGCGGCGAACGTCGTGCCGCTCGAGATAGCCGTAGCTCATCAGGACGATCGCGGCCGTGGCGGCGAAAATCAGGCCGAAATAATAGAGCGAGAAGCGATCGATCACGAGCAGCGGCGTGACCTGCAGCGGAACGACCGAAGCGGCCGGCCAGAGCGCCCAGAACGAGAGAGCGAGGCCGGCGAAGCTGAGGAGAACGGTGAGCCGATGATTACGATGGAAGGCGATCGCGAGCATCACCACGACGGACGTGGCGCTCAGAACGATCAGCGGCAGAAGAGCGGTGAAATCAGCCGAACTCAACGCTTACCTCCGGCGGAGCCAGTGTCAGTGAGGGCCAGCGCGGCAGCCGGCGCGAGGGCGGGCGAAGCGGCCCAATCCTGGCGACGCGGGCCGTTCCGTGTTTGGGAAAGCGTCGGCGCGGAAACGGCGAATTCGGCGCGGCCGGAGACGCCGGCCGGAACCAACTTCGCGCCCCGCTGAAGCTTCGCCATGACGGGGCCGTTGAACGCCTGATCCACGCGCTGCCCGGTGGGCGCGAACGTGTTCAGAACCGGCTGCGGATACAGGCCGAGCCAAAGCGCGACGACGATCATCGCGCCCATGAGCAGAATTTCGCGGGCGGAAAGATCGGCCAGCTTCCACTGGTTGCGATTCGAGCCGTGGAAACCGCGCGCGACGAATTTCAGGCCGTAGAAGGTGGAGCAGAGGACGCCGATGGTCGCGAGCGCGGCCAGTTTATGGCTGACCTGATACGTTCCCAGCAAGACGAGGAACTCGCCGACGAAATCGCCGATGCCGGGCAGGCCGACCGAAGCGAGCATGAAGAACATGGCCGAGCCGCTGAGGCGAGGAATCGTTTCCCACAAGCCGCCCAGGCGATCCATGTCGCGGGTGTGCGTGCGTTCCTGGACCATGCCGCAAATCATGAACATCGAGCCGGTGCTGATGCCGTGCGCGATCATGGTGATAAACGCGCCGGCGATGGCGAGCGGCGTGCCGATGAAAATGCCGAGCAGGACGAAACCCAGGTGGCTGACGCTGGTGTACGCGACGAGGCGTTTCACGTCCGTCTGGCCGTAGGCAAGCAGCGCGCCGTAGAGAATGCCGGCAATGGCAAGGCCGGTGGCGATGGGCGCGAAGCGGTGCGCCGCCGCGGGGAACAGCGGCAGAACGAAACGGATCAGGCCGTACGCGCCGGTTTTCAGCAACAAGCCGGCCAGGATGACGCTGCCGGCGGTGGGCGCTTCGGTGTGCGCGTCGGGCAGCCACGTATGAAACGGGAACATCGGCAGCTTGACGGCGAAGGCGACGAAAAAGCCCAGCATGATGAGCATTTCCGTGCCCGGCGCGAGCGGCGTGTGCATCAGCGCATCGTATTCAAAGGTGTAGACGCCGGTGGCGGCATGGTGCGCGAAATAGAGCGCAAGAATCGCGACGAGCATCAGCAGGCCGCTGAGCTGGGTGAACAGGAAGAATTTCACCGAAGCGTAGACGCGGCGCTCGTGGCCCCAGATCGCGATCAGGAAATACATCGGGATCAGCATCAGTTCCCAGGCGAAGTAGAAAAGGAACAGATCCATCGCCAGGAAAACGCCGACGATGCCGGCCAGCACCCAGAGCAGATTGAAATGGAAGAAACCGACGCCGTCGTGGATTTCGCGCCAACTAATCATCACGCTGGCGATACCGAGCAGGAAGGTGAGCGTGACGAGCAGCAGGCTCATGCCGTCCATCGCCAGATGGAACCGGATGCCGAAGCTCGCGATCCACGGAACGTTGATCTGGGCGATCCATTGCTCCTGGGTGAGCAGGGAGATGTGCGCGTAATTGCGGACCCAGAGGTCCACCGAGATCAGGAAACCGGCGACCGTGGCGAGAAGCGAGAGCCAGCGGCAGAGCAACGCGTTTTTGCGCGCCACGAGGCCGGCAACCAGGCCGGTGGCCAGCGGAATGACGATGAGCCAGACGAGGATCATAGCAGCGCCACAATCAAGACGAAGATCACGGTCCCGACGACCAGAGCCGTGGCGTACCAGCGAACGCGGCCGGTTTCCGTCAGCCGCAGCGAACTCCAGCCGGAGCGGGTGACGGCGGCCGTTCCGGTGTAAATCAGATCCACGGCGTCTTTCTTATTCGCGCGGCTGAACCAGCCGACCGGACGAACGAAGAGGCGGTCGTAAAGCCAGTCCATGCCCCAATCGGTGTACCACCAGCGGTGCAGCGCGCGGCCCAGCCCGGATTCGGCCATGGATTCCGAGAGTTCACGGCGCTGGAGGAAGAAAAACCAGGCCGCGCCAAGTCCCAGGAAAAACGCGAGGACAACGATGCCCTCGGCGCCCAGTTCGCTGAGCGCCGCGTGGCCCTCGGCGGTTGCCGGAAGCGCGGACTGGAGGAAATTGGTGAACCAGGGATGGTTGCCGAGATACGAGGGCAACTCGACGAAGCCGCCGACGACCGAGAGCGTCATCAGCACGATGACCGGCACGCCCATCAGCCAGCCGGTTTTCTGGCTCGGCTTGTGATGGCAGGGGCCGTGGAACGTGATGAAAATCAGGCGGAAGGTGTAGAGCGACGTCATCAGGACGCCGATGACGCCGAAGAACCAGAGCGTGGCGCTGCCGACCGGAGAACTGAGCGCGCCCCACAAGATCAGGCCCTTGCTGTAAAAACCGGCGGTGACGAGCGGCAAACCGGCGAGCGAACAGCCGCCAATGACAAACGCCCAATAGGCGAGCGGGAGTTCCTTGCGCAGGCCGCCCATCTTGAAGATGTTCTGCTCGTGGTGCATCGAGGTGATGACCATGCCGGATGCGAGGAAGAGCAGCGCCTTGAAGAAGGCGTGGGTCATGAAGTGGAAAATCGCGGCGGTCCACGCGCCGACGCCAAGGCCGAGGAACATGTAGCCGATCTGGCTGACGGTGGAATAGGCGAGGATGCGCTTGATATCGTCCTGGACCAGAGCGGCGAAACCCGCGGCAATCAGCGTGGCCGCGCCAACGACGGCGACGGCGAGCTGAGCCGTGGGCGAAAGAGCGAAGAGGACATGAGTGCGGGCGATCAGGTAGACGCCGGCGGTGACCATGGTGGCCGCATGAATCAAGGCGCTGGTGGGCGTGGGGCCGGCCATCGCATCGGGCAACCAAGTCTGGAGTGGAAGCTGGGCCGATTTGCCGCAAGCGCCGCCGAGCAGGAGCAGGCCGGCGGCGGTGGCGTAGATGGAGCCTTGTGGCCACTGGTGCTGGGCCGCCTGCATCAGCGACTGGATGTTGAGCGTGCCGAGTTGCTGGAAGAGCAGGTAGAGGCCAACCGCCATGGCCGTATCGCCGACGCGCGTGGTGATGAAAGCCTTTTGGGCCGCGAGACCGTTTTTCGGATCGGTGTACCAGAAGCCAATCAGCAGGTAGCTGCAAGCGCCGACGCCCTCCCAACCGAGGTAGAGGAGGAGGAGATTACTGCCGAGCACCAGCACGATCATCGAGGCGACGAACAGGTTCATGTAGGCGAAAAAGCGGCTGAAGCCTTCATCGCCGCGCATGTACTCGGACGAATAAACGTGGATGAAGAAGCTGACGAAAGTGACGACCAGCATGAAGATCAGCGAGAGCGCGTCGAGATAGAACGAAATTCCGAGATGGAAATTCGCGACGCTCATCCACGTCCACAAATGCTGCGTGTAGCCGCCACCGGCGGGCGGCTGGTGGAGGAATTGCCAGGCGATCAGCATCGAAATGACCGCCGAAATGCCGATCGAGCAGCAGCCCATGAAGGCCGCCGTGCGATGGGCCATCCGCGGCCCGAAAATCATCAGCAGGGCCGCGCCGGCAAACGGAATTGTGGGAACCAACCAGAGGAGGTGAAACATCAGCCTCTCATCTCACTTGCGGCATCAACGTCGAGCGAATGGAAGCGGTGGTAGAGGCGCAAGAGCAGCGCCAGGCCGACCGCGACCTCGGCGGCCGCGACCGTCAAAATAAACAGGAACATCACCTGGCCATCCGCCTGGCCCCAGCGGGCGCCGGCGGAAACGAAAGCCAGCCCGGCGGCGTTGAGCATCACCTCAATCGCCATCAGGATGAAAAGCAGGTTACGCCGCACCAGAAGGCCGATCAGCCCCAGTGCGAACAAGATCCCCGCCAGAAGCAAGCCCTGTTCGGTCGGAACGGCTGCCAACGGTGGTCCTCCCTTGGGCTCGACGCGAGCCCACGTGATAAGCGCCCACCAGGGCGCCCAGCAGCAAAAATGACGCCAGCTCGACCCCCAGCAGGTAGGGCCCGTAAAGCGCGAGCGCCACCTGGTGAGGACCAACTTCCGCGACCGGGGGCGTGAGCGTGCCCGACCGCGCCAGCAAATAGGAAACTTCGCCAACCAGAATCGCCGCCAGAATCGCGGGACCGACGAAAGCGCCGGGCGAAAGCCAGGAGCGCTCGAGATCCACGGTATGCCGGCCGAGATTCAGTAGCATGACGACGAAAACGAACAAAACCATGATCGCGCCCGCGTAGATGACGACCTCGAGCGCGGCCATGAACGGCGCGCCCAGCGTATAGAAGACGACGGCTACGGCAAGCAGCGAAACGGTGAGATAGAGCAGCGCGTGCACGGGATTCAGCCGCGTGACGGTGAGCACCGTCGCCAGCACCGCAACGATCGCCGCAATGTAGAAAATCGCTTCCATTCCGTTCCCTCTAGGGAGTCAATGCGTGCAGGTCGGCCGGAGGCGCCTCGTTTTCCGCCTGACCTTTGTCCTTGTCCTTGATGCGAACCCCGGCGACGCGCCAGAAACTATAGTCGGGATATTTGCCGGTACCATTGATCAGCAGATTTTCCTTTTCATAGACCAGGTTCTGCCGGTTGTACTCGCCCATTTCGATATCGGGAGTCAGCTGGATGGCGTAAGTGGGACAGGCTTCTTCGCACAGGCCGCAGAAAATGCAGCGTGAAAAATTGATGCGGAACCAATCGGGATAGCGGCGGCCGTGCGGGTCCTCGGTGGCCTGCAAGGAGATGCAATCGACCGGGCAGGCGACGGCGCAAAGGTAGCAGGCGACGCAACGTTCCTCGCCATCGGGATCGCGGGAAAGCACGATGCGGCCGCGATAGCGCGGCGCGAGGTACGGCTTTTCGTCCGGATACTGGACGGTGAAGCGCGGCTGGAACATGTGCAGCAGAACCAGCCACAACGATTGTAAAATGCTCCACATCGTTCGCCTACCTTCGCATCGCCAGGACGACGGCGCCGGTGACCGCCAGATTCAACAGGCTGAGCGGGAGCATCCACTTCCAGCCCCACGACATCAACTGGTCGAACCGCGGCCGCGGCATCGCCGCCCGCAGCAGAATAAAGAAACAGATGAAAAACAGCGTCTTCAGTACGATCCAGACGATCGGCGGCAGGAACGGTCCCTGCCAGCCGCCGAAATAGAGCACCGAGAGCAGCACCGAAATCAGAATCACGCCCAGATATTCGCCGACGAAAAACATGCCGAATTTCATGCCGGAATATTCCGAGTGGAAGCCGGCGACGAGCTCGCTTTCCGCCTCGGGCAGATCGAAGGGCAAGCGGCGCGTTTCGGCGATGCCGGCGATGAGAAAGAGGACGAAGCCCAGGAACTGCGGCACGACGAACCACATGTGGCGCTGCGCCTCGACGATCGCGCGCATGCTGAACGAGCCGGCGAGCATCACCGTGCCCATCATCGCAAGGCCCATGAAGACTTCGTAGCTGAGCATCTGGGACGCGGCGCGCATGCCGCCCAGAAGCGAATATTTGTTGTTCGAGGCCCAGCCGCCGAGGACGACGCTGTACACGCCGAGCGAGCTCATGCCGAGGAAAAACAGCAGCGCGATATTCGTATCGGCGATCTGAACGAGCGGCGTGAACGGAACCACCGCGAACGTGAGCAGAACGGTGATCACGATGATCGCCGGGGCGAGAACGAAGACGGGCTTATCGGCGAACGGCGGAATCCAGTCTTCCTTGAAGAAAATCTTGATCATGTCTGCCAGCACCTGGAGCAGGCCGAAGGGGCCGACGCGATTGGGGCCGTAGCGGTCCTGCCAGAGAGCGAGCAAGCGGCGCTCGAGCCAGATGAGGCCGGAAGCGAGCGTCAAGACGACGATCAGGATGCCGAGCAGGACGATGATTTTGAGCAGGACCGGGTTCATCGCGTCAACTCAATCCGTCCCCAGAGGGGCAGTGGAATGCCGGCGAGCGGGCCGAATCCCGCGGGAAGCGCGGCGACACCGCGCGGCAAGCCGGGCTCGATGCGAAGCGGCAGGCGCGCCGCCGCTGCTTCCAATTTGACTTCGACGGAAGCGCCCGAAGCGGCGCCGAGCGCGGCGGCGTCTTCGGCGCCCAGCGCGACATAGGGCTGGGGCGAAAGCTGGGCGATCGCGGGCGACTGCGCGCTCAATTCTTCCGAACCGAAAATATGATGGCGGGAAACCAGGAGCCATTCGCCCTGGCGCGGCGTAAACGCCGCAGGCACGGAATTCCGATATGACGGTGGCGCGGCCGCCGGCTCGATCAGCTTGACGCCGGCGTCGCCGCCGCGGAGCGGGCCGGCGATCTCCTCCTGGAATTTATTCACCGACTGAATCGAGTTCCAGCCGCCAGTCCAGAAAAACGGCAGGAGCGAGGCGGGCGGCTCGACGGGCGCGCCTTCCATCGTGAAGGAAAGCGGCGAATCGGGATCCTCGGGCGGCTTGGGTTCGCTGACGGCGATTTGCGCGAGCATCGAGGTGCGGCCGCTGAAGCGGTGAGGCGCGCGCGGGATTTTCGCGCCGGCGATCCGGAAACCTGCGCCGGGCGCGGCGTCGCGAATGCGAGCGAGCGCGGGAACGGCGCGGGCGATACCCTCGACCACATCGTCGAGCTTCGACCAGCTGAGACCTTCGGGCCGGGCGAGCAAACCGAGAACGTCGCGCAGCCAGTGCCAGGCGTCCTGAATTTCGCCCGCAGGAGGATAGACGCGGAAGAAGCGCTGAGCGCGGCCTTCGCTGGAAACGAGCGTGCCATCGGCCTCGGAAAAAGGCGTGGAGGGAAGAACCAATTCGGCCTTTTGCACCGTGGGCGATTCGAGAGAATCGAGAACGACGACGCGAGCCGAGCCGAGGAACGCGTCCACGGCGGCGGCGGGAGCGCGGCGATAGAGATCGTTTTCGAGAACGACGATGGCCTGCGCTTCCCCGCGCGAAGCGGCGGCAAAGGCCTGGCCGAGCGGCTTCGGGTCGAGCATGGCGAGACCGAGACTATTGGACTCTTCCATGGCGAGCGCGAAGGAAACCTGTTTTCCTGCCATGGCGAGGGCGCGAGCGACATCGGCGGCGGCGCGAACCACCGCGACATTCAGCGTGCTGACGCCGCTGACAATCGCCGGGCGCGCGGAAGCCTTGAGCGTCTGGGCAATGCGCTCGGCCTGGGCGCGAACGTCGTCGGCAAGGCCGGGAACATCGGGCGCAGCGGGATCGAGAATGTGGGCGACGGCGAAACCCAGGCGCGCGATATCGTCGGGTGCGGCGCGGCGGGTTTCCGTGGCCACGTCATCGAGCTTCGTCGAGTAGGGACTGGCGATGAAGAGCGGGCCATGGTCCTTTTGCGCGAGTTCGCGAATGGCGTGATCCTGCCAGAGCGGAACGCCGATCTTTTCCGCGTTGTCGAACAGGAGCTGGCGCACCGACTGGCGCAAGGTGAGCGCGAGGCGCGGCGCGACGTTCGTCACGTCCTCGCCCAAAACGAGGGCGGCGTCGGCAAGTTCGATCTCGCGGAGCGACGCGGGAGCCGGGCCTTCGCGGAGAATGGCGAGCATTTCGCCAAGCAGTTTGTGCTCGGCGTCGGAAACACCGGCATAGAAATTTTCCGGGCCGACCAGGGCGCGAAGGGCGAAATTGGATTCGAGCGATGCGCGCGGGGAACCGACGCCAATCAGCTTGCCGGCCGCGGCGAGCGTGGAGAAACGGTCGAGCGCTTCGGTTTTCGAGATTTCGGCCGTTTGCGAATCCTTGCGGGCGCGCGGCGCGGGGATGCGGCGGCCGCTATTCACATGTTCGTAGCCGAAGCGACCGCGATCGCAGAGGAAATAGCCATTGATTTCGCCGTTGTAGCGATTCACCACGCGGCGGAGGGTGCCGTAGCGTTCGCCCGGGCTGATGTTGCAGCCGAGCGCGCAATGCGGGCAGACCGACGGAGCGAAGGTCAGGTCCCATTTCCGGGTGTAATGCTGCTTGGCGGTCTTGTCGGTGAAAACGCCGGTGGGACAAACCTCGTCGAGGTTGCCGGAAAATTCGCTTTCAAAGGCGCCGTCCTCGATGCGGCCGAAATAGACCAGATTGCGCAGCTTGGAAACGGAAAAATCCTTGCCGCCGGCGTATTCGGTGTAGAACCGCGTGCAACGGTAGCACTGGATGCAGCGGTTCATTTCGTGATTGAGCAGTGGACCGAGATCCTGATTGCGGAACGTGCGCTTGGGGAAATCGTACCGGCGGTAATTATGGCCGGTCATCACCGTCATATCCTGCAGATGGCACTGGCCGCCCTCGTCGCAGACCGGGCAATCGTGCGGATGGCTCATCATCAGGCCCTCGACGATGCCGGCGCGGAAATCGCGGACTTCGGGATCGGCGATGGAGACGATCATGTTGGGCGCGGGAGCGGTCATGCAGGCCATCATGATGCGGCCGCGGGTGTCCTTTTCGTCACGGAAGATTTTGACGGCGCACTGGCGGCAGGCGCCAACCGAGCCGAGCGCGGGATGCCAGCAGAAATAAGGGAGATCGAGGCCGTGGCCGAGGCAGGCATCGAGCAGATTCTTCTTCGGATCGATGTCGTAGGGCTTGCCGTCAACGAAAATCCGGATCATCGGCCATCTCTCCACGGGCAGCGCTTTTCGCGGATGTGGCGCTCGAAATCCTCGGGGAAATATTTGAGCGCGCTCTGCAGCGGCTCGGCCGCGCCGGGCGCCAGGGCGCAGAAGGTATTGCCGGGCGCGATCATCTTGCAGATATGATCGAGGCGGGCGAGATGTTCGGTCGAGCCGCGGCCCGCTTCGATCGCGGCGAGGATTTCTTCCGCCCAATGCAGGCCGCTCCAGCAGGGCGTGCACCAGCCGCAGGATTCCTGGGCGAAAAAGTGCTCGAGATTCCAGACCATGCCGACCGGGCAGGTCTTATCGTCGAGGACGATCATCGTGCCGGTGCCAAGGCGGCTGCCGGCCTTGGCGACGGCGGTGAAATCCATCGGGACGTCGAGATGATCGGCGGTGAGGAAATCGGTGGACGCGCCGCCGGGCAGAGCGCCGCGGAACTGGACGCCATCCTGCATGCCGCCGGCGTGCTTTTCGAGTAACTCGCGCATCGTCGTGCCCATCGGCAGTTCCCAGCAACCGGGCTTTTTCACCTTGCCGCTGGCGCCGTAGAGTTTCGTGCCGGCGTCGCCGGTGAGACTGAGCTTCTGGAACCACTCGGGGCCTTTTTCGACGATGTGCGGAATGTTGCAGAGGGTTTCGATGTTCTGCACGATCGTCGGCTTGCCGAACAGGCCGGAAACCTGCGGGAACGGGGGTTTGGCGCGGGGATTGGCGCGCTTGCCTTCGAGCGCGTTGAGCAGGCCGGTTTCCTCGCCGCACATGTAGCGGCCGCCGCTCATGTGCAGGCGAAGATCGAAATCGGCGCCCGAGCCGAAGATATTCTGCCCCAGATAGCCCTCGGATTTCGCTTCGTGAAGGGCGCGTTCGATGCGCTCGCCGGCGTCGGTATATTCGCCGCGGAGGAAGACGTAGCCGCGCTCGGCGCCAATGGCGCGAGCGGAGATGATCATACCCTCGACGAGCTCGTGCGGATCGCCCTCGAGCAGAACGCGATCCTTGAACGTGCCCGGCTCCATTTCATCGCCGTTGGCGACCAGGTACTTCGGCCGCGCGGAGTCGGGACCCGACGGAACGAAACTCCATTTCTGGCCGGTGGGGAAACCGGCGCCACCGCGTCCGCGAAGGCCGGATTTCTTGACGACTTCGACGATATCCGCCGGAGCCATCTGCATCGCCTGGCGCGCAGCCTGGTAGCCGCCGGCGCGCTCGTAGGCGGCGAGATCGATCATTTCGCCGTCGGGCCGGATTTTGGCGGTGAGCGGAGTTTCCATAGCCGGGCTACTCGTACCTTTCGAGAATCTGATCGATTTTCGCCGGATCGAGATTGGCGTGGAGCTGGCCATCGACGATCATCGTCGGGGCGCGATCGCAGGCTCCCAGACAGACGACCGGGAGCAGCGTAAAGCGGCCGTCGGAAGTGGTCTGGCCCATTTCGACGCCAAGGCGCGATTTCAGGTGATCGCGCATCTTGTCGTACCCCATCACCCAGCAGCTGACGCTATCGCAAATCATGATGACGTGGCGGCCGACGGGCTTGCGGAAGATGAGGTTGTAGAACGTGGCGACGCTGTCGATATCTTCGGGCGAAGTGTGAAGGAATTCGGCGATGTCGCGAACCGACTCGTCGGAAACCCAGCCGCGATGTTTCTGGACGACGCGGAGGGCGTCGATGCAAGCGGCGCGGCGGACGGGATAATGGGCCGCTTCTTCTTCGATTTCGCGCTGTTCTTCGGGCGTCAGCATACTCTCCACACTCAACGATCTATATCGGCGAGCACAAAATCCATGCTGCCGAGAATCGCCAGCAGATCGGGAATCATGAGGTTTCGCGTCATCAGCGGCAGCGTCTGCATGTGAGCAAAGGAAGGCGTGCGAATGCGCGTCCGGTAGCTCACGGTGCTGCCGTCGGAAACCAGGAAATAGCCGTTATTGCCCTTGGGCGCTTCAATCGCGCCGAGCGCCTCGCCGGGCGGAAGGACCGGGCCCCAGGAAACGCCAAGGAAATGATTGATGAGCGTTTCGATGTCGTGCATGGTGTGGTCCTTGACGGGGGGCAGGGCGAGCGGATGGTCGCTCTTGTAAGGGCCTTCGGGCATGTTGTCAACGCACTGCTCGATAATGCGCAGGCTCTGCCGGATCTCCTCGACGTGGACCACGGCGCGGTCGTAGCAATCGCCATGCGGGGCGGTGGGAATATCGAACTGGAAATTTTCGTAGCCGGTATAGGGCTGCTTTTTGCGGAAATCCCAGCCCATCCCGGTCGAGCGGAGCATCGGGCCGGTGACGCCCCAATCGAGCGCCTCTTCGGTGGTGATGACGCCGACACCCTGCGTGCGAGCCTTGAAAAGGCTGTTGCGCATGACGACCTTGTCGTACTCGTGCATGCGTTTGGGCATCCAGGCGAGGAAATCGCGGAACATTTTTTCCCAGCCTTTGGGAAGATCGTGCGCGGAGCCGCCGATGCGCAGCCAGCTGGGATGCATGCGGGCGCCGGTGATCGCCTCGACCATGCCGAAGGCGCGCTCGCGGTCGTTGAACATGTAGAAGACGGGCGACATCTGCCCGACGTCCTGCGCGAAGGTGCCGTACCAGACCAGGTGGCTGACGACGCGGAACAGCTCGCACATCATCACGCGAATCACCTGCGCGCGGGGCGGCACGGTGATACCGGCGAGCTTTTCGACGCCGGTGAGATAGGCGAGATTGTTCTGCACGCCGGCAAGGTAATCGATGCGGTCGGTATAGGGAATATAGGTGTGCCAGCTCTGCCGCTCGCCCATTTTCTCGGCGCCGCGGTGGTGGTAGCCGATTTCCGGAATGGCGTCGAGGATGACCTCACCATCGAGCTGAAGGATGACGCGGAGAACGCCGTGCGTGCCAGGATGCTGCGGACCGATGTTAAGGAAAATGAAATCGCTATCTTCGCTGGCGCGCTCAAGGCCCCATTCCTCGGGGCGGAAGCGCAGCCGCGCCTCTTCCTCTTCGGTTTTTTCCTCGGGAAGCTGGAACGGACCCATTTCCGTGGCGCGGGCCGGATGGTCCTTGCGGAGCGGATGGCCCTGCCAACTGCGCGGCATGATGAGGCGCTCGAGGAAGGGGTGGTTTTCAAAACGAATGCCGAGCAGGTCCCACGCTTCGCGCTCGTACCAATTGGCGTTGGGCCAGATGGGGCAGAGCGAAGCGACCGAGGCCTTATCCTCGGCGAGCGGGACCTTCACGCGCAGGTATTCGTTGCGATCGAAAGAAAAGAGATGGTAGACAACGGTGAAATCGGCGGGCGGCTGGCCCTCGCGATGCGTACGAACGCGCTCGTCGATAGCGGTGAGGTCGTAGAGCATGCGATAGGGGCGGCTGATTTCGGATTTGAGGAAACGCATTGCGGCAAGGAGC
>JAKAOH010000277.1 GCA_021812285.1 Acidobacteriota bacterium | reverse complement strand
GCCCAGCGCGCCGCATGCCGCAACCCGGCTGCCTCGCCGCCTTGGTTCCCGATGCCGCGGAGGGTACAATTTGGGCGGTGGCCCTCCTTTCGCCGGGAGGGTCCGGCCTCGCCTTATGCTTGCCCTGAGACTCTTAGTTGTATTTCTCCTGATCGCGCTGAACGCCTTTTTTTCCGCGACGGAATTCTCGCTGGTCGCGCTGCGCCCGACGCGAATCCGTCTGCTGGTCGAGCAGGGAAACTCGCGGGCGCGCGTGGTGTCGGAACTCCTGGGCGAACTGAGCCGGGTGATTTCGGGCGTGCAGGTGGGCGTGACGCTGGCGAGCCTGGCGCTGGGATTCATCGGCGTGCTGACGTTCGCTTCGATGTTCCTGCCGCTGTTCGCGTGGCTGCCGGGTGCCTGGGGCGTGACGGCGGCAAATACGAGCGCGCTGGCGCTGGCATTTGTCCTGCTGACGTTTCTCCAGATCGTTTTGGGCGAACTGGTGCCGAAGGCGATCGGGCTCGGCCGAGCCGAACGAGTGGCGTTGACGGTGGCGCGGCCGTTCCGCTGGTTTTTGAAGACGTGCAGCTGGGCGATCACGCTGCTCGACGGCGTGGCGGGCCGCATGGTGCGCGTCCTGGGACTCGGACGGCCGGCTCCGCACGCGATGGTGCGTACGGCGGAGGAGCTCCAGATTCTGATTCAGCAGGCGGGCGAGCGCGGCATTTTGCCGGCGCGGGAAGAGCGGCTGGTGCAGGGCGCGATGCAGCTGAATGAAGTGGAGGTGCGGGCGGTGATGGTGCCGCGGCCGGACGTTCACGCCTTGCGCGTGGACGCGACGCTCGAAGACGTAATCCGGCTGTTTTCGCGGACGCAGCGCTCGCGCGTGCCGGTGTATCAAGGCACGCTGGACCACGTGGTCGGCTTCGTTCACGTGAAGGACCTGATCTGGGTGCTGACGGAGCGAAATCGCGCGCTCGGGGCGGGTGAAAAGCCGCCGGCGTTCGACCTGCGGGGGATGCTGCGCGAAGTGTTGATCGTTCCGGAATCGAAATCGGCAAGCGAACTGCTTTTCGAATTCCGCGCCAAGCGCGCCGGGCTGGCGATGGTGGTGGATGAATACGGAAGCATTCAGGGGCTGGTGACGCTCGAAGACATCCTTGAGCAGATGGTCGGCGAAATTCACGACGAATTCGATGTCGAGCGGCCGCCGCTGAAAATGTCGGACGGCGCGATGATTTTCGACGGCGCGGTAAACGTGCGCGATCTTTCCAGCCAATACAACATCGTGCTGCCCGAAGGCCCGGCCTACGAAACGCTGGGCGGATTCGTGCTGAGCCAGCTGGGATTTCTTCCGCGCGGCGGCGAGAGCTTCGAATCGGACGGCTACCGCTTCACCGTGCTCGAGGTGAACCGCCGCCGCGTGGCTCGCGTGAAAATCACTCCGATTCGCCAGATCCCCAGCCTTGCCGCGAAGGCCGCCGAATGACGCGGCGCCTCGCCGGCCGCCTGCTCTGGACGATTCCCTCCCTGTGGCTGATCGTCACGATGGTGTTTCTGCTGATTCACATCGTGCCGGGCGATCCCGTGGTGCAGATGCTGGGTGAAGGGGCAAGCGCGCGGGACATCACTCAGCTGCGGCACGAATTGGGACTCGATCTGCCTCTGCCGGAGCAGTACGCGCGGTACCTGGAAGGGGTGGCGCGGGGAGATCTGGGAACGTCGCTGCGGTATCACGAGCCGGTGCTGAGCGTGGTGCTCGAGCGCTTTCCGGCGACGATCGAGCTGGCGCTGGTTTCGCTGGTGGTGTGCGTGATTCTGGCGGTGCCGGCGGGTGTGGTGGCCGCAGCGCGGCAAGGACGCGCGGCGGACCAGACGATCGGGGTGGTGTCGCTTTTCGGACTGTCGGTGCCGAATTTCGCGCTGGGACCGCTGCTGATTCTGCTGTTTTCGGTGGAAATAGGCTGGCTGCCGGTTTCCGGCCGCGGCGGCTGGCAGCATCTGGCGTTGCCTGCGGTGACGCTGGGCGCGGCGCTGGCGGCGATTTTGACGCGCATGGTGCGGGCGGCGATGCTCGCCGAGCTGCATTCCGATTACGTGCGTACGGCGCGCGCCAAGGGATTGAGCGAGCGCCGGGTCCTCCTGCGGCATGCGCTGCCGAACGCCCTGTTTCCCGTGGTGACCATCATCGGCCTGCAATTCGGCACGCTGCTGGCTGGTACGATCGTGACGGAAATGATTTTTTCCTGGCCGGGAATCGGGCGGTTGGCGGTGAGTGCGATCGAGACGCGCGATTATCCGTTGCTGCAGGGATGCATTCTGGTGATCGCGATTTCCTACGTCCTGGTGAACCTGGCGACGGACGTCGTGTACGCGCTGATCGATCCGCGGGTGAGATTTTCATGAAGCCGATACGCGAATTTCTGTCGCACAGCCGGATGGGCCGCGTGGGACTCGCGCTGAGCCTGGCGCTGATCCTGGTGGCGCTGCTCGCGCCGGTGCTCGCTCCTTATAATCCCGCGGCGCAGAATCTGCCCGAGCGACTGGAACCGCCCACCAGCGCGCACTGGTTCGGAACGGACGATCTGGGCCGCGACGTTTTTTCCCGCGTGCTCTACGGCGCGCGGGTTTCCGTCACCGTCGGCATCTCGGTGGTTGCGGGAGCGGGG
>JAKAOH010000102.1 GCA_021812285.1 Acidobacteriota bacterium | reverse complement strand
CCCCCATGGAGGCGGTCAGAGAAAGCACCAACCAACCAATCCTCACCGCTCAACAAAAGTGCGAAAAACTCTGGACACTACCAGAAGGGCAGTGGATTCTTGGTGTTGGTTGAGTTGCCGCAAGCGCATCGGGATGCTTGTCTTCCGCCGGCATGACAGGGGGCGTTTTGCCGCGGGAGGATGGCCGCCGATCTTTGCGAGAAATGCGGTTTAGCGACTGCGGGGCGGCTGGCGATCCAGGCGGAATTTTTCGAGTTTCCGGCTGAGCGTGTTGCGATGAATGCCGAGCGTCTTCGCCGCGCGGCATTGATTGCCGCCGGCGCCGTCCATCGCCGCCTTGATGAACTTCTTCTCGAACTCCTCGAGGGCTTCTTCGAGAAGAATGCCGCGCCCGTGCATCTGCGACACGAGCGCCTCAAGTTGGTCCTTCACTGCCCACCCTGCCCAGTCGAGTTTATTCCGCCAGAGGTCAGCCGAGTTCCGTGCCCGTCAGGAGCCGGTAGACTTCCCGGTATTTCGAGGTGGTCGCCTTGACCACGTCGGCGGGAAGCTCCGGAGCCGGCGGTTGCTTCGGCCAGCGAATCCGCTCCAGGTAATCGCGGACGTACTGTTTGTCAAAGGAAGGCTGCGAGCCGCCGGGCTTGTATTCGTCGGCGGGCCAGAACCTGGAAGAATCGGGCGTCAGCGCCTCGTCAATCCAGATGAGCTGATCGTCCAGCAAACCGAATTCGAATTTCGTATCGGCGATCAGAATGCCGCGCTGCTCGGCATAATCGGCGGCGCGGCGATAGATTTCCATGCTGACGTCGCGGAGCTGCTCGGCCAGTTTCTGGCCGGTAATTTGTGCCATTTCGGAGAAGGAGATGTTCTCGTCGTGCCCGGTTTCGGCCTTGGTGGCCGGGGTAAAGATGGGCTCGGGCAGGCGCGCCGACTCCACCAGGCCCGGAGGCAGCGGAATGCCGCAAACGCGCGACGTTTTCTGGTATTCCTTCCAGCCCGAACCGGCCAGGTAGCCGCGCACGACGCACTCGACCCGCACGGGATCGGTACGACGCACCAGCGTGGAGCGGCCTCGAAGCTGGTCGAGGTGGGGATCCAGTTCCCGCGGAAATTCCGTGGCGCTCAGCACGTGATTGGGCACCACATCGGAGAGCTGCTGGAACCAGAAGAGTGAAAGTTGCGTCAGCACGCGGCCCTTGTCCGGAATCGGTGTCGGAAGCACGACGTCGAAGGCGGACAAGCGGTCGGTTGCGACGAGGAGGAGCCGGTCGCCGAAGTCGTAAATATCGCGGACCTTGCCGCGGGCGAGAAGCTTGACGCCAGCCAGATGTGTTTCCCGTACGATGGGGTAAAACGCTGGAGATGCCATAGGAGTTGACGCCGGCTATTTTAGCCGACCGACAGCTCTTGTCAACCCGCAGGGGCCTTCCGGTCAGGCGGCGTCGCTTTCGGCTTCTTCCCAGCGCACGGAGACGATACGCGAAATGCCGGGTTCCTGCATCGTGACGCCGTAGAGAGCCGACCCCATTTCCATGGTGCGGCGGTTGTGCGTCACCACGAGAAACTGCGTCTGGAAGCTCATTTCACGCAGCATGCCGTTGAATCGCACGACGTTCGCTTCGTCGAGCGGTGCGTCCACTTCGTCGAGCACGCAGAAGGGGCTGGGCTGGAAGCGGAAAATCGCGATCAACAACGCCAGCGCGGTCAGCGCCTTTTCGCCGCCCGACAGGAGCATGACGTTCTGCAATCGCTTGCCCGGCGGCTGCGCGACGATGTCGAGTCCCGATTCGCCGGAGCTGTCCGGCTCGCCCAGGCGCATTTCGGCGACGCCGCCACCAAAGAGGGCGGTGAAGGCCTGGGAGAAGTTGGCGTTGATCTGGGTGAAGGCCTGTTCGAAGCGCTCGCGGGAGGCGCGGTCAAGCTCGGCGATGGCCTGTTCGGTGTCGGCAATGGAGTTGACGAGGTCGTCGCGCTCGCGCGTGAGAAAGACCGAGCGATCCTCGCATTCCTTGTATTCCTCGAGGGCCATCATGTTGATCGGCCCGAGTGAATCGAGACGCGCCTTCATTTCGGCGTGGGCGGTTTCCGCCGCGGCGAGTTCCTCGGCCGAAAGCGCGGAGACCACGCCGGCCGCCTGACGTTCGGCGATGATCTGATCCGGCGCGAGGCCCAACTCCGACTGGCAGGCTCCGCGCAAGTGCTCGATTTCCGAACCCAGACGCGCGCGTTCAACTTCCACCTGATTGCGCCGCTCGCGGGCCTGATCGAGCTGGAGGCGGGCGCCGCGAAGCGTTTCGCCGATTTCGAGAACGCGGGAGCGCGTCAGGCGAAATTCCTCATCGAGCTCGTTGCCTCGCGATTCGAGTTCCGCCGTTCGGCGGGCCAGTTCCTCAAGTTCCCGCTCGGCCGAAGCGCTATCGGCGGCCAGCAGAGTGCGGCGCGTGGCGAGCGCCTCGGCGTCGCGACGAATGGCTTCGAATCGGTCGCGCAGTTCGACGCGCTCGCCCTGGAGAGCTTGCATGGCGGTTTGCGCCGCGGCCAGCCGTTCGGTGATCCCGGCGAGGCCGGCGCGGCCGGTGGCCAGATTCGAGCGCTCCGCGCTCAGATCGCGGCGAAGCTGTTCGGCCTGCGCGGCGGTGTTTTCGGCCTCCTGTTCGAGGCTGATTCGTGCCTGCGTGGCTTCGTCAATTCGAGCGCCGGCAGCCCGGGCGCGTTCATCGGCGGTGTCGCGTTCTCGGGCGAATTTCTCCGCGGCGGCGCGAAGGGTTTCGAGTTCGGCCGCGAATCGGCCGTTTTCCGCCTGGGCGTGTTCGCGTTCCTGGGCGGCGCCGGCGGCGAATTTTTCCGCCTCGGTGGACTCGACGCGGGCGCGCTCGACGGCCGTCGAGCAATCGGCGACTTCCGCTTCGAGCGCGGTGACGCGCAGTCCGCATTCCGCCAGGCGCGATTCGTGCCGCGCGGTTAACGTTTCGTATTCCCGCAATTCGCGTTTGAGCGCCAGCGGTCCGGCTTCGCCCGGCATCCCGCCCCCAACGAGGCGGCCGTGATACCAGCTGCCCTCAGTGGTGACGAAATGACGCTCGGGGTGGGCATTGGCCATGCGCTCGGCCGTGGCCGCGTTTTCCACCAGGAAGGCCGAGCGAAGCCGCGGCAAAAACCGCTTGGCCGGCTCGCCCAGAGGCTGGCGGAACGTCACCAGGCGGTCCATGCGGGCTACAACGCCCGGTTCGCGCTCGATGGCCGATTCGGGCTCGATTTGCGACGGCAGGCTGCCGAGGGAATCCACGAAAAATGTGGCGCGCCCGCCCAACTGGCTGCGGAGAAGGTTTACGCCGGCCCTGGCGCAATCGAAGCTTTCCACAACGACGAAATCGAGTTCCTCGCGGAGGAACTGCTCGACGGCGGCTTCGTAGCGCGGCTCGACGTCGGCGAAATCCGACAGAAGGCCGGAAGTGCGGAAACCGTGCTTTTCGCCGTCTCCATTCAGGCCCAGCAGTTTTTGGATCGTGCCGGCGGCGTAGGCGCGCTCGCGGAGGATTTCGTCGAGCGAAGACTTGCGGGCGCGCGCAGCGGCGAGTTGTTCGCGGGATTCGGTGAGGCTGGTGACGGCGTTCATCTGGTCGCGGCGGCGCTCGGCGAGGGAAGTTTCCAGATGCGCGAGCCGATGGTTCGCGGATTCGGCACGGGCGAGAGATTCGTTCCAGCGCGATTCCATCGTGGCGAGCGCGGTGGTTTGTTCGCGGTACGTTTCGGAAAGACGCGCCAGGGATTCCTCCGCGCGAGCGCAGGATTCCGCGTGGTGACGGCGGGCTTCGCCCGCCTCGGCGGCTTGCACCTGGGCGCGGGAGATCGCCTCTGCCATGCGCCGGGTTTCGGCGAGCAATTCCTCGCGGCGCGCGGCCAGTTCGCGTTCACGCATTTCCGCGGCTTCGGTGCGCTCGGCGAGAGCGTTTGCTGCGGCTTCAATATCCGCCTGCTGACGCGCCAGAACGTCGAGCATCTCCTGTTGCGTTTTCAGGCGTTCGTCGGCAGCTGCGGCGCGTCCGGCGAGTTCCTCCGCCTGGCGCTCCATCTGCCCGATCTGGAACTCAATCTGCTGATCCTGCTGGCGGTTGTAGACGACGCGGTTGCGTGTCCGGTCGGCCTCGAGCGCGGCCTGATTCCGCAGGTTCTGGTTCTCGCGGAGTTCGCCCTCGAGTTCGTAGACGCGCGATTCGAGCGTGCGCTGTTCGTTTTCGAGTTCCGCCAGATGCGCTGCTTCGCGCAATTCGTCTTCCCGGAGCGCATCGAACTGGAGCGCCAACTGCCCGGCGTCGGCGGCCATGCGGTCCCATTTCGCCGCGAGAATCGCGGTGAGCGTGCTGCGCATCTCCTCGCGCAGCTCCGTGTGCCGGCGCGCCTTGGCGGCCTGGCGCTTGAGCGAGCCGAGCTGCTTGGTCACTTCGGCCAGAATGTCGTTCACGCGGGAAAGGTTCAGTTTGGAGGATTCGAGCTTGGCTTCGGCCAGGCGTTTCTTCGTTTTGTACTTGCTCACGCCCGCGGCTTCTTCCAGAATGGCCCGACGCTCGGCCGGACGCGAGGAAAGAATCTGGCCGATCCGGCCCTGCTCGATAATCGCGTAGGAATTCGGCCCCAGGCCCATGCCCATGAAGAGTTCCTGGATGTCGCGCAGGCGGGCCTGACGGCCATTGATGAGATATTCGCTCTGACCGGAGCGGTAAAGGCGGCGTGTGATGACGACTTCTCCGGGATTCAGCTTCAGCGCTGGCGCCTGGCGCTTGCGTCCCTTGCCCGCTTTGGCGCCCGATTCGCCTGAGGCCACGCTCGCGGGAGCGGATTCCACGACGGTTTCGTCGGTCGTCGCCGGCTGCGCGGCTTCTTCCACCGGCGCAGCGCAGGTTTCCGCTGAATCAGGAGCGGCCGGGGCGGCGACTTCGTCAGTGGGATTTGAGGGGGGCTCGGCGGCGCGGTTCAGAATCTTTTCCGCCGCCTCGGCCAGTTCGGGATCCAAGAGAGTGAGCGATACTTCCGCCATGCCGAGCGGCGCGCGGCTCGCCGAGCCGTTCGAAATGCAGTCGGCCATGCGTTCCGCGCGGAGGGATTTGTGGCTCTGTTCGCCCAGCACCCACGTGATCGCATCCACGATGTTCGATTTGCCGCAGCCGTTCGGGCCGACGATGCACGTGATGCCTCGACCGCCCAGGGAAAGCGTGGTGCGGTCAGAGAACGACTTGAAACCGATCATCTCGATTTTGCGAAGCTTGAGCAAGGCTAGACGGGCTCCTCTCTTGGATGTGCAAACGGTTGCATTTTCGAGCAGGGAGGCTCCCAATCAATCTGGGAGAATCCAGGAAAGACAGAGCTGCCTACGGCCTGAAAGGCCGTCCCGCCGCTCTGGCGCACGGAATAGCGGAAGAACAAAGAAAAATAGCATGCATGCCGGAGCAAGTAAAGCGAAACGTGGAGGCTAGAGGCTAAATGACCAACCAACCCCCTCCTTCTTCCCTCGATCCCCTTCGGGGCGCGGTCGCTTCGTCTAGGACAGGCGTGCGGCCGCTGGGCCTGGCCCTGGCGATTTGCGCCGGCCTGCTCCTGCTGGTCTGGGTGCGATACCAACCACCGGCGCCAAGGCCCGCTTCCGCACCGGCCGCAAAATTCTCCGCCGCGCGGGCTGAGGCGTTTCTCGCGCCGCTGGTCGGAAATGGGCAGCCACATCCTGTTGGCAGCGCCGCGGATGGCCTTATCCGTCAAGCGATTGCCGGCGACCTGGAGCGGTTGGGCTACGAGCCGCATGTCGAAGCGGGGTTCGCGTGCAGTTACGACCAGACCTGCGCGCAGGTGCAGAACGTTGTGGCACGGCTGCATGGAACCAAAGCGGGGAAGGTGATTCTGGTCGCGGCACATTACGACTCGGTGCCCGCCGGTCCCGGCGCGAGCGACGACGGCGCGAGCGTGGCCACCATGCTCGAAGTGGCGCGAGCGCTCCGCGCGGGCCCTGCGCCGCGGCATTCGGTGGTTTTTCTGTTCGACGAGGGAGAAGAAGCCGGCCTGCTCGGCGCTGTGGCGTTCGTGGCCGAGAGTCGGTGGGCTCGCGAGGTGGGCGCGGCGGTGAATCTGGAAGCGCGCGGCACCTCCGGCCCCAGCCTGATGTTCGAGACGGGCCGTCACTCGCTTTGGTTGATGCCTCTATTTGCGCGGGCGGTCCCCAGACCGCTCGCCAATTCCCTTTCGTACGCCATCTACAGGCGTCTACCGAATGATACAGATTTTTCGATTTTTAGAAAGCACGGATTTGATGGATTTAACTTCGCCTTCATCGGCAGCGTCAGCCACTACCACACCCCACTCGATAATCTGCAAAATCTCGATCCCGGCAGCCTCCAAAGCCAGGGCGACCACGCCTTGGGCATCATCAGCGCTCTGGCCAACGCAAAATTGGGCCTTCCCACGCCCGGCCAAGCCGTTTTCTTCGACGTCGCCGCGTGGCGGATGGTTTGGTGGCCGCTGGGATGGACGCTGTGGATGGCCGCGATCGCGCTCGCGCTGATCCTGATTTGCGTTATGCGGCTGTGGATGAGGGGAAGGCTGCGGGGCAAATATTTTCTCGCGGCGTTGATCATCCCGCCGGTGGCCGGAGTACTGGCGTGGGTCCTTTCTTCCGGCCTGATGGGGATTCTGCGTAAGACTGACGCCGTGCCTGGCGGGTGGGTGGCGCATCCGGTTCCGCTCATCGCCGCTTGTTGGCTGGCGGGAATCTTGCCGGCGTGGTTCTTTTCCCACCACAGGTTCAGAATCGAGGAAATCTGGTCGGCAGCATGGGTGTGGTGGGGAGCTTTGGCGGCGATCGTCTCCGTTGTGCTCCCCGAAGGAAGTTTTGTGTGGCTGGTTCCGGCGCTTTCGGCGGGGATCTTCGGGCTGGGGATGATCGCGTCCGATTCGGAACTGGCGCTGCTGCTGGCGGCGATTGCGCCGGCCTGCGTTGCTGCGCTTTTCACGTTCCAGACCGCTTTGCCGCTTTATACGGCGATGGGAACGGCGTCTCTGCCGGTCGTCGCGGTCTTGCTCGCACTGCTCGGGCTCACTTTGAGCCCACTCGTCGTGCACGCCGGCAGAAAATGGCGTTTTGCCGCCGCCGCGATTCTGACTTTTGGCGTGTTTGTTTTTGCTTTGGTTGCGGCAGTTCTTCCTCCCTACACGCCGCAATCGCCGGAGCGTATGAGCGAATATTTCATCCAGAATAGCAATACGGGCCAGGCGCATTGGCTCGTGACGCCGGAAAGCGGCGTGCTGCCGGCGGCGCTGGATCGCGTCGCCAAGTTCGAGCGTGGGGCAGGGACTCTGTTTCCGTGGTTTCCTTCGTCAGTACCTGCCTTCGTGGCCGACGCACCGCCGGTAAGCGAGCCCGGGCCCTCCTGGACGATCGAGAAATCTCAGTTGAAGGATGGTCGCTTGGAGGTCCAGGCGCACATTGCGTCACCGCGCGGGGCTCCCTTGGTTGCGCTGCTGTTTCCGCCGTTGGTTCGCGTGTTTTCCTTTTCGGTGAACGGCGTGTCGGTTCCTCCGACGCCGAGAAGGTTTGCCCGACTTCTTCCGTCCTGGCGGCGTTTTTCAGTGGTCACGACGCCGCCGGAAGGTGTGGACGTGACGTTCGTGCAATCCGTGCCGCAAGGCGCCGGTACGCAGAGCGGCGGCACAGCGCACGAAAGGCTAGTCCTGCTCGATGAATCGTATGATTTTCCGCCGACTGGAAACGCTCTGCTGGCGGCGCGGCCGGCGTACGCGGTGCGGTCGCAATCGGGGGATGTAACGATCGTGGAACGGGAGGTGAATGCTTACGCCATGCCCTTGGCGCAATCAAAGGCGGAATCGCTAAATCATCCTGCGACGCGCGGGCGTTGACCAGTGCTGCGGCGCCTTGTGGTTCATTTTCCGGCTATCCGTTACAATGCGAAGCTTTTAGAATAGGTGTCCTGCATCGTATGAGCAGACTGAGATACGTGACCGCTGGGGAATCGCACGGGCCCGCGATTTTCGCGTGGATTTCCGGCCTTCCGGCCGGGGTGCGCGTGGACCTGGAGCGGGTGAATCGCGAATTGCGGCGCCGGCAGCTGGGCTACGGCCGCGGCGGGCGGCAAAAAATCGAGAAGGACATGGCCGACGTGCTTTCCGGGCTGCGGCACGGCCACACGATCGGCGCGCCGATCTGCATCCGGCTGGAAAACCGCGAATGGGAAAAATGGAAGCAGGCGCTGCCAGTGGAGGATTTTGGGGATTCGGCCCAGTTTGCCCGCGCGCTCACCGCGCCGCGGCCCGGTCACGCCGATCTTCCGGCGGCGCTGAAATTCAATTGGCACGATGCGCGCTACGCGCTGGAACGCGCGTCGGCGAGGGAAACCGCCGCGCGGACCGCGGCCGGGGCCTTTGCCAAAGTTTTTCTCGCCGAATTCGGCGTGGAGATTCTGAGCCACGTGGTCGCCGTGGGTCACACGCGGCTCGAACGCGCCGCGGCGTGGGAGGAAATTCAGGCGGTTTGCGCCAATCTGGAATCGCCGCTCCGCTGCGTGGACGCGGAAACCGAGGAGCGGATGAAAAAAGAGGTGGATGATGCCCTGCGCGCGGGCGATTCCGTGGGCGGCATTTTCGAAGTCGTGGCGCGCGGCGTGCCTCCGGGGCTGGGCAGCCACGCCCAATGGGATGAAAAGCTGGATGGGCGACTGGCGCAAGCGGTGATGTCCATTCAGGCGGTGAAAGCGGTGGAAATCGGCAGCGGGGTCGAAAACGCCGTCTCTTACGGCTCGGTGGTGCAGGACCCGATCTCGTACGACGCCGAGCGGCGTCGTTTCACGCGCTCCTCGAACCACGCCGGAGGACTCGAAGCCGGCATCACGAACGGCGAGGACGTGGTGATTCGCGGCTACCTGAAGCCGATTTCGACACTGCGCCGCGCGCTCGGGACGGCCGATTTGAAGACGAAAGAGCCGGTCGAGGCCGCCTACGAGCGCTCGGACATCTGCGTGGTTCCGGCCGCCGGCGTTGTGGGCGAGGCGATGGTGGCGCTGGCGCTGGGCGATGCTTTTCTGGAAAAATTCGGTGGAGACTCGATCGAGGAAACGCGGCGCAATTACGAAGGTTTCCAGAGCCAGCTCGACGAGTACTGAAAAGGACGAAATGATCCGCAAAATCGTGAAATTTCCCGAACCCGTGCTCGCGCAGCAGACGCAGCCGGTGGAGAAGTTCGACGAGGAACTCGGGAAGCTCGTCGAAGACATGTTCGAATCCATGTACGCGGTGGAAGGGGTGGGCCTGGCCGCGCCGCAAATCGGCATCAGCCTGCGCCTGGCTGTGATCGACGTGACCGTCGGCAAAAATCCCGAGGCGCGGCTGGTGCTGGCCAATCCGGAAATCACTCATTCCGAGGGCGAGCAGCGGGAAGAGGAAGGCTGCCTTTCGCTGCCCGGTTTTCGCGGCCTCGTTCTGCGGCCGAAATTTGTCACCGTGCGCGCCCAGGACGCCACCGGGAAGGAATGGGAAATGCGCGGCGAGGATCTGCTGGCGCGCGCGTTTTGCCATGAAATCGATCATCTGTACGGCACGCTCTTCATCAACCACCTGAGTATGCTCAAACGCGACCTGATCCGGCGCCGCGTCCGCAAGCTCCAAAAAGCCGGCGACTGGTAGAGGACGCGTGGCGATGCGCCTGGTTTTCTGCGGCACGCCGGCTTTCGCCGTTCCCACGCTGGAACGGCTGGCCTCCGAGCCGGAATTCCAAATTGAAGCGGTGGTGACGCAGCCTGACCGGCCGAAGGGCCGCGGCCTCGAAACCGAATTGAGCCCGGTGAAGCGCGCGGCCCTCGCGCGCGGTTTGCGCATCTATCAGCCGGCGAAGGTTCGCACAGAGGAAGCATTCGAATTCTTCCGCCGCGTGGCGCCGGACGCCGTCGTCATCATCGCGTTCGGGCAGATCATTCCACGGCGGCTGATCGACCTCGCGCCGCTGGGCTGGATCAATCTGCACGCATCGCTTCTGCCCAAATATCGCGGAGCCGCGCCGATCGCCTGGGCCATCGCGCAGGGCGAAACGCGGACCGGGCTCACCACCATGCGCATCGACGCCGGGATGGACACCGGGCCGATGCTGTTCCAATGGGAAACGGAGATTTTGCCGGATGAGACCGCGCCTCAACTTTCCGCCCGGATGGCGGCGGCGGGTCCCGATCTGATGGCGCGGACGCTGCGCGAACTGGGGCAAGGAACGCTGGCGCCGCGAGCGCAGGATCACGCGCAGGCAACGTTGGCGCCGCTGCTCAAACGTGAGGACGGGAAAATCGATTGGGCGTGGCCGGCGGCGAAAATCTACAACCGGATGCGGGGATTCGCGCCGTGGCCCGGCGCGTACACCGCGTTTCACGGCTCGCTTTGCCATTTGTGGGGCAGACCGGCGGAGATTCCCGCTTCGGAAGGCGCGGGGGCCGCGGTGGGCGAGATACGGGTCGTTTCAGGAGAATTGTATGCGGCTTGCGGCGAATCCAGCTGGCTGCGCATCGAAGCCGTGCAGCGCGAAGGCCGCAAGCGCATCACCCCTCGCGAGTTTCTGAGCGGCGCGCGCCTCGCGCCCGGCGACCGGTTCGGCGGCCCGTGAAAACGATTTGTTGTCGCATCGTGAAGCGTTTGACTTACCGGGAAATCTGATGCCCGTTTCTCCCTCCAGAGCGATCGCGTTCGATATCCTGCGCCGCGTCGAGGAAGAAGGCGCGTATGCCGCTGACGCGCTGCATGCGCGGCTGGGCTCGGGCGCGAGGGCGCGGCGGCAGGCAAGCGCGGCTGGGCCTCGCGACTGGGCGAAGCGCGTGGGCAAAGAACCGGGCGAAGGGCGTGTCAAAAATTCTGTCGAGCGCCGCGATGCCGCGCTTGCCACCGAACTTGTCTTCGGCGTGTTGCGCTGGCAGCGGTTGCTCGATTTTCTCGTGGAGCGCCAGGCGAATCGCTCGGCGGAATCGTTGCAGGCAAACGTGCGGCGGGCGCTGCGGCTGGGCGCTTATCAGTTGCTGTTTCTCGACCGCATTCCGGCTTCTGCCGCCGTAAATGAATCGGTGGAACTGGCGAAGCAGGCGGGCAGTGCGCGCGCGGCTTCGCTGGTGAACGCCGTGTTGCGCCGCATGCCGCGGGGTCCGTTTCGCGCGGCGTCTTTCGAGCTGGCGCTGCCGGAACGAACGGGCGAGGCGGAACGACTCGGCATTCTCTATTCGCATCCGGATTGGCTGGTGCGCCGATGGCTCGATCGGTTCGGAGTGGAACGCACTCGGGCGCTGCTTGAAAGCAATAATCGACCGTTGCCTACGGCGTGCTCGGTGCTCGACGAGGCTCACGCGGAGCAGATTGCCGAGTCGCTGCGCGAGGATGGTCTGGAGGTTGGTCAGGGCCATTTGATCGAGCGGGCGCTTATCCTGCGGGGCGGCAATCCCATCCAGTCGGCGGCATTCGGCGAAGGATGGATCGCCGTGCAGGATGAAGCTTCACAGGCCGTCGCGCTTTTGGCGGGCGTCCAAGCGGGCCAGTCCGTGCTCGATCTTTGCGCCGCGCCCGGCAATAAAACGCTCCATCTGGCGCGAGCGGCGGGTCCCGGGGCGCGCGTCGTCGCGGCGGATTTGCATCCGCACCGATTGCGCGCGGTGCGCGGGCAACTGGAACGAACGGCGACAGCGGGCGTTGCGCTGGTGGCGCTCGACGCGACGATTCCGCTGCCGTTTCGCGCGCGGTTCGATCGCGTACTGGTGGATGCGCCGTGTTCGGGCACCGGTACGCTGTCGCGGAATCCGGAAATTCGCTGGCGTTTGAAGGAGGCCGATATCGCCGATCTGGCGCGCCGCCAGGCGGCGATTTTGCGCCATGCACTGGACGTCCTCGCGCAGGGCGGGCGGCTGGTTTACGCGACGTGCTCGCTGGAGCCGGAGGAAAACGAAGCGGTGGTGAGAGGAGCGCTGGCCGAATGCCCCGAAGCCCGGCTTTGCGGGGCGCCGGCCGATTTCGCCAGCCATCTCGCTGCGGGCGTTTCGACGGCGAAACTTTTCGACTCCGATGGATTTTTCCATACGATGCCGAATGAAACGTCAACCGACGGTTTTTTCGCCGCCATCCTGACGCGAAAATGAGGCATCGTATGGGAGCGAGCGGGGAATGCGCCGGCGCGCAACGCCGTTGTGGCGAGACGGCGGGCGCATCGCGGAAAATGAATTAGGACTGACGTTGGCAACCGAACCGATCTCCTTGGGAATCTTCGACCGGCTGCGCTGGCTGGGCCGGCTGCTGCTGTTGCTTTTCGTACTGGGCGCGGCGGCGTTTTTGAGCGCAATCACGGCGATGCGCCTGGCGATCGAAGGCCGCGTGGTCGAAATCCCGAATCTGGTCGGCCAGACGTATCCCGCGGCGGAAGCCGCCTTGCACGCCCGCCATCTGAACGTGATGGTGGCCGACCATGCTTACAGCGATTTGCCGGTGGGCAGCGTGGTAAGGGAGAGCCCCGGCGCAGGGACGAAACTCAAGGTCGGGCAGTTGGTCCAGGTGGTGTTGAGCCTCGGGCCGCAAAAGGTGAGCGTGCCGAATCTGGTGGATCGGGCGCTGCAAGCGGCGCGGCTGGAGCTGCTGACGAGCGGATTGCAGCTGGGCGAAGTGTCGTATCTTTACGAGCCGGGCGAACCGGCCGACGTGGTGATTCAGCAGGATCCATTGCCGGGCGAAACGGGCATATCGAGTCCGCGCGTTTCTCTGCTGGTTTCGCTCGGTGCGCGTCCCGCGGCGTTTCTGATGCCGAATCTCGTCAACCTTCCCGCAGCGCAAGCGGCAAAGCAATTGGCGTCGGCGGGTTTGCCGGCTCCGCAGGTG
>JAKAOH010000276.1 GCA_021812285.1 Acidobacteriota bacterium | reverse complement strand
GCCTCCGACATTTATTGCTTTCGCTGCCGCCGAAATGCGCCGCATGAGAGCCAGCATCTTAGGCCGGGAGCGGGAGGGGGTCAATTCGCCTTTCGGCCGAGGGAGCGGAATTTTCCCACTGTTATTGGGGATGTTTCGGAATTAGAATTTTCTTGCGTTGGGGCGGGAAAGCGGGCTGTGTCCAGATGAGACCCGCAAGGGACACGCAAAACGCGAGGGGGCGCGTTACCGGTGGGTTGAAAATCGCCGCGGGAGCTTGCGCCGTAGCAATTGTGGCCGGTTTTCTCTGGGTGCAATCGCGGGCTTCGGTGTCCTCAGACGCCACTCAGGGAAACGCTTCCACAGTGGTCGTGCGGCGAGCGGATTTCCGCCAGGTGTTGCGGCTATCGGGGACGACGGCGGCGCTACGTTCGCAGCCGATCGTCGCGCCGCAACTGGCGGGGTCGACAGTTGGGGCGATGGTGATCACGCGGATCGCGCGAGGGGGAACGCGCATCCGGCGCGGCGACCTGCTGGCCGAATTCGACCGCCAGCAGCAATACAAGGACTTCCTGGATAAACAAGCCCAGTATTACGACTTGGCCGATCAGGTAAAGGAGAAGCAGGCGGCCGAACGGGCGGCGCGCGCCGAGGACCGCACCAGCCTGAAAGTGGCGGAAGACGCCCTCCAGATCGCGCAGCTGGAAGTCAAAAAGAACGAAATCCTCTCCCGGATCGACGCGGAAATCAACGACGAAAAACTTGCGGAAGCGAAAGCGACGCTCGCGCAACTGCGGCACACCTATGCGCTGAAGCGGCAGGCGGCGGCCTCGGGCATTCGCGTGCTGGAAATCAAGGCGGACCGGGCGCATCAGGCGATGCTCTACGCGGAAGCGAACGAAAAAAAGATGCTGATTCGCTCGCCGATGGACGGCATCGTGGTGCTGAACGAAATCTGGCTGAACGGGCGAATGGGCCACGCGCAGGAAGGGACGCAGGTGCGGCCGGGCGTGCCGTTCATGCGGGTGGTGGACCCCTCGAAGATGGACGTGCACTCGGCAATCAATCAGGCCGATTTGCCCTACCTGCACGTCGGACAAGCGGTGGTGGTGCGGCTGGACGCCTATCCCGGACTGTGGTTTCCGGGCACACTCGAAGAGGTCTCGCCGCTGGGGCATACCGGAATGTTTTCCGACCGGGTGCGGGATTTCCGTGGTGTTTTTTCGATCACCGGCAGCAACCGGAAACTGATGCCCGACCTTTCGGCGGCGGTGGACGTGGAACTGGCGAGCGAGAAGAACGCGCTGGTGATTCCGATGGAAAGCGTGGCGACCGAGGGCGGCGCAAGCTACGTGTGGGTGATGAACGGCGGAGGGTTCGAGAAACGGCGGATCACGACGGGGCCGGAAAACGATCTGGACATCGTCGTGGAATCCGGGCTCAAGGCGGGAGAGACGATTCGCAAATACGCGCCGGGAGCGGGAGCGGAATGAAGGAAAAGCGGCGATTCGGACGGAAGCGCGCAATCCTGGCGGGCGTGGTGCTGGCGCTCGGGGCCGGAGGCGGGTTTTGGGCGTATTACGCGGCCCATTCCGCGCCGAAAATTCCCACGGCGACGGTGAAGCGCGGCGCGTTCGTGGACTGGTTGAAGCTGCAAGGGCAGGTGAAGGCGGCGGATTCCGAGATCGTCACGGCGCCCTATCGCGCGGGCGACCTGCGCATTCTGAAGCTGGTTTCCACTGGAACGAAGGTGAAGAAGGGAGACGTGGTGGTGGAGTTCGACGCGACCCAGTTGCGCCAGACCATCGCGCAGGACCGCGTGGCGCTGAAATCGGCGCGGGCGCAGATGGAACAGGCGAAGGCGCAGGCGAGCTTGAAGGAGCAGAAGGACCTGACGGCGGTGCAGAAGGCGAGCTACGACGTGGAATCGGCGCGGCTGGACGCGAGCCAATCGGAAATCGTTTCGCAGATCCAGGGCGCGGAATCGGAATTGAAGCTGACCGACGCGAAAGAGAATCTGAACGCGGCGCGGACGAAACTGTCCGCCGATCGCGCTTCGGATGAAGCTACGATCGGAGGCAGCCGCGAGGCGCTGGCCGAGGCGGAATATCAGCTTCGGGAAGACGAACGGGCGGCGAACGAATTGACGCTGCGGGCGCCGATGAACGGCGTGGTCACGCTGCTGAATACGAACTGGAACGCGGGCGGGCCGTTTGGCATGCCGCAGCCGTTCAAGTCGGGCGACCGCGTGTGGGCGGGCGCACCGATCGCGGAATTGCCGGACCTTGCGACGATCGAAGTGAGCGCGCGCGTGGACGAGACCCAGCGCGGACAACTGGCCGAGGGCGAGCACGCAGTGGTGCGGTTCAGCGCGATTCCCGACCGCACGTTCACCGGGCACATCGCGGAGATCAGCCGGCTCGCGAGCGTGGATTTTTCCGGCGGATGGCCGTTTCCGAGGAATTTCGAGGTGCGCATCGCGCTCGACCAGAAAGATTCGCGCCTTCTGCCCAACATACAGGGAACGGTCCGAATCGAGGCGGGGAGAGTGGCGAACGCGATCGTGATTCCGGCGCAGGCCGTGTTTTCCGTGAACGGAGAGCGTGTGGCGTACGTGCGGGAAGGATCGGGATTCTTGGCACGGCGAATCGTGGTGGCGCAGGAGAGCGGCACGCAGGCGATGGTGGCGGAAGGACTCGAACCGGGCGAAATCGACGTGCTCGAAGAGCCGAACG
>JAKAOH010000275.1 GCA_021812285.1 Acidobacteriota bacterium | reverse complement strand
CGCGAGTCTCACGGCATTCTTCCTTCACGTTCTCCACTCCGCCGAACTCGATCATGGCGCGGCGTCTGGCTTCGGCTGGCTCGACGCCTTGGGCGATCAGGTCCGCAGTGCGCTGCTCGATGTGGAATTGCAATTCGGCATCGAGCTGTTGCTCGATCTTACGTTTGCGGAGGGTTCGCTTCAGCCAGTGCACTGCTCCCTCCTATTCCTGGCGCAAAGCGACAACTGGATCTACGCGCGCCGCGCGATTCGCCGGCAACCAAGCGGCGCCGAGGACAGCCAGCGGGACGGCGATCACGGCAAGGGGCCAGCCAGCACGGGCGACCGCGGAAGTCGTGGTCCCGGCAAAGAGGGCCCCGAACAGCTTGGGCAGGAACGCGGCCAGCGCCATCCCGGCGAGCCAGCCAGCGCCGCCGAAAATGGCCGCCTCACGCAAAATCATCGCCGTGATTTGGCGGGGACGAGCGCCAAGAGCCAGCCGAACGCTGATCTCGCCAGCGCGTTGGCTCACTAAATAAGCCGTCACGCCATAGATTCCGACGAGCGCCAGAATCAATGCGACAGCGGCGAAGAGCGACATCAGTCCAGCCACCAGCTTGTCGCCTTTGGCATTTTCGGCGATCAATTGCTGCATGGTGGTCACCCGGCCCACGACGCTAAGCTTTCCGGCCGCCGACCAAATGGCGCGGCCAATTTCGCGCGCGGAAGGTTGCGTAGCGGCACGAATCACGGCGGTGAATCCTCTCGACGGCCACTGTGCGAGCGGAACGTACAATGCCGGCTCGGTCTGCGTGTAGCCGAGAAACCGCTGTGCGCTGCCGACGACCCCAACGACTTCGACGCGGAGCGGATGCAGGGCGGCATTAACCATGCGGCCGCTGTGATTGAGGTAGTCGAAGTAGGTCACGTAGAAGGAACTGCCCACCGCGTTTTGGTCCCGCAGATACTCGCTCACGAACAGTCTGTCGACAATCGCCACGTCTTGCGCGGCGGACGTATCCGCGGCGGTAAAATCCCGCCCGCGCAGAAGAGGAATCTGCATAGCGGACAAATATCCTGGACTGATTGGATAGAAAACCACGCCCCCTCCACCGTTCGCGCCGATGCGAACCCCGGCAGCGCCCGAACTGATTAGCGGCAGGGACTCAGCGCATCCAGCGGCGGAGACGCCAGACAACTGCCGAAGCCGGGCGGCAACAGCGTTCGCGCCAATGGCCCATGCCCCAGCGCTGCGACGGGAAGATTTTGGCAAAACGGTGTAGACCGTCGTAAGGTGACGCGAGGTGAAACCAAACTGCGCTGGAGAAAGCTCGGCGATCACGCTTCGGATCAAAACACCCGCAGCTGCGAGCAAAACGACCGCCAGCGCGACTTCACCGCCGATGAGCCAGCGCCGCAAGCGTGCGCGTGCGTGGCCGCCCATTGCGCCGCGTTCACCCGCCCGCAACGCGGATTGCGGATCGGCGGCCGCCGCCTGCCAGGCAGGGGCCAGCCCGAAAAGCAAGACTGACAGGGCGGACACTCCCACGGCGAAAAGCGCCACGTGAAGATCGAGCGCTGGCGTGGGTCCCGGACTGGAAGCCAGACCGAAGATTGTAGTCAGCAGCCGAATACCGCCGGCGGCAAGCGCGAGGCCGAGCCCTCCGCCGGCGAAAGCCAGGAGCAGGCATTCCGCGAACGACCCCCAAAGCAGACGCCCTCGGCTCGCTCCGAGTGCGGCGCGGAGGGCGAACTCGCGGCGACGGGCAGCGGACCGCACTAGCAGCAGGCCAGCGACGTTGGCGCACGCAATCAGCAACACCAATCCCACTGCCATCAGAAGCAGCTCAAGAACTTGTCCGGACTCGTTTTGCTGACTGGCGAACGTAGCGATCGACGTCGTATAGGCTCGCCATTCACGGTCGGGCCTGTGTGATTTCGCCAATTCCGCCATCACCGCGTTCACTTGCGCCCTCGCCTGGGCCACGCTAACGCCTGGTTTCATGCGGCCAAAGAGCGTGAGCGACCGGTTCGCGCGCGCCTCGGGAACGAGTTTCCGCGGTCCAAAGACAAGCGGAATCCAGATGTCGGCGGTCGCTCGCGGCGCCTCGAAGCCGTGCGGCAGTACTCCAGTCACGGCGTAAAGATGGCCGTTAATCTCGACGCGGCTGCCGAGAACTCTTGGGTCGCTGCCAAATCGCGTCTGCCACAAGCCCGAAGAGATAAGTGCAACGCTGGCTTGGCCGTCACGGTCTTCGGCCGGAACGAACGCGCGCCCCAAAACGGGCGTGACGCCGAGCACCGCGAAAAAATTGGCGCGCACCGGCATCACCTTCACTCGTTGTGGCGTGCCATTAAGATTGAGATCGGCCGGCCGAGACGATGCGGCGGCTGTAAGGCCTGAAAAGCACTGCAATTGGCGGCGGAAGGAAAGGTAATCGAGCGGCGAGACAAGATCGAAATACCAGCCGCCATTGTGAGCATAGTAATCGGTGATGACCACGACCTGACTGGGATGGGCGACAGGCGGCGCCGTCAACAGGAACGCGTCGGTGAGGCTGAAGATGGCAGTATTGAGCGCGATCCCGAGGGCGAGAACGAAGACTGCGACGGACGCGAATCCTGGCGATTTGCACAGCGTACGAAAGGCGTAGCGGACGTCCCGGAGTACGCTTTCGAGAAGATAGGTGGCGCGAGTCTCACGGCATTCTTCCTTCACGTTCTCCACTCCGCCGA
>JAKAOH010000101.1 GCA_021812285.1 Acidobacteriota bacterium | reverse complement strand
CGGTGGTGAGCGGGTAATAAATCATCGCGCGGACAACTCCATTCGGATCGATCACAAAAACGCAGCGGCTCGCTTCCGTTTTGCTTTCCCCGGGCATCACCATTCCGTAGAGCGTGGCCACTTCCTTGTTCAGATCGGCGATCACGGGGAAGGGAATCTTCACTCCGAAATTCCCTTCGATATTGTGGATCCAGGCGATGTGCGAATAGATGCTGTCGATGCTCAAGCCGCAAAGCTCCACGCCGCGCTTGCGCAGTTCTGGCGCGATCTCGGCAAAGGCGACGAATTCGGTGGTGCATACGGGAGTGAAATCCGCTGGGTGGGAAAACAGGATCAGCCAACTGCCGCGGAAATCCTCCAGCCGAATTTCCCCGTGCGTGGTCTGCGCTTCAAAGGGAGGCGCGGGCTGCCCCAGCCGCGGCAATGACGGATTTTCCGGAACGGTTGCGTCCATCTTGTTTTCTCCTTGTGGAATTCACGAATCGGGTCGGCTCAAGGGACGCCCATCCGCCGCTCTGTTTTCCGCTTTCCGGGACCGGGCTCAACCGAGCCCCAATCGTTCAGTTCTCTGCCGGCACTCGTTGCAAGCGCCTGGCCAAGCCTCCTGCCTTCGGGCAACTGCTTTTGGAGAAAAGGGTTGGGACTCGCCAGGAAGCGGTGGGAATGCCGGCGGGCGGACGGTCGGCGATTCGGTGAGGGTGTTTTGCCGCTACACAGTGGGTTTTTGCGGCGGGCGAATCTATAATTGAGTGTAGCGGGCAGGTCGGGCGATCGCGGGCCGGCTTCTTCACCGAAGCGGGCACGAGGAAAGTCCGGACTCCGCAGGGCAGCGCGCCTGGTAACGCCAGGGGACTGGATTCGTGAGGGTCCAGCCACGGACAGTGCCACAGAAACCAGACCGCTCGCGCCCCGCCGCCTCGATGGCGGATGCAAGGCAAAACCTTGGATCGGTCGTTTCCGAGTGATCGGGACGGCGGCGGGGAGCGAGCAAGGGTGAAACGGTGGGGTAAGAGCCCACCGCGCTCCGAGTAATCGGAGCGGCACGGAAAACCCCGCGCGGAGCAAGGCCAAATAGGAGGGAAGGGCCGGCCCGGCCCGTCTGACCCTCGGGTAGGCCGCTAGAGCCCGGCAGCGATGCCGGGCCAAGAGGAATGATCGCCCCGAAACGCGCCCGGCAACGGGTTCGCTTCGGACAGGATCCGGCTTACAGACCTGCCCGCTTTACTTTCCTGCCGTTATCCCCCACCAGTGCGTCGAGGCGTCTTCGTCTCGCGGAATTCGTCCCCCATATTCCGGCTCGGCACGGGGGCGACGCACGCGTCGCCCCCCGGCCGGTTGGGGTTAGAACTCGAAACGCAGAGCGAACTGCATGAAGCGCGGTGTAGTGAGTGTGGATGTGTACTTGCCGAACTGGCTGGGAAGCTCGCGCAGCGTCGGCATGGCGGTCCAGACGTTGTAGCGGACCGAGTTCGTCATGTTGAAGGTCTGCCAGCTGAACTCGACCCGTCGGCTCTCGCCCAGCGAAAAATCCTTGGTCAGTCCGGTATCGATGTTGAACATGCCGTCGCCGATGAGCTCGTTTCGGGTGCCCGATTCCCCCGGCCAACTGTGGCGGAAAGCCGCTTCAGCGGCGGCTGGATTGGCGAAAATATCCGGCCCAATCGGTTGTCCGTTGACGATGGCGTTGCTCGGATTCGACGTCTGCGGCAGTTGTCCATTGACGAGTGGCATGGCGAGGCCCTCGATGTTCCAGTTCGTCGGCCAGAAACCGCCATTATCCACCGACGTGGGGAAACCGGAGGTCAAGCGGAACAGGCCGGAGAATTGCCAGCCGCCGATAATCTCGTTCATCCACGGCTTCACGTTGCCGCCCAGCATCTGGCCCCTGCCGAAGGGCAGCAGGTAGACCCAGTTGGCATTGAACTGGTTGAAGGCGTTGAAGCTGGAAAGGCCGCGCAGCGCGAGCGGGTCCCACGTGTTGATCACGATCCCCCCGCCGTTGACGTCGTTTCCTGTGCCCCCGCTGCCTTCCCACGCTCCGATGCGTCCTGCGTCAGAAGCTTCGTCGAGGGACTTCGAGAAGGTGTAGTTGAACTGACCGGTGAGCCGATCGCCCCAACGAACGTTGTAAGTGACCTGCATCGCATTGTAGTCGGACGTGCCGATGTTCCGCCATGCGGTCAGCGAGCTGAACTGGTTGTGGTAGAAGGTGTAGGGGCCGAACTTGCTGTTGGGGACCGAGTAGCCGGAAATTGAGCTGGGTGTGTCCAGGATAAAGAGGCTGAAAGTCTCGTTGTACAGGTTGCAAGACCAAAAATCGTAAAGGGCCTGTGTGGCCGTCAAGGCGCCGGGGTCGTCGTTGCCGATGCAGTTGAGTCCCTGGTTATCGAGAGTGCTCTGCGTCATACTGCTCCAGCCGGGGAAGATGTCCTGGAAGAACGGAATGTTCTGAACCTGGGACGTGGGCAGATTGGCGACGACGTCTTTCGAAAGCATGGTGGCGGCGGTGAAATAGCTCATGCCGCTTGTCGGATCCACAAAGTTGATCGGCATGGCCTCGTCCACCTGCATCGGCAGACGTCGGCCTAAAGTTCCCACATAAGCGATTTGCAAAGACGAGTTCTGGCCAATTTGGCGGGCGAGCGAGAGATTGAACTCGTGCGCGTAAGGCGTCTTGAGCGAAGAGTCCAAGCCCCAGTTGATGGCGAAGTTGGAGTTGCTGGGAATCACCGGGAATCCGCCGGCGGGTGTGGGGCCAAGGATGCAGCCGGCCTGGTTAAGGGAAGCGCAAGGCTGCGGCAGGCAGGTGGGGCAGGTGAAACGAGGCAGGGCGTCGACCGTGTTGCCGGCGGCGCCGGCGGCGTTGCCGATGTCGCTCGTCAAACCGAACGAGCCGTTCTGATCGAAAGTGTTGACGATGGGCATGCCGAAATGGTCGTAGACGATGCTGTAGCCGGCGCGTATCGAAAACTCATTCTTGCGGCCGAAAATTTTCGAGAGCCATCCGTTTCCAAGGTCCGGCGACCAGGCGACCGCAACGCGCGGCGAAAAATCGTGGTAATCCCAGTTCCAGAAGCCCGGACCATTATTCGCCGGCCCGCCCAGAAAGAATCCGAGTTCACCAGCGTTGATGGCCGGATTACCCTGTTGGGCAAGCGCAGCGGATTTCATCATAAAGTCGGCCAGGTATTGACCCGAGCAACCGTTGCTCGAGTTCAGAATGCAGGGAATAACCTGGTTGCCGTTGGTTTCGTATGGCGGAGCCTCCAGGACCCAGCGCAGCCCGTAGGTGAAGGTGAGATTGGGCCGGATGCGCCAGGAGTCCTGGCCGTAGAACTCGTAATCGTTGAGCGCGTACCGGCGGACTGCGGGAGCGCCTTGCGGAAGGGCGGCGCCGGTGTGGGTGTAGTTATAAAACCCGTCGCCCTCGGGCAAGATGCCGTATGTGAGAATCGTCGCGGGGTCGTAGCCGGAGCAGGCGAAGTTGCTATCCACGGCCGGGAAGCCGTTATTGGCGGGGTTGAGCGGGCTGGACAGATTCGAGGTGCAGGCGATCCCGGTCGTGTTCAGATAGGCCAGATTCATTGACGCGTCGGAGAAAGACTTTGCGTAGCTGGTCCGGTTGTCGCGAATAATGAAAATATCGGCGCCGAAACTGAAGGCGTGATTGCCATGAATCCAGTTGAGATTATCGCTGAACTGGTTGACCGGGACGATAAAGGATGTCGACCGGGTGAAGGGGTAGAAGTCGCTAACGCCGTTGAGGTAGACCGCGGGCTGGCTGGAGTAGCCGGCCTGCGTTTCCGCCTGGCGGATCAGGTCCCAATGGAACGTGTTCACCATCGTCGGTGAAATCACCGAAGTCAGGCCGACAATTGAGCCCTTGCTGCCGTTGAGCAGCGTAGTCGCGGCGATCTGGCCGGGAAATTGCTGCGCTTGGGGCTCCTTGGTGTTCTGGGTCTGCCCGCGCCAAAACACGCTCTCCGAGCCACTCCGGGTAATGTGGTAATCCAAACGGGTGATGAATGTGTCGAAGCGGGAATCCTCATTGGAAGAAAAGCGGTACCCTTCGATGTTCACGCCGTCGCCCACGCTCGTGTCGTTTGGATTCGGGTACTGCTTCAGCAGCGCCAAGACCGCGGAATTCGCGCCGATGCCGAGCGGGTCCATCTGCTTGAGCTGCGCGGGTCCCAGCGCATAGTTCCCCGGCTGGACTGGGTAGGAGGTTCCGCTGATTCCGGTCACGTTTCCGCCCGGACACTGGGTGGGATCCGCGCACAGGTACTGGATGACGCCGTCGCGGAGGCTGGCTGTAGGCACGGTCCGCAGTACGCTTTCCCCTTGGGCGTCGCGTCGGCCTTCATAGTTTGCGAAGAAGAAAAGACGATTGTGAAGGATCGGCCCGCCCAGCGTGGCGCCAAATACGTTTCGCAGCAGTTTGGGACGCTGATTCGGCTCGCCGCTTGCCAGTTGTGCGGCCTTCAAAAAGGTATCGTTTGCGCTGAAAATTGTGTTGCGGTTGTACTCGTAGATGGAGCCATGGTAGTGGTTGGTGCCCGATTTGGTGACCATTGCGACCTGCGCGCCGCTGGAATAGCCCGACGTCGCGTTTGCGTTGGCGGTGGTGACGCGGAACTCCTCGACGGAATCGGGCGGTACGTAGAGCACTCCCGTGAAGGCATAGCCATTGTTCACATCATTGATGTTGGCGCCGTCCAAAGTGAGATTGTTCTGGTCGCTGCGCAACCCGTTCACAGCGCCGCTGCGCGTATCGGTGCTCGATGTCTCCAGATTGCTGCCCAGGTAGGCTACGCCAGCCTGCAGGCTGAGCAAGTGCGCAACGTCGCGATCCGCAATCGGAAGCTGCGCCAGTTGCCCCTCCCCGATCGTGTTGCCCAAAGTGGCATCGGTTCTATTAATCAGCGGCACCACGTTGCCTTTCACCACCACCGAGGACGAAACGCGCGCCAGGCTGAGGTGAATATCAACTGTGGAAGCGGTGCTGACCAGAAGCGCGACGTGCTGGGCGATGTACGCGGAAAAGCCCGTTGCGGACGCTTTCAAACTGTAATTGCCCGGAGGAATGGCCACGAACTGGTAGAGGCCCTGGGCGTTGCTGGTGGTCGTGCGCTCGAAGCCGGTGGCGGCGTTCGAGAGCGTGACTGTGGCGCTGGGCACGGCCGCGCCGCTGGGGTCGGTCACGCGGCCGTTGAGAGTGCTGGCCGTCTGCGCCATCGCGCGCGGCGCGAACGCGACCGCCACGAAAGCCACAAGCACGAGCACCCCAAACCACAGCTGGAATTTCCCCTTCGATCGGTTCCGTTGTCGATCGCTTGACTCTTCAATCTCCCTTCGTTCCCACCTCGCCCTAGCCAGCATGCCGCCTCCCTGTCAGGTAAGCGGACGCAAATATCCGGTTTTGTTTCCTGGCTGGTACCCACCCCACTTGCTCTCACACCGGATTACGCCCGCCCGATTTACCCACCCCACTCGCCTAAATCGAGAGCCGCTATTCCCGGGGAAAGACTACACATTGCCCAACAGCCGTGCCCTTGCGACGAGACTCCAGTGTTCGTTTTTCTGTGAAAAGATCGCTGCCCCACCCTGGGTCGTCGCGACTATATCGCGGGCCGATGCGCAGGTCAATAGCTTGTGCTGGGAGGAAATCGCTATTTTCGCGGGCTGGGATCGGGGTGGTCTTTGCGCCAGTCGCGGAACTGCTCCCGCAGATGGCTTTTCTGGATCTTGCCGACCGAAGTCCGCGGCAGTTCGTCAACGAAAATGAACCCGTCGGGAATCTGCCATTTGTCGAAGCGCGTGGCGAGCAGCGCTGCCAAGTCCTCGGGCGAGGGCCGCGCGCCTTCGCGCGGCACAATAATGGCGAGCGGCCGCTCCTGCCATTTCGGGTCGTGGATGGCGATGACGGCGGCTTCGCGCACGCCTGGATGCGCCATCAGCGTGTTTTCGAGGTCCACCGAGCTGATCCATTCGCCGCCGGATTTGATCATGTCTTTTGTGCGATCGAAGATTTTCACAAAACCTTCGGAATCGATCGTGGCGACGTCGCCGGTGCGAAACCATCCGTCCGGTGTCCAGCGATCGGCGGATTCAGGCGCGCCGTAATATGCCGAAGCGACCCACGGGCCGCGGACTTCGAGTTCGCCCGGCGTCACCCCGTCCCACGGGGCTTCGCCCTCGGCTCCGGCCAGACGCACCTGAATCAAAGGCACCGGGTAGCCTTGCTTGGAACGCGCCTCGTATTGCCGTTCCTCGCTCCATTCCCGCATGTGAGGTTTCAGCAGACTGACCGTGCCGAGCGGCGAGGTCTCTGTCAAGCCCCAGGCCTGGAGGATGCGCAAGCCGAAACGGTCGAGTTCGCGGACGAGGTTTTCGGGCGGCGCGGTGCCCCCAACGAGCAGGCGCACCGGAGCGCGGAAATTCCAGCCGCTCGGATTCCGGCGCAGCTCTTCGAGGACGCCAAGCCAGATGGTGGGAACGCCGGAGGCCAGCGTGACGCCCTCCTGCTCGATCAGATCGAGCAGGTCGGCCGGCGTCGCGCCGGAGCCCGGGAAAACCATTTTCGCGCCGGCAATCACCGCGGCGTGCGGCAGCCCCCAAGAGTTGGCGTGAAACATGGGCGTGGCGGGAAGCACTACATCCATGCGCGAGATGCCGCAGCAATCGGCCAGGCAGATGGCCAGACCGTGCAGCACGAGCGAGCGATGCGAGTACACCACGCCTTTCGGACGGCCGGTCGTACCGGAAGTGAAATACATGGACGCGGCGTCGCGCTCGTCGAGTTGTGGGAAAACGAAGTCCGCGGCGGCCAGGTTGAGCGCGGCTTCGTAGTTCACGGCGCAGGCGGGCGCGGGATGACCGGCGAAAGGGACTTGCCAGACCCGGTCGAGCGGGACACTTTCGCGGAAACGATCGAAGGTGGGCCACAGCGTATCGTCAACGATCAGGAAACGGTCCCCGCCCGTCCGCGCGATCCAGGCGATTTCGTCGGGATGCAGTCGAGGATTGAGCGGATGCAGAACACCGCCGGCGAGCGGAACGGCGAAAAAAGCCTCGAAATGCGCGGCGTGATTCCAGAGCAGAGTCGCTACTCGATCGCCCGGCGCAAGCCCGGCATCGGCAAGCACGCGCGCCAGTTTGCGCACCCGCGTCGAAAAAGCGGCGTAGTTCGTGCGGGAAAACGTGCCGTCGGGACGGCGAGTGACGATTTCCTGCTGGGGAAAATAGCGCGCGACGCGCTCGAAAATCGGCAAAAGAGTGAGCGGATCCTCCATCATCAGACCGCGCATGGACCCTTCCCCCTGTGGGCGAGGATTGTAGCATCGTTTCATCCGGGCGGGGCAGAGCCGAAAGAGATTCCGGTGGCGCGTGGCCGCGGCTGGATCAGAAACGCCCGCGGGCGCGTTCCTTGTGGGGCAGGATTTCGAGGCAAGTGGTCCACCAGCCCGTGAGGATGGTTTCGATGAACTCGGCCGGCAGCCGCTCGGCTCGCATTTCGGCGGCGAGCGCATGGTGATCGTAAGCGACGGGAACGAATTCTACCGAGAGCGAGCGATTCGCAAGGGTCAGCAGTGCGTACCAGACGTTCGTTTGGCCGTCGTTTTCCGGTCGGCCGAGTACGCCGACGTTGACTACGTGGCGGCCGGAGGGCAGCGCGCGATGCCATTTGATTCCCGTGTGCGTGACGCACAGAACGTCGGCGCGCGCGAAATCGAGCAGATATTCGAGAAACGCGTCGGAACACGTGGACTCCCACAGGAATTCATTCATTTTGCGCGGTGAGCCGTGGAAAAGCGCAACCCGAAGCCCTTCAATTTCGAGATGCAGCGAGGCAGGGAGGGCGCCGAGCCAGACTTTGTTTGCGGGTGAAGTGCGGCGAAACGTGTAGTCATAGCTGAGGCGGGCGAAGAAATTGTCGCGAGGATCGGTGTAGCCGCACTGGCAATCGGCAAGGCCGAGGGCAAGGGAATTGTCGTAATTGCCCTGAATGGTCGCGACGTCGGAATCGTGCAGCAGCGGGAAAACGCGATCGGGCGAGGGACCGAACGCGCCGAGATCGCCGAGGCAATAGACGGCGTCCGCGCGACAGGTGGCGTCGGCGAGGGCGGCGGCGAGCGCGAGATGATTGCTGTAAATGCCGCCGAAAATGGCAAGTCGCCGCATCGTCATGGCTCCGGGCGCGGCGCGCGTTGCGCGTGAGGCGCGGCGCCTTCAATCGCCGTGCTGACGTTCGAGCAGAATGTGCCGTATTCGTAGCAAGTGAAGCAAACGCGATGGCCGAGCGCGTAGGTCGGCGCGGCGTTGGCGAGACGATCGCCCAGGCGTGCGTCGGGCATTTCGACGAGCAGCGGACAGACCCACACGCCACGGTCGGTTACGGCGCGCGAATTCGAGCACATCAGCAGATCGGGCTCCAGGCCGCGCAACATTTCCTCGGTGACGAACGGCTCGTCGTGGTCCGCGCCGATACGCACGAGTTCGCGGCCGAGCGGCAACACCGGCAGGAATTTTAGCCGTGGACGATGGTAGCCGGCGCGCTCCGAGAGCAGCCGGGTGAAACGGGCCAGAATCTCCGGTTCGCCCCCGAGCGGCCAATCGCGAACCACGCTGACGAGTGGAAGCAATCCGTGACGGCAGAGCCGCTCGATCGAGGCGAGTACGCGCGTGAAAACTCCCAAGCCTCGAACCGCGTCGTTCGCTGCTTCCTCGGGCGAATCCAGGCTGACGCGAATTTCGAGCGAATAGCGGGAGGCACGTTCGATCTCGGCCAGCCGCGCGGCGGTGGGCTCGGGAAGAATCGTGGCGTTGGTTAGGACCGTGGTCGGAGCGACGCGCAGGGAGGCTTCGAGCATTTCGAGAAGCGCGGGATGAAGGAACGGTTCGCCGCCGGTGAAGAAAATTTCGCGAACGCCCAGCCGCACGGCCTGGCCGAGTTCGCGCTCGACATCGGCCGGCGCGAGAAAACCGAAAGTGCTGACATTCGGGCCGCTGCCGTTGAAGCAATGCGTGCACGCGAGATTGCAGAACGTGCCGGTCACCTGGAACCAGAGGTTGTCGAGGTGCAAGAGCTGGACGCGAGGATGGTTCATCCGTTTTTTTTCCGCGGCCAAAATTTCCAGCGGCTGGCCGCTGCCCTCCGGGCCCCACATCCACCAGGGAATCATGGCGGTAACGCCCAGAGCGTAACAGCTTGCCAGAAGCGCGAACCAAGCGAAAGGACGAGCACCCCTGCTGAAAAGAACGAGCACGGGCGGCGCCACGCCCCGACGCCGCCGGCAATCCCGATGCGCCGGCGGAGCGATTCCTGTATTCTCGTTCGCGAGATTCGCCGGCGATGAGCGACGAACCGCAAACAACGGAGAAGAAACCGGACGCCAGGGCGGCGCTGCGATTCGTGGTGCTCCTGGGCGTGGTGAGCTTGTTCGCCGATTTCGCGTATGAGGGCGCGCGCAGCGTCACCGGCCCGTTTCTGGCCGTGCTCGGTGCGAGCGGGGCCGTCGTGGGCGTTGTGGCTGGGCTCGGTGAACTGTTGGGCTACGGTTTGCGCTTCGTTTCCGGGCCAATCAGCGAGCGAACTCGAAAATTCTGGCCGATCACGATTCTGGGCTACTGCGTGCAAATGGCGGCTGTTCCCCTGCTGGCGCTGGCGGGCAGTTGGCCGATGGCGGCGCTGCTGATTCTGGCCGAACGCACCGGGAAAGCGATACGGAATCCACCGCGCGACGTCATGCTCTCACACGCTTCCGAACAGATCGGCCTGGGCTGGGGATTCGGCCTGCACGAAGCCATGGACCAGATCGGCGCGCTGGTGGGACCGCTGGCGGTGGCGGCCGTGCTGGCGTGGCACGGGAATTATCGCGAAGCGTTTGCGATGCTCCTGCTGCCGGCCGTGCTGACGATCGCGGTGGTGCTGGCGGCCCGGATGATTTATCCGGCGCCGGAACGATTCGAAGTCAAAACAAAGGTTCCCGAATGGAAGGGATTCTCGCGTACGTTCTGGATCTATCTGGCGGGAGCGATGCTGGTGGCCGCGGGATTCTCCGATTTCCAACTGATCGCCTTCCATTTTCAGAAAGCGGAGGCGATGCCGCCATACTGGATTCCCATTGCTTATGCGGTGGCGATGGCGGTCAGCGGGGCGGGTTCCCTGGTGTTCGGAAAGCTGTTCGACCGGTCCGGGATTCGCGTGCTGCTGCCGCTGACGATCGTTTCAGCTCTGTTCGCGCCGCTCGTGTTTCTTGGCGGATTCGGCGCCGCGATGGCGGGAGCCGCGATTTGGGGTTCCGGGATGGGAGTGCATGAATCGGTGATGCCGGCGGCGGTGGCGAGAATGGTGCCGGCGCACCGGCGCGCCTCGGCCTACGGCGTATTCACGGCTTGCTATGGGCTCGCGTGGTTTGCCGGCAGCGCCGCGATGGGATTTCTCTACGATTCCTCGGTGCACGCGGTGGTGGCGTTCTGCGTAGCGCTGGAATTGCTGGCCGTGCCCGTGATTGCCCTCGCCGCGCGAGCCATGAAGGCCGGGATCGAAGCCTGACGCAAACGATCGCGACTCCGGGCCGCCTTTCGCGCGGGAAGTCCTCTGGCGAACTAATGCGTGGATGTTCGGGACGGGCGCGTTTTGGCGGCGCAGGCCCCGGGACTCGTCATCGGCCGGTTCCACAGAAGCACCGAGAGAAGTTCCTCGAAAATCTCCGGGCGCAACGCGGCGGCGCGAAACTGGTAGTTGCCGCGCAAAACCACGGGAAGCAGGCAGCCGGAGCGTTCGAGCGGAACCCAGAAAAACAAGCTGGAACGAGTGGCCAGCAGAACCGGGATCAGCGAATAGGCCCCGCCCGAATCGAGCTGGCTATCGGCCAGCACCACGTCGAAATCGGACCGGACAATCGCCTGGCGCCCGTCTTCTGGCGTTTCGACGAATTCCCATCGGCAGCCGCGTTCCTCGAACTTCTCAAGCATTGGACAAATCGGCTTGAGTTTCTGTCCGACGAGCAACACGTGAGGAGAGGAACGCGACATCGGAGAGCCTCCTGAAAGACGAATTCGGTCTGGAAAAGTCTCGGGCCGATCGAAAAGCGGGGGGACGCCAGGAAAACCGCACCGTTTTTGAAACCGGAAACGCGACGGGAGCGCGTTTCCGCTTTTCGGCCAAAAGTTCGGCCTGTGGTGTCTGAAGGTAAAACGGACTTGGATTGGTTCCCGCAAACGTCCCCCCCCTCGTTGGAGTGCGCAAGAAACTAGCTTGTTGTGCGAACGGGCGCAATTCGCCAAGTGGGAGAAATGGAAATGAATCGAACGGCGGAAAAGAAAAGGCGAAGGGCGAAACTGGCGCGGAAACCCGTCATTCCATGTGAATCAGACCGATGCGGGCCGCGAGAGCCACCGCTTCCGAACGGCGCTGGACGCAGAGTTTTTTGAGGATGTGATCGACGTGCGCTTTTACGGTGCTTTCGGAAATGGAGAGGAGGCCGGCGATTTCCTTGTTGCTCTGTCCGGCGGCGAGGTGCTTGAGAACGTCGGTCTCGCGCGGGGAAAGATCGCTGCGGCCAAGACGTTTGGCCAGCTTCGCGGATATCTCCGCGGGAATCCAGGGAAGGCCCTGAGCGACGCTTTCGATGCAGGCGACGATATCCTCGAGGGGCGCCTGCTTCAGAAGGTAGCCGCGCGCCCCATGCGCGAAGGCGAGATAGATATTCTCCTCGTCGTCGAAAAGCGTGAAGACCACGATCGCCGCGTTCGGATCGAGCCGGCGGATTTCGGTCATGGCTTCGATGCCGTCGCCGCCCGGCATGCGCAGATCGAGCAAGGTGACGCCGGGCCGGTGCTCGCGGAACTGGACGACCGCTTCGCGCCCCGTCGACGCTTGGGCCACCACCTGGATGGCGCGGTTCTTCCGAAGAAGCGTTGCAAGCCCCTCGCGGACCACAGGATGGTCGTCCACGAGCAGAACGCGAGTGGGCTGAGTCTGGCTAGACGGTTTTGTTCCCATTGGTATCTCCAGATAGCGGACAAAAGGCGCTCCTGCGGACCGCCGCATGGAGGAACGGAACCGGTGGTTCGAGTTTGGAAAACAGCCTGCCGGGGAAACTACCGGGAATGGAGACGGGCGCCGCAGGAACTATCGGTGCTCTTGCAAAGACGGGGCTGGGCAATGCGCGAGATTTGAGCTCGTGCGAGAATGCGAGCTTCAGCGTGTCCCTCCGCCAGGCGATTCCGGAGCCGCGGAGCGAATCGAGATGATGCTCCCGTACTTTCAACTCTGCAGGAAAACGCACGTTGTGAGGATCGCGGCGAATTGAAAAGTGAATCCGCAGGTGCCGCGAGCCCGGGCAGAGTATAGCGTATTATTAGCACGATAGTTGTTAACTCTTTCGGTACTATTTCCTAATGTCAATAGTCCTGGCCGTTGTACAACGGCGGGGACTTCAGTCCGCGCGGCAGCCATGGCCGCTCGTCTGGCTCCCAGGCGCCGGCCGCGCTCCGCCCGGCCATGCTGCGGCGCGGCACGGCCGAGGACATGGATCAGTGGGCGAGAATGAAGATGTCGCGAATCATGTCGAGAACGGCGCCGGTTTTCGGGTTCACGATGACGGCGCTTGTTCCGACGAAGCCGTAGCGGCAGCCGCAGCCCTCAGGCAGCGGAGGCATACGGCGCACGAGTTCGGGCGGGAACGGGCGAAGGCGCTTTTCCAGGCCGGGCGGCAGATGGCCGGTACGTTCGATCTGCCGCTCCAAGCCGGGCGGGAGCGCGTCTCGCTTGGCGAGGCCCGGCGGCAGGTCAGAGCGGCGCCCGCGCAGATAACGGGAAATGACGTCGCGATCGCGACGGTTGAAAACGATGCGTTCGCGTTCGTGCCCGCGACCATGTCCGCGGCCATGCCCATGGCCGTGTTCTTCGGATTGCCCGCGGCCGTGTCCGTGTCCCTGAGCCAGAGCAGGGCTCGCGGAAAACGCCAGAGCGGCGCAAAACAGCAAAACGGCG
>JAKAOH010000100.1 GCA_021812285.1 Acidobacteriota bacterium | reverse complement strand
GTGATCGGCGACACCTCCGAATTCGCCATCGACACGTTCGGCGAGCCGAAATCGAACGGCATCATTCTCGATCCGAACGACAATATCCTGAAATCCACTCCCGACCTGCGCGTGAAAGCGATGATTTTGCAGGGCGAGGCGCTGGCCGAGCGCGGCCAGTTTTTCGACGCAGTACAGCAGTATCAGCGTGCGCTCGACATTCAGCACCGGAATTCGCTGGCTCTTTTCCGCATGGGCGAAGCGATGTTTTACGAGAAGAATTACCAGGCCGCGGCGAATTCCTTCCGCGACGCGCTTGACGGAGAGGTCGATCCCGGCTCGAAATGGATCGTTGTGTGGTCCCACGTCTACCTGGGCAAAATCTACGACCTGATCGGGCAGCGGGAACGCGCGCTCAACGAATACCAGCGCGCGATCGATACCAAAGACAATACGGCGGGCGCAATCGACCAGGCCCGCGAATACATGCAGAAACCGTATTCGAATCCGCCGGAGTCTTCCCCGAGCACCTAAGGGCTATAGCGACGGAGTCGCTTCGCGTCGCGGCAGCTCTTCCATCCGCTTTCCGGGCTCCGCGGCGCGGAAGCGGGCGATGTGGTATAGTGTAGTTGCGTTGGATACGCGGTTGCTGTGTGGTTGATCTGGTTCGTTAGCTGATTTCAGAACTCCCGCCCTGTTTTCCCTCCGCATGTCTTCGCAGTGAAAGTGTGAATACAAGCCGGCTTTTCGGCGTTCGTGCCCGTGCGAAAATTCGCGCGCGGCAAACGACCGTGCCGGCCAGAAAGAAGAAGAATAGAAAGTATGCAAATGTTTTCTGAACTACCGCTATCTCCTTACACCCAGGAGCGGCTCGCGTCGGCCGGATTCACGACGCCCACGCCGGTGCAGGTTGCCGCGATTCCGCCGGCGCTCGAAGGTAAGGACGTGCTCGGAACGGCGCAGACGGGAACGGGCAAAACGCTCGCGTTCCTTTTGCCGATTGTCGAGCACCTGTTGCGGCATCCCGGCAACGGAATCGCCGCGCTGGTGCTGGCGCCGACACGCGAACTGGCGATGCAGGTGGCCGAGGATTTCGAAATTCCGCGCGGCAGGAAACTCGGGCCGGCGGCGATCGTCGTTGGCGGAATGTCCGAAGGAGCGCAGATTGCCGCGCTGCGGCGCGGCGCGCGCGTCGCGATTGCCACGCCGGGGCGCTTGGAGGATTTCCTGGCGCGCGGCCTGGTCTCGCTGCGCGGATTGAAAATTCTGGTCCTCGACGAAGCCGATCGGATGCTCGATATGGGCTTTCTGCCCTCGATCCGGCGGATCGTCGCGGCGACGCCTCGCGAAAGGCAGACGCTCTGCTTTTCGGCGACCATGGAAGCTTCGGTGGCGCACCTGGTGCATGACTACCTGAGGAAACCCGTGCGCGTCGCGCTCGGCTCGACGCTGAAACCTTCGGAAAACGTCCGCGTGCGGGCGTGCGAAACCCCGGCGGATCGGAAACCGGAAGTGCTCGGACAGTTGCTGGCGAAGGAAAGCGGGCGATGCCTGGTTTTCACCAGAACGCGCCGCGGAGCCGAACGACTGGCGAAACGCCTGAATCGCGACGGCTTTTCCGCAACCCGAATCCACGGCGACCGCACGCAGGCGCAGCGGAATTCCGCGCTGGCCGGATTTCAGGATGGCCGCTACCGGATTCTGGTGGCGACGGACGTCGCCGCGCGCGGAGTCCACGTGGACGACGTGGCGCACGTCATCAACTACGACTTGCCCGACGTGGCCGAAAATTTCATCCACCGCGTCGGCCGCACCGGCCGCGCCGGACGCATGGGCGTGGCAACCACGCTTTTCTCGCGCGAACAGCGCGGCGACGTGCGTGAACTCGAACGCACGCTCGGGCTGCGAATGGAGCCTTTGCCCGATGAATTCGCTTCCAGTGGAGCGGCAAGCGGCGCGCGGCAAGCCGCGGGCGTGAACGAAAGAACGCGGCACGCTTCAAGCGAGCGGCCGTCTCGCCACTCGGGCACGAACGACGCCCCGGAGGTGCTGGGGCGTTCGACGCTGGTGGCGCTGCCCGGCGAGTTCTTGCAGGCGCAAATGTAGGCATGTCTGCCGGCGACCAACTTCCGGTGCGAAGGTGCGTGAACGCGGCCCGCTTGCGAGCCCGTCGCGCACCGCGCCGCAGCGAGAACAATTTCCGCGCGATTGAAAACTACGCGCCGGATTCCCTCTTCATTTTTCCCCAAACGGAAGTGAAGGCGTCGAAAGCGGGACGGTCGAAGAGCACGAAATAGACCGTTTCGAGCGAGCCGGGCTGGCGGAGTTCCTCCGCGACGGCGCCGAGCATGATTTCGGCGCATTCGCGCAGCGGGAAACCCCCAATGCCCGCGCCGATGGCGGGAAACGCGATGCTCTTCAGGCCTTTTTGCCGCGCCAGATGAAGCGAATGCAGCGTGGAACCTCGTAAGGCGTCGGGGGTGGTCGCGGCGCCCAGTTCCATGCTGGCAGCGTGAATCACCCAGCGGGCTTTCAGTTTGCCTCCGGTAGTGATCGCAGCGGTGCCGATGGGAATCGTGCCGATCCGGTCGCATTCCCGCTGGATCTCTTCCCCTCCCTTGCGTCGAATCGCACCGGCCACGCCCGCTCCGAGAACGAGGTCGTTGTTAGCGGCGTTAACGATGGCGTCGACGTCCATGTCCGTGATGTCGCCCTGGACGAGCCGGATTTTTTCCCCGAGTTTCATTGTCAGGCCATTGTACGAGGGGCAGACCGGTGGGGCTAGATGAGCTTGCACCGAGGGACACGTGGGCCACTTGGCCGCGCGTCAGGATTTGGGTTTTGGTTCGCGATAGTCGTAAACGCCGCGGCCGGCTTTGCGGCCCAGGCGGCCAGCGTTGACGTATTGGCGCAGCAGCGGCGACGGGCGATATTTTTCGCCGAGCGTGCGATGCAGGTATTCGAGGATGCTCAGGCGAACGTCGAGACCCACCAGATCCACCAGCTCGAACGGACCCATCGGATGATTCAATCCGAGCTTCAGGGCTTTGTCGATGTCTTCGGCCGACGCGATTCCTGCTTCGAGCATGGTGAACGCTTCATTGCCGATGAGCGCGTTGACGCGGCTGGTGATGAATCCCGGAGATTCGCGGACGGTGACGACTTCCTTGCCCATTCGGACGCCGACTTCGCGGCACGCGGCGAGAGTGGCGTCGGACGTTTCGAGCCCGCGGACGAGTTCGAGCAGCTTCATTTTCGGCACGGGATTGAAAAAGTGCATGCCGACGCAGAGCTCCGGGCGCTGGGTGATCGCGGCCATTTCCGTGATGGAAAGCGAAGAAGTGTTTGTGGCGAGAATCGTTTCGGCGCGCGTGAATTTATCGAACATGCCGAACAGTTCGATTTTCAGCTCGATGTCTTCGGGCGCGGCTTCGATGATGAGATCGGCGTCCGAGGCTTCCTCGACGCGCGCAGCGGTGCGGAGGCGGCCCAGCGCAGATTGGACGTCGGCGGCGGAGACTTTGCCGCGAACGACTCCTTCCTCGAACGCGCCCCGAATCCAGGCAGTCGCTTCGGCCAGAACTTCCGGGCGCACGTCTTCCAGAATCGTGTCGTAGCCGCCGAGAGCGGAAACGTAGGCGATGCCGCGGCCCATCGTGCCGGCGCCAATGACGGCGATTATGTTCACGGGCATGTGATCGTCCTTTCGTCTCGTCTTTGCGGCGCGCGGCGTCGCGAAAATTCGTGAAATGCCGGCTGCCGTACCGGGCTGAGACCGGCTCAACGCTGTGACGCCACTGATGAGCCGGATCAGCGCGGCGGGAAAAGGCGCGCGGCGTTATCGTACAAAATCTTGCGCTGCGCTTCGGCGGAGAGCGGCAGCGTCTGAAATGTGCGAATGTTGCCGGCGATTTCCGGCACACCTGGCCCGGGCCAATCGGTGCCGAAAATGGATTTGTCGGCGACTTCCTCGAGCCGCGGAAAATATTCCATCAGCCGCTGTGGCGGGATGCCGGAAAGCTCCAAAAACACGTTGCGATGGCGGCGAACCAGGAAAAACGCCTCGTTCATCCAGAGCGGCCGCCCGCCGTGGGCGAGCAGGATCGTGAGGTCCGGAAAATCCACAGCGACGTCGTCAACGAGCATGGGTTGGGCGTAAAGATTCCGCGCGCCGGGAAAAATGGAAGTGCCGGTGTGAATCATCACGGGTATGCCGAGCGATTGCGCGCGTTCGTAGATGGCTCCGAGCTTGGCCATGCCTTCGCGATAGGCGTTCGGCGCGACGATCTGATGCGAAGGATGAAGTTTCAGGCCCCGAATGCCAAGTTTCGCCAGCCGTTCGACTTCGCGCGCCGCGTCTTCGACGAATCGCGGGTGAACCGAGCCGAACGCGATCAGGCGCCTGGGATCGGCGGAAGCGTAGCGCGCGACCCAGTCGTTGACTTCGGCGGTGAAACCGATGATGTCGGGGCTGACGTAGTTGATCAGGCCGACGCGCTCGACGCCGACCTCGTCCATGAACTTCAGGAACGCGGAGGGATTTTGCGAGAATTCGACGACGCGAGCGTAATCCTTGCGGCCGCGCTGAATCAGCACGAGATTCTGCGGCTTGAACATTTCAAGCGGCTGAATGTGAACGTGAATGTCGATGACCGGCATGTTCCGTCGCTATCTCCCGCTTCCCCGCCCTGGCGCTCGGCCTTGCGTGCTTATTTGAGCGCGGCGAGCGCCTCCTCATCGTAACCGATCACGATGTGTTTGCCGGCAATCACGATGGGCCGGCGAATGAGATTCGGATTATTGGCCATCAGCCGAATCGCTTCCGTGCGCGAGGGAGGATTCTGCTTCATGTTGCGCGCGCGATAGAGCTCGTTTTTCGCGTTGAGAAACAGGCGATAATCGCGATCGCCGATGAGCGCGTCGAGTTCGGCTTCGCTGAGCTGCTGTTTGCCAAGATCGCGCAGTTCCAGTTCTGAATGCGTTTTTTGCAAGAGACCTCTTGCTTTCCGGCAGGAGGTTCAAGTGGGCTTCAGGTACATTTTCAATTTTGATTTCGGCATTCTGACGCTCCGATCGAACCCTCGCAGCGTGCCGGGCTAAAGCCCGGCGCGGGCAAGACGCCGTGCCGTGCCGCCCCGTGCCATCAGCGCGCAAAGAGCTACAGGCCTTTTCACAACTCCCGGTTAAGGGGGTCGGAGTTTCAGCTCCGACAAAAGTCGTCGGGAATCGAGGGGCTTTAGCCCCTGAAGCGCTCCGGCGGGAGGTTTTGAAACAACCTCTAATAACGCGCCAGCGAGGAATCGATTTCGTCGGTCCAGCGAGCGATTCCGCCGGAGAGGGAACGCGCGCCCGCCACTCCCTGATCGCGTAGCCAGGCCGCGGCATTAAGGCTCCGCATGCCCATATGGCAATAGACGACGACGTCCTTTTTTTCCTCGAGCCAATCGAGGCGCGAAGGTAATTCGGCCATCGGAACGAGAACCGCGCCGGCGATACGGCAGATTTCGTGTTCCCACGGCTCGCGCACGTCGAGCAGAACGAGCGATTCGCCGCGATCAAGCTTTTGCTTCACTTCCTGCGGATCAATTTGCAGATCGCAACTCATTTCGTTTGCGCTCTCCCCCAAAACGGAAGCGGTCGGCCGGCACACATTGTACCTTACCGCCCCCTTGCCGGGATCGTGGGCGGAAACGGAGTCGAGGCGCCGCACGGAGCAACAGGGGCAAAATCAATAGGAAAGATCGGGCGTGGAAACATCCCTCGTGCGGAATTCCGTTCGGCCACGGCGCCTTCCCTCCTTTCCTGACAATTGATATGATGCGCGCCGGAACGGCGCGCGTGGGGGACGGCGGAATCTGCCGGCTATGCGCGCGCCGGCGGCACGGGAAACGTGGAACCTGCGCGCAAAAGCGGGTTGGTGCGAAAACCGACGCTAGGCGCGCGGCTGCTGGCCCTGATTCCTTTTCTTGCTCTCTGTTTTACCGTGCCGCTGTGGAACCGAATCCATCCCGTCGTGTTGGGACTTCCCTTCAATTTGTTTTGGCTGATTTTGTGGATTCCGCTGACGTCGCTGTGCATGTGGGCCGCATATTCGCGGGACCGGAAATCGGAATCCGTTGAGGCGAAAACCGCGAAAGGCGATTCGCCATGAGCCCGTCCGCGATCGCGCTGGCCGTAATGATCGCCGTAGTCGGTGTGGGCGTGGTGATGGGCTTTTACGCCGGCTTGCGGCGGAAGATGGATCTCGAGCAGTGGACGGTGGCCGGGCGCGGATTCGGCACGCTGCTGGTCTGGCTGCTGATGGCCGGCGAAGGCTATACCACGTTCACGCTGCTCGGCGCGAGCGGATGGGCCTATTCGCGCGGCGCGCCGGCGTTTTACATCATGGGCTATATGTCGCTCGCGTGCGTAGCGTCTTATTTTTTCCTGCCGCAGCTTTGGGAACTGGGTCGGGCGCATAAATTGCAGACGGAATCGGATTTTTTCGAGAAGCGGTACGCGAGCGAACGGCTCGGTGCGTTCGTGGCGCTCGTGGGTGTGGTGTTCCTGGTCCCGTACGTGGATTTGCAGCTGACGGGCCTCGGCGACATCGTGCGCGTGGCGAGTTTCGGCGCCGTGGGAAAAACTTGGGCGATGGTGCTGGCGGCCGCGGCAGTGGCGGCGTTTGTTTATGCGAGCGGGATTCGCGCGGTGGCGTGGATGAGCATTCTGAAAGACGCGCTGCTGCTCGGCGTGGTAGCCGCGATTGGCATCGGCGTTCCATACGTCTATTTCCACGGAATCGGGCCGATGTTCAGCAATCTCGCGCGACTGCATCCGAAGATGCTGGTGCTGCCCGGCAAGACGACGGATCTGGGCCAGAGCTGGTTTATTTCCACCGTGTTTTTGAATGCGCTCGGCGCGTATATGTGGCCGCACCTGTTTGCGGCGTCGTTTACCGCGAAAAGCGGTGACGTGCTGCGCCGCAACGCCGTCTTCATGCCGCTTTACACGATCACCTACCCGCTGGTGCTTTTTGCCGGATTTGCCGCGCTGCTGATCGTTCCCGGTTTGCACGACGGTGACCTCTCGCTCCTGACGATGACGCAGCGAACGTTCCCCGCATGGTTTCTCGGCATCGTTGGCGGAGCAGGGGCGCTGACGGCGATGGTGCCCGCGGCGATGCTGATTCTCTCCGCGGCGACCCTCTTTGCGAAAAATTTCTTTCGGCCGATTTTCGCGCCAACGATGAGCGAACCGGCCGTGGCACGGATGGCAAAGCTGATGGTCGGCGTGATGACCGGCGTTGCAGTGCTTTTCGCCATCCTGGGAACGAAAAGCATCGTCGGGCTCTTGCTGCTCGGCTACGACGGCATCACGCAATTTTTCCCCGGCGTGATTCTGGGCCTCTATTGGAAGCGCGTGACCCGCGCCGCCGTCTGGAGCGGGATGATCGCGGGCGTGGTCGCCGTGACGATTCTCGTGCTGAGCGGCAAGGACCCGATCGGCGGATTGAATGCGGGATTCGTCGCGCTCTGCCTCAATTTCGCCGTCGTAATCGCCGTGAGCCGGCTGACGCCCGCCGAACGCAACGGCTTCGAGACCGCTCCGGCGGCTGAATAACGATGTATTTGAAGACGAAAGAAATCGCGGGACACAAACTCTTCTACCTGTGCGTGGCCGAAAGCGGCGGGAGCGGCGGACGGGGATGGAAATCCGTCGAATATTCGGTTTGCCTGGGCGACACGCTCGATTTGAGCGCCGAGCGATGGGCCAGGATTTTGCTCGGTTCGCCGGATTTCCGCACGGTTTCGCCGGCGAACGTGCTGAGGGTGGTGGAGCAATACGTTTCCGATCATGGGCTAAGGCGGGAAATCCTGGAGGGGTTGCGCGAAGCGGCGCGCGGAACGTGGCAGCAAAAGGCGCGGCGCACCGCGCAGAGCGACCGGCGCGGCCAGGAAGACATGCGAACCAAGGCGCTGCGGCTCTTGGAGCTCGAGCCAGGCTCTTCGAACGAGGAGATCGAATCGGCGTTTCGAAAGGCCGCGCGGAAGCATCATCCGGATGTTGGCGGAGATCCGAAGGAATTTCGGGCGATCGTTGATGCACGGAATTTGCTGCTTGGGAGGGCGACGCCGAGTTTGCGCGACATTTTTTAGATGGAGCGCGGCCGGCCTTGCAAGCAAAAGCATATCCTTCGCTTCACTCAGGATGACGGTTCTTCTTCCGGATCGAGCGAGGTGACACCTCGTGGGGAGGGTCAGTAGCCGAAATCGGCGGGCGCGGTCGGGGCGTGCTCTTTGACTTCGAGTGCGTGGCGCCGCTCGTCGCCCAGCTTCGCCATATACTCCGCGCGGTCTTTTACACCAGAAACAAATTCCTTGAGCCAGGTGTCGAAATCCTCGGTGCTACGGCTACGGTCGTGATATTCGCTGAAAAACTTATGATCGCGGCCGTAACAGCCCTGCACCGGCGAAGGATGTGCGCCCCAGGGATCGTGAACCACCGCTTCGACCAGAATCCCGGGAATCAGCGTGCGATTGGGATCGGACGCGATGACTTCCGGCGCGACGATTTCCTCGGCGACCACAATCACTTTTTTCGCGGCGCGCGCCCCGTCTATCGCCACGCCGAGCCCACCCCACACGTGCGCGTTTCCGTACTCATCGGCGCGCTGCACGTGAAGGACGGCGACGTCCGGCGCAAGCGCGCGCACGGCGACCAGGGTTTCCTCGCTGACTGGCGAGCGAAATTCGACCAGATTCGGATTCCGCGCGAGAACCTCGCTGCCGAGCGTCGAGCGCGTGGGAAGAAACGGCACGCCAAGCGCGGCGGCGTGGAGAGCCAGGGCTATGGTGAAATTCGTGTAGTCGGTGAATTCGACAGGCCGCGGAGTTCCCTGCTCCATGGCGCGCCGGAGATTGTAGGCGACGCCCGCCGAAACGTTGCCGACCCAGGCGGCGTGGACGCGAGAGGCGCAACCGGCGCCGATCAGTTGATCGAAGAGAACATCGGAAATCGGCCCGATAAGCGTGAGGTCGCGGCGGTTCTGGCGAATGATTTCGTGGCTGGCGGAAAACGGGATCATCTGCTCCATCGCCGCGCCCATCAGGATGGACGCGCCGGAAGGAACGTGAAGCGCGACGGCTTCGGACAGCGACACGAGTTTTGATTGGTGAGCCATGGGTTGATCCTATCCCGCAGCGTGCCGCGAACCTCAAGGCGGGTCAGAGCACGCCCCTACCATGCGTAAATCGTCCGAACGTCTTAGTTGCCCGACCAGACGGGTGCGCGTTTTTCGAGGAAGGCGCGAATGCCTTCGGCGGCGTCGTGCGTGCGCGCCAGATGTTCCAGGTAGAAGGCTTCAACGTCGTCGAGTTCGCGCTCGAAATCGAGGCCGATGCGATGGCGGAGTTCGTTTCGCGCGAGTTTGCGAACGACCGGGCTGAGCGCCGACAGTTCCTCAACCAGCGAACGAGCGCCCTGCTCGAGGCCTTCCTCGGGCACCAGGCGGGTGACGAGGCCCAGATTGTCGGCTTCGGCCGCGGGAACGTTGCGGCCGGTCAAAATCATGTCCCACGCCGCGCGCGGACCAATGAGCCGCGGAAGCAAAACCATGGCGACGGGAGGGACCGCGCCGAGCTTGATTTCCGGCTGGCCGAAAACGGCGGATTCCGCGGCGACGACGAAATCGCAGAAGATGGCGAGTTCGCAGCCTCCGCCGAGACACCAACCGTGGACGGCCGCGATGGTGACGCAATTGGAGCGCCAGAGGCAGCGGAAAACGGTATGAAACGCGTCGAGCATTTCAGCGACGCGATTGGGCGCGTGGTCGCCGACGTCGGCGCCGGCGGAAAAACCTTTCTGGCCCGCGCCGTGGAAAATCAGAACGTCGTGCGTGGCCGCGGCGGCGCCGATGGCTTCGGCGAGTTGGCGCATCATCGCGATGTTGAGGATGTTGAGTGGAGGGCGATTGAGCTGAATCCAGGCCGCGTTTTTTTCGCTGCGAATCTCGATGACGGGATCGTTCATGGCTGCCTCGTCCAGAAACCGTTGGGATCGAATTCACGGATGACGGCAAGTTCGGCGGGAGTGGGCGCCGGCGTTTCGGCGACGTCCGCGGCGACCCGAAGATTCCAGCCCGTATTGCGCTTGACTTCCTCCACCGTGACGCCGGGATGCACCGACGCGAGATACGCCTCGCCCGCATCGTCGAAGCGGAGCACGGCGAGCGTGGTGAGAATCGCGGAGGGCCCCGAACCCGCGCGCAGGCCGGCGCGTCGGCGCCAATCCGCTCCATCGCCATAGCCGGGCGAAGTGACATAGCGAACGCGTTCGACCAGGCGATGCGGCTGATGCGCCATCAGCGCAACGGTGCGCTGCGCGAGACACGCAATGTCGCCCGCGCCTCCCGAGCCGGGAAGGCGCACCGCGCGGCCATCGCGGCTGCCACAGGTGGAATTCAGATTGCCATGGCGATCGGCCTCGGCCGCTCCGAGGAAACCGACCGCGACGCGCCCTTGCTGAAGAAGGCTCATCACGTCGGCCATCTGGCCGCAGAACGTTGCGCCGCGTTGATTCGGCGGATCGGCCATGGTGAAAAGCATTTCGGGTGCGGGATCCTCTCGAATAACTCCATTTTCGTACAGGCCGACGGCGCGCGGCGCGTGCACGCGCTTGGCGACAAGAAAAGCGAGCAGCGGCAGGCGCATGCCCACGAAAACCCATTCGCCATTGCGGATTTCGCGCGCGGCTGCGGCGACCATGAGTTCGCCGAGCGAATAGCCGCGGGCGAAGTGGGATTCGCGCGAATGGGCCGGGGCGGTCACCGTCCTCGAAATTCCGGCTTGCGCTTCTCGAGGTAGGCGGCCATGCCTTCCTTGGCGTCTTCGCCGGTGAAAAGAAGCTGCTGGAGTTCGCGTTCGAGGCCGAGCGCTTCCTTGAATCCCATTTCGCAGCCGGCGATGCAGGAACGCTTGATGCGGCCCACGGCGACGGCGGCTTTGTTCGGCGGGCAGAAACGGCGCGCGTAGACGAGGACGTCTTCCCAAAACGTATCGGAATCGAAGACGTGGTGAATTAGCCCTAGGTCCACGCCCTGCTCGAAATCGAACGTGGCGCCGGCGGCCATCATCTCGAATGCGCGAGCGCGGCCCAGCAGGCGGCTCAGGCGCTGCGTGCCGCCCGTGCCGGGCAAAACGCCAAGGTTGACTTCCGGCAAGCCGATTTTCCCCGCGTTTTTTCGGCCAAGCCGGATATCGCACGCCAGCGCGATTTCCAGGCCCCCGCCGACGGCGTGGCCGTTGAGCGCGGCGATCACGAGCTTCGGCGTCTCCTCCAGGCGGTTCAGCGTTTCGTTGGCATGCAAGCAAAAATAGTATTTGAAGTCAGGGCTGGACTCGGAAAGCATCTGGATATTCGCACCGGCGGAAAAGAATTTTTCTCCCGCGCCGCGCAAGACGAGTACGTGGACGGCGGAATCCATGCGCGCGCGCAGGATGGCTTCATCGAGCTGGCGCATCATCGCGTAGCTGTAGGTGTTGGCGGGCGGATCGTCCATTTCGAGAATCGCGATTCCCTGCTCCACGCGGTAGCGCAGCAGTTGCCGCGGGTTTGCATCTGACGGATGCGTTGCCGCCATTGGTCCTCCTCATGCCGGTTTTCGGTTGCGTCCGAGGAGGCATTCTGGTACCCAGGCGGTGCGGTGTCAACCGCGTTCACAGCCTGCGTGGCAACTGGTTTTCTTGAGAAGGGCACGGCTTCAGCCGTGCCCCAAGCCCTTGCCCATCCATGCGGCTTTCGCGCTGTTTGCGTCCCGACGCCCCTTGTCGGGAAGCCGCTGAGGATAGCGCTTGCGAGTCGTCCCACAAACTCTTAAGCGGGATGGCAAGTGCCCGGCGCTATGCTGGTAGAATCGCGGCACAAAGGAGCCAGGATGGCCCGAACCTACGATGTCGCCGTGATTGGAGCGGGGGTATTTGGAGCATGGACAGCGCTGCGCCTGGAGGAACGCGGCGCGCGCGTCCTGCTGGTGGACGCCTACGGGCCAGCAACGAGCCGAGCGAGCTCTGGCGGCGAAACGCGCATCATTCGCGCCGCGTACGGCGCCGACGAAATCTATACGCGATGGGCGATGGAATCGCTCGCGGATTGGCAGGAATTTTTCCGGCAAGCGAATCAGCCGCTCTTCTTTCCCGCTGGCGTTCTGTGGATCGCACGCGCGGACCATCCCCGAGCGAAAACGACGCTCGAAACCCTGAAACGCTTGGGCGTGGCGCATGAATGGCTCACGCGGAGCCAGATTCAGCAGCGCTGGCCGCAGATGCGGCTGGAATCCGACGAAGATGGGATTTTCGAGCCGCAAAGCGGAGGAATCGCCGCGCGCAGGGCCGTACAGGCGGTGGTGGCCGAATTCGAGCGGCGCGGGGGAACGTACCGCCAAGCGCGGGTCGAAGCGCCGAACGAAGACGCGACATGGCTGGACGAGATTACGCTCAGCGATGGCGCGCGCGTGAGCGCGGAACAGTACGTTTTCGCCTGTGGGGCGTGGATGGCGAAACTCTTTCCGCGGGCGATTGGCGACCGCATTTTCGCGACCCGGCAGGAGGTCTTCTTCTTCGGCGTTCCGGCAGGCGATGCCCGATTTTCCATGCCGCTGCTGCCCATCTGGTACCGTCTCGACGACGAATTTTACGGATTTCCGGACATCGAAGGGCGCGGCGTGAAGATTGCTTCTGATCGTCGTGGGCCCGCGCACGACCCGGATAGCGCGGAACGAATGCCGACGGTAGAGGCCTTGGGCGCGGCGCGCGCGGCGCTTGGGCGGATTCTGCCGGATTTGGCGCACGCGCCGACGGTCGAATCGCGCGTCTGCCAATATGAAAATACGCCCAGCGGCGATTTTTTGATCGATCGGCATCCCGCGCTGCGGAACGTCTGGCTGGCCGGCGGAGGCTCGGGACACGGGTTCAAGCACGGCCCGGCGATGGGACGCTACGTGACGCGGGTCGTGATGGAAAGTGCGGAGCCCGAGGAGCGATTTCGCCTCGCTGCCCTGGGCGAAGCAGCGCAGCG
>JAKAOH010000274.1 GCA_021812285.1 Acidobacteriota bacterium | reverse complement strand
GAAATGGCGGAAGCTGCGCGAAGAGCTCGATCTCCTCTCGTTTCCCGATGCCGTCATCGCTCCCGGCGCCACGGTTCACGGCTTCTTTTATTTCGATATGGCCGGCGACTACGACGCCATTCGGTTCGCCCGCTTCTACGTCCCCGACCTGAAATTCCTGGGCAACACGGAACCGATCATGTTCTTCGAAGCGCCGTTCTCCCCTGCCGCGATGCCGTAACCTTCCCCTCGTACAACTTGTCCACACTCAGCGATCGTGCGAGCCCGTTTGCCGCACCCGTAACGAGTCACTACAATCGGCCCGATGTCCCTCCTCGACGAACTGGATCCCGGCCAGCGCGAAGCCGCCACGGCCACCGAGCCCGTCGTTGTGGTCGCCGGCGCCGGAACCGGCAAAACTCGCGTGATCACGTACCGCGTCGCGTGGCTGATTTCCGAAGGCGTCGCGCCCCAGGCGATTCTCGCCGTCACCTTCACCAACAAGGCCGCGAGCGAAATGAAAGAGCGCATCCACTCGCTCGTTCGCGAATCGGCCGGCGTGCCGTGGGTGGGCACGTTTCATTCGTTTTGCGCCCGGCTCCTGCGCAGCGACGGCCCGTTCATTGATATTCCCCGCGATTTCGCGATTTACGACGACGACGATCAGATCGGCGTCGTTCGCCAGTCCCTGCGCCTTTTGGGCTACGACGAACGGCGTTTTACCCCGCGCGGCATGCGCGAAATCATCAGCCACGCGAAAAATAACGGCTGGAATTCCGAACGCCTGCGCCGGGAATCGTTCGGCGAACAGGGCCGTGTCGCCGCCGCTCTCTTCGACGTCTACAACGCCGCGCTTCGCCGCGCAGGAGCCCTCGATTTCGACGATTTGCTGCTCGAAGCCGTGCGTCTGCTCCAGACGAGCGAGGAAGCGCGCAAGCGCTGGCGCGGCCGCTTCACCCACATCGTTGTGGACGAATTCCAGGACGTAAACGAAAAACAGTACGAGCTCGTTCGCCTGCTCGCCGGCCCGGGAACTTGCGTCGCCGTCGTGGGTGACGAGGATCAATCCATCTACAGTTGGCGCGGGGCCGATCCCGGCATCCTGCGCCGGTTCCTCGATGATTTTCCCGGCGCTCGCGTGATTCGCGTCGAAACGAATTACCGTTCCACGCAAACCATCCTCGACGCCGCCGCTGCCGTCGTCGCCAACAACCCCAACCGCATGGGCAAGCACCTCACCGCCACGCGAACGGGCGATTCTTTGCTCAGCCTCTGCGAAGCGCCTGACGCCTCCGCCGAAGCGGAATTCGTCGTCGCTGAAATCCGCCGCCTGCTCCGCGACGATCCCGCGCTCCACGTCGCCGTCCTCTATCGCACCAATTTTCAGTCCCGCTCGTTTGAAGAAGCCTGCCGCCGCTCAGGCATCGTTTTTCGCGTCGTCGGCGGATTCGGCTTCTACGAACGTGCCGAAGTGAAGGATCTGCTCGCCTACGCCCGCGTTGTGGTCAATCCGGCCGACGACGCCGCGCTCGCCCGCGTGATCAATACGCCTCCGCGCGGCCTGGGAAAAACGAGTCTCGATTCGCTGCGCAACGACGCTGCCCAACGCTCAGCTCCGCTCTGGGACGCCATGGGCGACGGCTTCGGCTCAATTTCCTCTCGCGCCGCTTCTGGCGTCCGCGCCTTTCGCCAGATGATCGAGGAATTCCGCCAAAAACGCGCCGAGATGGGTGTCGGAGACCTCCTCCGCGAGCTCGCTTCCCGCACCGGCTACCTCGACTGGCTCGAGCAGCAGGACAAGGAAGAGCTGACCGACCGCGCCGGAAACGTGAAAGAACTCGTCGCCGCAGCCGAGGAGGGCCAGGAACGCGGCGAAACCTTGGAAGAATTCCTCGATCGCGCCGCACTCGTCAGCGACGCCGACAGCTTCGACGAGCACGTTCCCGTCACCTTGATTACCCTCCACAGCGCCAAGGGCCTGGAATTCGATCACGTCTTTCTGGTCGGCATGGAGGAAGGCCTGTTCCCGCACATGCGCTCGCTCGCGAGCCCTCCCGCGCTCGAAGAAGAGCGCCGCTTGTGCTACGTCGGCATGACCCGCGCCCGCCAGACCCTCACGCTCACCCGCGCAAGGTCCCGCCGCTCCTACGATCGCCGTTCCGATATGACCACCTCCCCCTCCCGCTTCCTGGCCGAAATTCCAAAGGATTTGCTAAAAACCGTCAATGTCGGTTTGGGTTTCGATTCGCCGAAATTCCGGTTAGCGGGCGGCGAATCCCGTGTGCCGCGGCAGCCGGAAGAAGCCGAATTTTCCGATGAGCCGCCGCGTCCGCCCTCGCGCCTGGGCGGCAGCGGCCAATCGCTCGTCGGGCAGCGGGTTCGCCACCCGACGTTCGGCGTCGGCACCGTTCTCAGCGTCGAGGACGATGGCGACGATCGCCGTCTGACCGTCAGTTTCCCCGACTACGGCATGCGCAAGCTGATCGAACGCTACGCCAAGCTCCAACGGGTCTGAAACCTGCCCGGCAAAACTCCCGTTGCCGCCGGGGTACCGGGGAAGGTAGAGTGTTGACTTTCAGAGGGGCGTTCAATCGGGGTTCGGGACGAGACCATTGGCGTCGAAACTATTCCGCACCAAATCCATTGATCAACTGATCGCCGATTCCGAGCGCCCAGAACACCGGCTGAAGAAGACGCTGGGCTGGCTGAGCCTGACGGCGCTGGGCATCGGCGCCATTATCGGTAGCGGTATCTTCATCATGACTG
>JAKAOH010000099.1 GCA_021812285.1 Acidobacteriota bacterium | reverse complement strand
TCTATTTGGTGGCGGCCATTGGCGTGGCTGTGCAGACCTATTCCGCTCTTCACAACGGCCTGTCGTGGGCGCCGGGAGGATCGTTGCCGATGGTCGGATTCGTCGGCATGATTATCATGGTGCTGGGAACGGCATGGAGCGCCATCAAGGGATCGAGCGCCGGCTGGATCGTTTTCATCGGGGCGCTCTGCTGTTGGGCGTTTTACATTCCCGCGCTGGGGAACCTGTTCGGCTTCATTCAGGCGGCCGTGGCCGAAGGCCGTTTCTCCTTCGCCAACACGGAAACCTACACGCGGTTGCTCCCGGCGGTCTTGCTCGGTGTCGCCACGATCACGTCGCTGATGGCCGGACCGCTGGGCAAAACCGACAAGTAAAAACTGACACAGCCGACCCTCCCCCGCGCCGAGCGGACCCCGGCTCCCGTTTTCCGAGCCCTCCAGAAGCCGGGACCGGCTCAAATGCGCGGCAGCACGATTCCGCCCTGCGATTGGTATTTCCCCTTTTTATCCTTGTAGGAAACTTCGCACGGCTCGTCGGATTCGAAGAAAATCACCTGGCACAGCCCTTCGTTCCCGTAAATGCGCGCCGGCAGCGGCGTCGTATTGCTGATCTCCAGCGTGACGTAGCCTTCCCACTCCGGCTCGAACGGCGTCACGTTGACGATGATCCCGCACCGCGCGTAAGTCGATTTCCCCACGCAGATCGTGAGGATCTCGCGCGGTATCCGGAAATATTCCACCGACCGCCCGAGCGCGAACGAATTCGGCGGAATGATGCACACGTCGCTTTTCACCTCGACGAAGGAGCGCGCGTCGAACTGCTTGGGATCGACCGTCGTCGAATTGACGTTTGTGAAAATCCGGAATTCGTCCGCCACGCGCATGTCGTATCCGTACGACGAAACGCCGTAGCTGATCACTCCCTCCCGCACCTGCCGGTCCACGAACGGCTCGATCATTTTGTGTTCCAGCGCCATGCGGCGAATCCACCGGTCGTTCTTCACGCTCATTTTGGGTTCCTCCCTCCGCCGGAAAAGTAGCGCAGTTTAATATGAGGCGGGCGTTTCGGCCAAGCGCGCCGCCGCATTCTCCGTGCTCATGCCTTCGAGCAAAGCGGCGAATGCGAAACGAAGCAGGAAGGCCGCGCAACGCATAAACGGTTTTTCTTGACGGCGAGGCTTGACAACCCCCCACCGCTATGTCTAGCATTCTCCGCTGCTTGGAGGCGGGATGATCAAGCTGGACCTCGTGAACGCTGTCGTTGAACGACTTGGGGATAGTATCTCGCGCAGCAAAGCCGAAGCGGCCGTGGAAACGGTTTTCGAGGCGATGAAGCGCGCCCTGGCGCAAGGCCATCGAATCGAATTGCGCCGGTTCGGCGTCTTCAACGTGAAACCTCGCAAGACCGGCGTCGGCCGCAACCCGCGGACCGGCGAGCAAGTGAGTATTCCACCGGGCAAAGCCGTGCGCTTCAAGCCCGGAAAGGAATTGCAGTCGCTTTAGCGACCGGGACGCGGCGCCGAGCGCGCATGCCGCGTGCGGCGCGCTGCTGCCATCCTCGCGGACTCTCGCGCCTCAATTCATTCCCATAGCCGCTTCCGGCGTTAACAGAATTAAGATCGCAGGAAGGCATTTCCAGCGCGGATTCGGGTTGACTACCCTCTCTACTCGCCGTTTCGCCTGCGGCCGATACGCTACAATTCCCGTGAGTCAATTGCAACGGTCATCGGCCCGCTCCGCGGCTCAAGCGTTATTCCGCGTCGCCCTCGCCGGAGCGGACCGAAACGAAAATGTCGGGTAAGATGAACTGAGCATGAGCGACGGCAACGGGCATCGGGATTTTCCCGCAGTACTTTCGGTTGAGCCGGTGGGCGTGCGGATTCCCGTGCCACCCTTCCACGACGAACAGAAACGGGACCGCCGGTCGGCGGCGATCGCCGCTTTCCTTTTCGTGCTCACGGTTTTCTCGACGCTCGCTTTCGGCACCGAATTCGCGGCTGCCTACGCTGCTGGCGTCGCTCCCTTCACCGACGGCAACCTTTTCCCGTATTCCACGGTTCTGCGCCATCCGGCCATTCTGCTCACCGGCTTCCCCTTCGCCTTCACGCTGATGGCGATTCTGCTCGCGCACGAACTCGGCCATTTTTTCGCCTGCCGTTATTACCAGATTCCCGCCAGCTATCCGTACTTCATCCCCGCCCCGACTCTGATCGGCACGATGGGTGCGTTCATCCGGATTCGCTCGCCGATCATCAACCGCAAAGCGCTCTTCGATATCGGCCTTGCCGGGCCGGTTGTGGGTTTCGTCATCGCGCTCCCGGCGCTCGCCATCGCCATCAGCGTCTCGAAAGTGGTTCCCGGAGCGGCGGTGAACGCGCCGCTCGTTTTCGGCAATCCTCCCCTCGTATGGCTGCTCAAAGCGGTCCTGCGGCCAAACGTGAAGCCGGGCAATCTGCTGCTTAACCCGGTCGGCTACGCTGCCTGGGTCGGCCTGTTCGTCACGGCGCTCAATTTGCTGCCGGCCAGCCAGCTCGACGGCGGCCACGTCCTTTATGCCGTGGCGCCGGAAAGGCACCGCCTGCTATCACTTTTGGTGGTGATTGCGCTGCTGCCGCTCGGCTATTTCTGGATGGGCTGGGTGCTGTGGGCGTTTCTGCTGCTGATCATCGGCTTGCGGCATCCGCCGCTGCTCGACCGCTGGGAACCGCTCGACGCGAAACGCCGGTTCTGGGCCTTTGTGGCGCTGGTGATTTTCCTGCTCTGCTTCACGCCGATTCCCTTTTCCCTTCACGGCGCCTGATCCCGCGCGCTACATCAAGCTGACCGGATCCACGTCCACCAGCACGGATGAATCGGGAATTTCCTTCTGCGCGCAGAACGCGACGCTGCCCGCGAGCGCGCGCACCAGCGCCGAACGCCGCGGCGATTTCAGCAAAAACTGATACCGATGCTCTCGCTTCAACCGCGCCAGCGGTGCCGGAGCCGGCCCGAGCACGCGCAAACCCTCCGCCTGGCACTGCTGAAAATAACCGGCCAGCGCCCGCGTCCACGTCACCACGCGTTCCACACTGCGGTCCCTCACCACCACGTTCGCCAGCGCCGAAAACGGCGGATAGTGCATCAGCCGGCGGAATCGCACCTCCTGCTCGAAAAACGACGGGTAATCCTGCCGCGCCGCATGCTGAATCGCGTAATGGTCGGGGTGGTAGCTTTCAACGAGAACTCGCCCGTCGAGCGCGCCACGCCCCGCCCGCCCGGCCACCTGCGTCAGCAGTTGAAACGCCCGCTCCGCCGCGCGAAAATCCGGCACGGCCAGCGCCCGATCCGCTCCCACCACCCCCACCAGCGTCACGCGCTGGAAATCGTGCCCTTTCGCCACCATCTGCGTTCCCACCAGAATGTCCAGATCGCCCCGGGCGAACGCGCCCAGCACCTTCCGAAACGCGTGCCGCGACGTCGCCGTATCCCGATCCAGCCGCGCGACCCGCGCCCGCGGAAACTGGCCGCGGAGGAACTCCTCGATTCGCTCGGACCCTTCGCCGAAATAATAGAGATATTCGGAGCGGCATTTCGGGCATTCGCGCGGCACCGGAATCGCATAGCCGCAGTAATGGCACACCAGCCGGTCGCGCTGCTTGTGGTAGGTGAGCGCGATGCTGCAATGCGCGCATTCGATCGTCGCGCCGCACGCGCGGCACAGCACGAACCACGAATATCCGCGCCGGTTGATCAGCACGAGCGCCTGCGTTCCCCGATCGAGGCATTCCCGCAGCCCGTCGAGTAGCGCGTGCGAGAGCGGCAGCGCGCGTTTTTGCTCCTCGAATTCCGCGCGCAGATCCACCACATCAACCTTTGCCAGCGGCCGGTTCGCTACCCGGCCGCCCAGTTCGAGCAAACGGTATTTCCCCTGCCGCGCATGGTGAAAACTTTCGAGCGACGGCGTCGCCGAGCCGAGCAGCACCGCGGCATTCTCCAGTTTCGCGCGCATGATGGCGGTATCGCGGCCGTTGTAGCGCGGCGTTTCTTCCTGTTTGTAGCTCGCTTCCTGCTCTTCATCCACCACCACCAGGCCGAGCGGAGACACGGGAGCGAAAACGCCCAGCCGCGTCGCCACCACCACCGTCGCTTCTCCGCGCCGGATGCGCCACCATTCGCGCGAGCGTTCGGCGTCGCCCAGGGCGCTGTGCAGCACGGCTACGCGGTCGCCGAATCGCGCCCGCGCCTGTCGCCCCATCGCGTACGTCAGCGCGATTTCCGGCACCAGCAAAATGGCGCCGCGCCCGCGAGCCAGCGCGGCTTCGGTGGCCCGCAAATATACTTCCGTTTTCCCGCTTCCTGTCGCGCCGAAAAGCAGCCCGGGCCGGAACTCGCCCGAACCGATCCCTTCCCCGATTTCCTCGAGCGCCCGCTGCTGCCCGCCTGTCAGTTCGTTCACCGGCGCGAATTCGTCCGGATCGATTCCTTCGCGCTCGATGCCAGGCGCTTCGTCCCACAGTTCGATTTTTCCCGCCCGCACCAACCGATCCATCGCGGCGCGAGCGACACCAGAGCGCCGCGCGGCTTCGGCCAATGGCAGAGCGCCGGCGGCGAGCAAAATGTCGCGAAGCCGGCCTTCGGACTCGTTTTCCGCGGGCGTTTCCTTGCGCCACGCGGCGATTCTCTGCCCGCGGACGCGCCGCCGCGCCGCCGTTTCGTGCATCTCCACTAAGCTCTCTGCCAGCAAACGCTCAAGCGCCGCTTCGCTGCGCGTTTTCGTCGCCAGCCGCTCGATTCGCGCGCCGGAAATTTCGCCTCCCGCATCAGCGATCGCGTCGAGCAGCGCCGCCTCCGCCGCCTCGGCGTTGGAGGGCGGAATCTTCGCTTCGCCAAGCGCGCGCCTTCGCTCGCGTCCCGCCGCGGTCAGCCGGAAACGCCGCTCGCGCCGGATTTCCACCACCGGAGGCAGCACCGCGCGAAACACTTCACCCGGCGGCGCCAGATAATATTCGGCGACCCAGCGTCCCAAGCGCACCACCGACTCCGTCAGCGCCGGAAGCACGTCGGGAACGTCGAGCACGCTCTTCAGGCCTTCCGCCTTTCGCGGCTCGTCGCTCACTTCGAGCGCGACGCCGACCAGCACGCGGTTACGAAACGGCACGACCACGCGTGAACCGACTTCAACGGTGTGCTGAAAACCGGCGGGAACGCGGTAGCTGAACAGACGTCGCAGCGGCACCGGCAAGGCGACTTCGCAGAAACGCTCGCTCATCGTGCGCCTAGTCTATCAGCCTGCCTCCGCCCTCGCCGAGCCGCCGTCGCGGCAGCCTGCCATTGCCACGCAAATGCGAGCGCTCGACGCGCCCTCGCAGCAACGACATCAACTGCATGCCGCCGCCAAGAACCTGCAAAAAGGCCGCAGCTGGCGCGCCGCAACCCAAACCACCGCCCACTTGCTGCACTCCTTTCAAACAGCTCTTTTGAAAAAGGGAAACCCGGTATCCCCTCGCGCCGAACATCCCAAGAGCGTGTACAAGGTTCCTCTTTTGAATATGTAGCAAAGCACGAGCAATAAATGAATAATAACAATTATACTCTTGACATTCCTAATTTTGTTCTATATTATTATCCATATTATTGATGCTTAACATGGATATCTCAAAGGCCATATGCCCCGAATGTCAGACGCCCCTGAAGGTTTCCCGGATGACTTGCTCCGTCTGTGGAATGGCGATGGAAGGGGAGTTTGAACTGTCCCCGCTTGGCAAGCTGTCGCCGGAAGACCAAGCGTTTGTTATCGCATTCGTTCGCCATCACGGCTCGCTAAAGAAGATGGAAGGAATTTTTGGAATCAGCTACCCGACGGTGAAGAACCGGCTCAACGCCATCGGCGCGAAGCTCGACAAGTCGTTCGAGGCGCCCTCGCCAAATTTGTACGTCCTCGAGCAGCTCTCGCGCGGCGAGTTGACCGTGGATGAAGCGCTCGAACGGCTCGGTGGAGAGCCAGATTCAGGAGGAAACGATGTCGGCTGAACGAAAGAAAATTCTGGAGATCCTGGCGGAAGGGAAAATTACCGCCGAGGATGCCGAGCGTCTGCTCGACAAAATCGAACGCACGGCCGCGACGGAAGCGTCGGCGAAGGAGTCTGCCGGCGAAGCGCGCGGAGGACCGAAAAAGCCGCGGCACCTCCGCATCCTGGTCGAGCGCCCTGGCGAGGACAACGTAAACATAAGATTGCCGCTGGCTTTCACTCGCACGGGCGCCCGATTGCTTGCCGTGCTGCCGCAGCGGGTGACCGATCGCCTTGCCGAGCAGGGCGTTGACCTCGGCGCTCTGACCGCGCTGAAAGGCGAAGACCTCGACAAAGCCCTCGAAGAGCTAAACATTGACATCGAAAAAGGCGACGGCAAAAAGGTGAGGATCTTCTGTGAATGAGTCGAGCGCCGGGGCGTCGCGTCTTGACTCGGCCGCTCGGCATTGTACTCATCTTTGAATCTCCTTCATCGCAATGGCACGCGCGGGAAAGTTATTGAAAGCGGCGTCCCGAAGCATTCAGGAGCACAAGTCCCAAGTGGAAATGCGGGGTTAATGCAATGAATGCACTGTCTGCGGAACCACTCGACGCGACAGCGTCGGTCCATCCTCTTCGCACAAAATATTTCCGGCGATTCTGGATCGGCGCGACGATTTCGCTCTTCGGCGACCAGTTTTATCTGGTGGCGCTGCCCTGGCTCGTGCTGCAACTCACCGGCTCGGGCCTCGCGCTCGGCACGATCCTGATGGTCGCGGCGATTCCCCGCGCGGTTTTCATGCTCGTCGGTGGCGCCGCGTCCGACCGCGTCTCTCCACGGAAGGTCATGATCACCACGGGAATCGCGAGGACGATTCTGGTCGCGGCCGTTGCGGAACTGGTTTACCTTCACTTGCTCAAGCTTTGGCACCTTTATCTGCTCGCGGGAGCGTTCGGTTTCGCCGACGCTTTTTCCTACCCCGCGGCGATGGCGCTGCTTCCCTCCCTCGTTTCGCTGGATCGTCTGCCCGCGGCGAACGCCCTTTTCGGCTCCAGCGCGCAGCTGAGCACCACCGCCGGTCCCGCGCCCGCGGGATGGACGGTGAAGCGCTGGGGCATTGCCGCGGCCTTCGCGATCGACGCGGTGAGTTTCCTGTTCGTCATCGGGGCGCTGTTGATGATTCCCGATCCACCTGCTCCGCCACCCGGCAGCCGCCGCGCCATGGGCAAAGCGATTTGGGAAGGCCTGCGGCACGTGGCGCAGGATCCGCCGATGCGCGCGCTCATGTTGGTGATCGCGGCGATGAATTTCGGCGTCACCGGCCCGCTGGTGGTGGGTCTGGCGGCGATGGGGAAATTGCGATTTGGCTCGGCCGCCGTTTTCGGCATTTTGCTTTCGGCGATGGCCGGCGGCGGCCTGGTGGGAACGCTGCTTCCCGCCGTTTTACCACGCCAACGGCACCGCGGGCCGCTGCTGCTCGGCTTCTGCTTCGTGATGGGAGCGGGGATGGCGGCGATCGGGTTCTTGCACCACGTGGTGGCGATTGCCGCGGTCCTGGCGGTGGTGGGCGTCGGTAGCGGACTCGTCGGTGTCCACTTGCAGGCCTGGTTCCAGGCGCGTGTTGACCGCGCGCTGCTGGGACGCGTGATGAGCGTGCTGATGTTCGCGGTTATCGGCTTGGTCCCGATTTCCTACGTCATGGCTGGCGCGCTGATCCAGGTGAATCTCACGCTGATGTTCGAGGTTTCGGCGGCGATTCTGCTGGTGGTGACCGTGTTCGCGGCGCTCGACCCCTCCGTGCGGGCGATCAACTGATCGCCGCACTCCGCCGATTAGAGAGAAAGAATCACCACCCCGGCGAAAATCAGCGCCACGCCCACCCACTGCTTCCCGTTGAACTTTTCCCGCAGCACTATCGCGGCTAGGAGCACCGTCACTGCCGCGTAGAGCGAACCCAGCACCGCAACAATCGAAACATGACGAAATTCCATGCCGAAATTGTTCGCCACGTAGGCGGTGACGTCGAGCGCGCCGATGGCGACCAGCATCCACAGAATTCTCCCGCGCGGTAACCGCAAGCTCTGCCGCGCCGGCCACGCGACCACCCCCAGTGCCATCGTCGCCACCATTCTCAGGGTCCACACCGACATCAGCCCGCCCAGTTCGGGCACCACGCGAAATCCCAGCAGCCAGAACATCACGCCGAAACCCAGCGCCGCAGCCAGCGCCCATCCCACACCTGCGCGCGGATTCGCCGACGCTCCCGCCGGCGCGCCCGCGTCCTTCGCCGCGCCCACCGTCAGCCCCACGCCCGCCAGAACCAGCGCGATGCCAACCCAGTGCGCCGCGCTCACCGTTTCCCCGCTCGCCATCGAGAACAAAGCGGTCAGCGCGGGATATCCCGCCGAAACCGGAGCCACCACCGCCAGCGTGCCCACTTCGAACGACCGGTAGAGCGCAAGCACCGCGGCCGCGCTCAGGATTCCCGCCACGGCGGCCCAGTCCCACGCGGAACGCGGAGCGTCAAGCGCTCTCGGGTTCACCCACAGAAAGACGGCGCTCAGAAGCCCCAAACCAAAGGTTTGCATGAAAAACAGGCTGCGAAACGCTCCGACTTCGCGCGAGGCTTCCCGCGCCAGAAAATCTGCCGTGCCCCAGCTGATCGCGGTCGCAAGGCCCAAAATGAAGCTCATCACCATGGGGAAACGATGATACGGCAAACGGAGGTTTCTCGTCCGGCGACCGCCGGCTCGCTATTCGCGATCTTGGGTTTTGCGCGAAATGACGAGCCGGGCGGGCTCCTTCACTCCGACGTCCTGCGCCCGGTCTTGCGAGGAGGTTTCAGCCCCAGTTCGGCCATCACTTTTTGTAGGTCTTCCCAAACGATTCCCTTCGCGCTCGGATTGCGCAGCAAATACGCGGGGTGATAGGTGGGCAACAGCTTCATGCCCCGCCACGCGAACCATTTGCCGCGCACGCGCCCCATCGGCTCGCCCGTCGCCAGCAGCGCCTGCGCCGCCACGCTGCCCAGGCAAACGATCAGTTTCGGCTGAATCACCATCAGTTGCCGCTCGAGGAACGGCCCGCATGTGGACATTTCATCCCGTTCCGGCGTGCGGTTCGACGGCGGGCGGCACTTCACCACGTTGCAGATGTATACCTGTTTCCGCTCGAGGCCCATCGCTTCGATCATCTGCGTCAGCAGCTTCCCCGCGCGGCCCACGAACGGCAATCCCTGGCGGTCTTCCTCCTCGCCCGGTCCTTCGCCGACGAACGCCAGTTCGGCGCGCGGATTTCCGTCGCCGAAAACGATCCGGCTGCGGGATTTGTGCAATTTGCAGCGGGTGCACTCGCCGATATCTCCGCGGATGCGTTCGAGCGTGTCGTTTTCGACGCGCTCGACCGGTTCGAAAAGCGACTGAGCGGAAATGGTCACCGGCTCGGCAGGTTCGACCATAGCCTGCCTCTGCGGAATCGCCGCCGCGCCCGTCTCCCTTCCCGCACTACGATTCGCGGCCCCTTCGATGGGCGCCTGCGGCGAATGCGTGCCTTCCGCGAAGGGCGCAGCCGCGCGGCTCCTGTAAAAGGGACCCAGACGGAGGTCTTCGTAATAGCGCAGCCGCGCTTCCAGATTAGCGAGCGTTTTTTCGTTCATGAGCCGTTCTCGATTTCAGCCGCAAAACCTCGTCGAGAATGCGCTCGGCGACTTCGCGTTTGGTGAGACGCGGCAATTCGGTTTCGCTGCCGTCCCGTGAAAAAAACGTCACGACGTTGGTGTCCACGTCGAAGCCCGCGTCGCACCGGCTCACGTCGTTCGCCACCACCAGGTCCACCGGCTTCGCCTTTAGTTTCCGCCGCGCGTGGTCGGCAAGCCGCTCGGTTTCCGCGGCGAACCCGACAACGACGCGATCTTCTTTCCTCGGGCCGATTTCCGCCAGAATATCGGGCGACAATTCGAGTTCGAGCGTAAGCGAAGGCGCTCCTCGCTTCACCTTGTGCGGATGCCGCAGCGTCGGACGATAGTCGGCTACCGCCGCGGCCATGATCACGATCGTCGCCGAATCCAGATGTGCGTTCACCGCACGCCGCATCTGTTCCGCGCTCCGCACCGGCACGAATGTCAGTCCCGGCGGCGGAGCAAGCGCCGTGGGACCGCTCACCAGGACCACCTCCGCCCCGCGCGACATCGCCGCTTCCGCCACGGCGTAGCCCATCCGGCCGGAAGAGCGGTTCGTCAAAAACCTCACCGGATCGATGTCCTCGCAGGTCGGACCGGCGGTGACGAGCACCGTCTCGCCGGAAAGGTCGCGTCGCAGGTCGAGCGCTTCGCGGACGGCCTGCAGAATAGCGTCGTGTCCGGCCAGCCGTCCCGCACCGGTCATTCCGCAAGCCAGGTAACCTTCATCGGGAGCGACCACGCACACGCCGCGGGAGCGCAGCCGCGCCACGTTCTCCTGCGTCGCGCGATGCTCCCACATGTTCACGTTCATTGCGGGGGCGACCACCACCGGAGCTTTCGTGGCAAGGTAAAGCGTAGTGAGGAAATCGTCGGCGATTCCCGCGGCGAATTTGGCCAGAACGTCGGCCGTGGCCGGAGCCACCAGCAGTAAATCGATGCGCTGCGCCACGGCGATGTGCTCGATCGCGCTTTCGACGTTGGCCTGCCTGCTCGATCCTTCGGCGAACATCGCGCCGATCACTTTATGCCCCGTAAGAGCGGCGAACGTCAGCGGCCGAACGAATTCTTCGGCGCCGCGCGTCATCAACACTTCGACGTCGAACGCCTCCTGCTGGAGCCGGCGCACCAGTTCCGCCGCCTTATAGGCCGCCACTCCGCCCGTCACTCCCAAAGCGATGCGCATCGGTCACCTCGCGAAATCGAGATGGCGGAAACGCCGGCCTTTGCGCCGGTTTCCCGCTGACGGAAGCGCCGCGCACCGCGCGGCGCCGGATCCCGGCGCTAACGGCGCTTGGACTCTTTCTCTTCTTCCTCGTCCTCACCCGGACGCGCTGGAATATCGAATTCCAGGTGCCCGGCCTTCAGTTCCTGCTGCGCCACGCGGGTCGCCTGCCGCGATCTGGGGTTTTCCACCAGCGGAGGAGCGCCGGCCATCAGCTGGCGCGCTCGACGCGACGCGACAACCACGTAGGCGAACCGGCTCTCCGGCGCTTCGTTCTTCACACTCATCAGATAGCTCCTTTGAAACTCGACAGAATTCCTTCGATCCGGGCGCCGCTGGGGCCGATGCGCGAGCGTTCAGCCACGGCAATCGCCTGAATCCGCACCGTGGCGGCGGCCAGATCGTCGTTCACCACGGCGTATTTGTATTCGCCGTACGCGGCCATTTCTTGCCGCGCGCGTTCCAGTCTCAGTTCTATTTCATCCTCGGAATCCTGGCTGCGGGCGCGCAGCCGGCGTTCCAGCTCCGCGCGCGACGGCGGCAGGATGAAAATCCCGATCGCCGTGGGCAGCTTCTGCTTCACTTGCCTGGCGCCCTGAACGTCGATTTCCAGAACCAGGTCCTTGCCCGCCGCGCGGGCGCGGTCCAGTTCGGAACGCGGAGTGCCGTAATATTCGCGTCCGAAGACCCGCGCGTGCTCCAGAAATTCGCCCGCTTCGATTTTCCGCAGAAATTCCGCTTCCGAAAGGAAATTGTACCATTCTCCCGGCCGTTCCGAGGGCCGCGGCGGCCGTGTTGTGCAGGAAATGGAAAGCAGCATTTCCGGCAGTTCCACCAGCTTTTCCACCAGCGTGCTTTTGCCCGAGCCCGATGGGCCGGAAACGATGAAAACGAGCGTCTCCCTCGGCGATGGCGTCATTCGATGTTCTGCACCTGTTCCCTGAGCTTTTCGATCTCGGCTTTCACGGCGAGTCCGGCGCGCGTGATTTCCAGGCCGTCCGGCCCCAGCGCCGGTGCTTTCGACAGCATCGTATTGATTTCGCGTTGCATTTCCTGACAAACGAAATCCAGCGTCTTGCCCGCTTCGCCCGGCGACCCGAGCGCGCGAGTGAATTCATCCAGATGGCTTTTCAGCCGCGTGATTTCCTCCGTCGCGTCGCTGCGGCTGGCCACGATCGCCGCTTCCTGCACGAGACGCGCGGGTTCGACCGTGGTATCGGCCAGCAGTTCTCCCAGCCGCTCGCGCAGCCGCTCGGCGTAAGCTGGGCGCGCTCTCTCGGCGAGCGATTCGAGACCGGCCACGTGAGCGCCCAAGCGCGCCATCGATTGTTCGAGATCGGCCGCCAAACGCGCACCCTCGGCCCGGCGCATTTCGTCGAGCCGCTCCATCGCCTGGGACATCGCTCGTTCCACGATCGCCGCCAGCCGCTCGGTCTCGGCCGGATCGGCAGTAGCCGCCGACTCCACCACGCCGGGCAGCCGCAAAACGCCGGCCAGATCGGGCTCGTTCCGCAAGCCGAATTGCCCCATCAGCTCGCTCATCGTTTTCAAGTACATCGCGGCGGCTTCCCGATTCACCCGAACCTCGGGAGGGCCCGCCGATTCCAGGCGAATGAAGACGTCCAGATGCCCCCGGCGCGCTTTTCCCCTCGCGGCCCGGCGCACCACCGGATCGAGCGATTCGAGCCCTTCGGGAAGGTTGACGCGCAGATCGAGAAACCGGTGGTTCACGCTGCGGACGCTCGCGCGCGCCACGCGACCGTGGTCCTCGGCCACGGCCTCGGCAAATCCGGTCATCGAGCGGATTCCGGCCTTCATGGTTCGCGCGCACCCGCCGGCCGAACCACCAAATCCTGGGCCGAAAACTGGAGTTCGCAGAGCCGGCGATAGAGACCGCCCCGCGCGAGCAATTCTTCGTGCGTGCCCGTTTCCCGGATCTCGCCTTCGTCGAGCACGACGATGCGATCCGCGTTCCGAACGGTAGCCAGCCGGTGCGCGATCACGAAAACCGTGCGCCCGGCCATCAGGTTCCCGAGCGCCTGCTGGACCAGTTGCTCGGATTCCGCGTCGAGCTGCGAGGTCGCTTCGTCCAGAATCAGGATCGGCGCGTCCTTCAGAATCGCGCGCGCGATCGCCAGCCGCTGGCGCTCGCCGCCGGAAAGCCGCTGGCCGCGCTCGCCGAGCCGCGCGTCGTAGCGATCGGGAAGCTGCTGGATGAAATCGTGCGCCAGCGCCGCTTTGGCCGCGGCGATCAC
>JAKAOH010000273.1 GCA_021812285.1 Acidobacteriota bacterium | reverse complement strand
GGCCGTCGTCACCAACGTCACCACGAGCCCCACGCGAACGAACTGGCCGAATTTCACGCCGCCGCGCCGGCCGGCGTGCTGCACGACGATCAGGCTGGCGATCGAGCCGAACGGCGTAGCGTTGCCGGCAAGAGTCGCGGTGCAGGCGAGGGTGAGCCAGAGCAGGTGCGCGTGCGGGAAGCGCGGCACCAGCGGGCGGAACAAAAGCACGGCGGGAACGTTGCTCACCGCGTTGCCGAGCACAAGCATCGCGCCGCTCATGCCGAAGAGTTGAGCCTTTACGCCGGCCCCGAGCCACGGCCGGAAAAGCCGCACCAGCCATTCCACCGCTCCCGAAGCCGCCAGGCCCTCGACCACCACGAAAAGCGAAGCGAAAAACAGAAGCAACTCCCAATCCACGCGCTGATGGATTTCCGACGAACGGACGCGGCCGAGCACGAGAATCACCGCGGCGACGGAAACGGCGACGAGCGGGAACGAATAACCCATCGCCCAGAGCACCACGACGAGCGAAGCGGCGGCGCCGCATTTCACGAGCAGCTTTTCGTCGAGTTTCGCCGGAGCCGGCGCGGGGCGCCTGGGCAGAGGGCCGAAGACCTGGCCGCGAAACATCAGCGCCAACACGCCGAGCTCGATGGCGAGCCCGACCAGCGCAACCGGCGCCAGATGGCCGAGAAAATCGAGAAAGCTGATATGCGCGGCGACACCGACGATGGCGTTTTGCGGATTTCCCGTGACGGACATCGCCGAGCCGATATTCGCGGCGAGAGCGAGCGCGATGGCGTAGGGCGCGACGGGCAGTTCGAGCTCGGAAGTGACGGCGAGGATGAGCGGTGCGAAGATCAGGCAAATCGTGTCGTTGACGAAAAAGGCGGAAAGGATGCCGGCGGAGAAGACCACGAGGGCGAGGAGTTGGAAGCGCGTGCGCGCCACGCGAGTCACTGCCGTCGCGACCCAGTGGAAAAATCCCGATACCTGGAAATGCGCCACCAGAATCATCATGCCGAGGAGAAACGCGATCGTGCCCCAGTCCACGGCGTGCAAGGCATCGGCGGGCGCAAGAGCCCCGGCGAGCACCATAGCGACCGCGCCGCAGAAGGCCGTGGCCGTGCGATCGAGGTGCAGCGCGGCGTTGCTTTCGAAGGCGATCAGGCCGTAGGTGACAAGGAAAATGGTGAGCGGAATCCAGTCGAAGCGCATCGGCGCGGCCGCCGGGGCGGCGAAGCGAGACTAGCTCGAATCGCGGCCCGGCCGCAAGACGGGCCGGCTGAGCGGTTGCCGGGACGGCAGGGCGATGCTCGGCCAGGGGGAAAAGTCGCGCAGGACGGTTCGCAACAGGAACCGCGTGGCGGCTTTACCTGCGCGCACGCGCTCCCGATAATAGGCGGGATGAAAACTATTTCTCCTGACTCATACGCCGAACCTTCCTGGGTCGCTCCCGGGGAGGATCATTCTTCCAGCCCGGCATTCGAGCACGACACGCGATTTCAAACCTTTCGCAAAAACCTGCGCGGCGCGATCCATGCCATCCGGACGCATCGCGAAAACCGGCGTCGCGTGGCGCGCGGCGATTTCAAGTTGCGGCCGCTCGTCGGCACCTATTACGTGACGCACCGGTGCAATCTGAAATGCCGATATTGCACCGAGCACTATCCGATACGAGACACGGTGGATCTGGACACCGAAGGCGCGTATGAGGTGCTCGCCCGTCTGCGCCGGGAAATGTCGGCGATCTACTTCACCGGCGGCGAGCCGCTGGTGCGGCCGGACATTGTGGACATCGTGCGCGAGGCGCGGCGGCTGCAATTTTTTCCCATCCATCTCGGCACGAACGGCCTGCTGCTGCCTCTGCGCGACCAGGCGCTTGATTACGTGGATCGGCTGGTGATTTCGCTCGATTCGATGGATGCGCACGGGTGGGACCGCGTGCTGAACGCGGGACCCGGGCAGGCGCGGAGGATTTACGAAATCATCGCGCACTACGCGCGGAATCAGCGGAGCCGGCGGATTTCGATCCTGGTGAACTGCGTCATCAGCGGCGATTCGATCGACCAGGCGTACCAGGTGATGGAATTCTGTTTCCGGCACGACGTGGTTTTCGCGCCGGTTTCCGCGACGTCGGATTCGCTGCCCGACCGGCGCCTGCTCGCAAGGCCGGATTACCAACGGCTGGTGCGGCACATCGTGGAACTCAAACGGCGCGGTTATCCGATTCTGGGATCCAAGGATTCGATCGAGACGCTGCTGCTCGGACGGCCGTTTCCCTGCTACGCGACGTCGGTGCCGCACGTTTATCCGAATGGCGACGTTTTCTATCCGTGCCAGCCGCTCGGCCGCATCGGCGGAAATCTGCTGGAATTGGGGTCGGTCGCCGCGGCGTATCGCGAAGGCGAGCGGAAATTCGGCGAGTGGAAGGAATGCTGGCGCGGCTGCGCGCTGAACTGCTACGTGCTGACCGCGTATTACCTAAACCATTTCTGGGACCAACTGGTGCTGGAATCGGTGGCGCAGTTCGCGATGCAACCGGGAACGGGGAAACGGTTGCCGGCCGAAGCAGCGCTCGAACCGCTGTATGAGGACCCGGGGACGTGGCGGACCGTTTATCCGGTGGACGCGGTGACGGCCGGGATTTCCTACGACGTGCCGATTTCGCAGCTATCCGCGGCGGATTAGCGGGAACCGCGGGACTCGGCGGCTGCTCGCAAGGCCTTACGGCGTGCGGACGCGGAGCGTTTCGCTTGGCTCGGGATCCATTTCG
>JAKAOH010000272.1 GCA_021812285.1 Acidobacteriota bacterium | reverse complement strand
TTCCACATCGAGCAGCGCACTGCGGACCTGATCGCCCAAGGCGTCGAGCCAGCCGAAGCCAGACGCCGCGCCATGATCGAGTTCGGCGGAGTGGAGAACGTGAAGGAAGAATGCCGTGAGACTCGCGCCACCTATCTTCTCGAAAGCGTACTCCGGGACGTCCGCTACGCCTTTCGTACGCTGCGGAAATCGCCAGGGTTCGTTGCTGCCGCCATTTTGACTCTTGCTCTCGGCATCGGAGCGAATACGGCCATCTTCAGCGTGATGAACGCCGTGGTGCTGCATCCGTTGCCCTATCCTCACGCCAGCCGCATCGTCGAGATCTACCGCTCGGAAGGCAAGGCCGGCCAAAACAATCCCTTGTTCGGCCGGGATTTCGTCACGTCCATCCGCAATCACTTCCCGGCAATCGAAGATTTGAGTGCGTATCACGTCTTCCACACCTCCATCATCACTCCCGGAACGCCCACCGAGGCCGGTGGCGTGGCTTCGAACGCGGCGATGTTTCGGCTGCTCGGCATCCATCCTTTACTCGGACGAGGGTTCACTGCTGCCGAGGACAAGCGCGGCGCCGCTCCCGTGGCCTTGATCAGCCAGACGCTGTGGGAAAACCGCTTCTTGGGCGCCCCCGCAGTGCTTGGCAAAACCGTGGCCATTGCCGGCGAGCCGTATACCATCGTCGGCGTTTTTCCTGCCGGATTGCGTTTCCCTGACCTCGACGGTTCGCCGCAACTCTGGGTACCACTCCGCGCCGACCCTTCGATGAATTCCTTCGGCCCCACGCTGATCGATCCGGAAACGATTTCCTATCTCGACGTGCTTGGCCGATTGAAACGCGGGGTAAGTGTGGAACAGGCGCGGGCGCAAGCGAACACGCTCGCCGCGCGTCTTGCGAAAGCGAATCCGCATGGCGGCAAGCCTCTCCATTTGCACGTGATGTCGCTCGCGCGCGAGGTCTCGAAAAACTACCGTGCCGCGCTCACCGTCTTGACGGCGGCCGTCGGGCTGGTCCTGCTGGTGGCTTGCGCGAATGTGGCAAATCTCCTGCTGGCGCGCGGAGCGGCGCGCGAGCGGGAAATGGCGTTGCGTTTGGCGCTCGGCGCTGGCCGTGCAGGAATCGTGCGCCAACTTCTTATTGAAAGTCTCGAACTCGCGCTGGCTGGGGGCGTAGTCGGAGCATCCATCGCATGCATCGTGGTGAATTCGCTCGCTCATGCGATTCCATCTTCGCTTATGCCCTATCGCGGTGTGACGGTGAATGCAACCGTTCTCACTTTTTGCGCCGCGATTTCAATGGCCGCGGCGATTTTGGTCGGTTTTCTGCCGGCTCTCCGCGCGTCGGATTCGAGCGTATACGCCGCGATCAAACAGGGCGGCCGCGGCTCGGGGAGTTCCGGTTCTCGCCGGCTGCGCCAAGGCTTGGTGGTCGCGGAAGTGGCGATGGCTGTTGTGCTCCTTTCGGGAGCGGGGCTTCTGCTCCGCAGTTTCTTCCGCCTCGTTTCGACCAGTCCCGGCTTCGATCCGCACCACGTCGCCGTCGCTTCCGCCACCCTGCCGCGCTCGACGTATCGTTCGCCGGACGAATGGCGCGCGTTCGTTTCGCAAACGCTCGACCGCTTGCGCGCTGAGCCCGGCGTGAGCCAGGCCGCCGCGGCAATGAGTCCTCCCGCCGCCGCTTTGAATATCTCAACGCTCTATTCCGTGGTGGGAGAGCCTCCGCCGCCCACTGGCGAAAGCCTGGCTGCCGATATTTGGCCCGTCACGCCCGGCTATTTCTCGCTCATGCGGATTCCCCTCCTCGCCGGCCGCGGCTTTCTGCCATCGGATTCGGCGTCCAGCGCGCGCGTCTGCGCGATTGATCGGGCCATCGCCCGAACATCTTTCGCCGGCATGAATCCTCTTGGCCATAGCCTGAATACAGGAGGCCCAAAGCCGTGCCGCATCGTCGGCGTCGTTGGCAATGTGGCCCAGTTTGCGGGCGAATCACCAAAACTGGCCATCTACGTTCCTTTCGGCCAATCGCCATTCTGGTTCATGTCATTGCTGGCTCGTGGCCATCCAGGCGCGGCCGCACCGATCGTGGCGCTCCGCGATGCCGTTGCTTCCACCGATCGCGATTTGCCGGTAAAACTCGCGACACTCACGGAAATGATGGGAAGTACGGCGGTTGGCGAGCGTTTCCGCACAGAACTGATCACTATATTCGCGGGCATTGCGATTTCCGTCGCCGGTGTTGGAATTTTCGGCGTGTTGGGTTACTCGGTAAGCCGGCGCACGCAGGAACTCGGCGTGCGCATGGCCCTCGGCGCCACGCCGGACGGAGTTTTGCGGCAAGTGGTTGCGGAAGGGCTGCGGCTGGTCACGTTGGGCGGCGTGATTGGGCTCTGCGCCGCACTCGCGCTCACGCGGCTGATGCGTGGACTGCTGTTTCACGTCAGCCCGGCCGATCCGCTCACCTATCTTGGCGTCGCGCTGTTGCTCCTGCTCGTAGCGCTCGCCGCCTGCGCTCTGCCGGCCTTGCGCGCCGCGCGAGTGAATCCCAGCGAAGCTTTGCGGCAAGAATAGGGAAGGCGGAAAGTGGAAATTCGAAAGTGGAGATTGTCGCGTTCAGCGAGCCGCCACGCCATCACCGGTCAGCGGGGCGTTCGAACGATTTCCACGGTACAGCGGGCATGCCGAGCGACCGCTTCCGAAACGCTGCCGAGCAGGAACCGCTCGAAACCCTTGCGGCCATGCGCGGCGACGACGAGGAGGTCGGGT
>JAKAOH010000098.1 GCA_021812285.1 Acidobacteriota bacterium | reverse complement strand
TGCCGCGCCAGTTGCAATCGCAGCGCGGCGTCCGCTGCCGCGTATTGTTCGAGGGCGCGCCGAACGTCCAGCCGGTCGAGCACCGCTTCGCGCTGAATTCGCTCCGGCGAGAGCGAAGCGATAGAAGGCAAATCGCCCAGATTGGACCACCCGAGTTCCACGCCGTGCAGCCCGGCAACGGGAATGCCGATCGCTCCGGCCAGAGCTGTGCGCGCCGCGGCGACCTGGCCTTCTTCAAGGTTTATCGAAAAGAGCGTATTCGATAGCGCCAATTGCGCTGTTTCGAGCGCCGGCCGCGAGGTTTCGCCTTCGTTGACCAAGCTTGTGAGAAGCGCGACTCGCCGTTTTTCGGTCCTCTCCGTCGCTCGATCGAGCGCCAGCAGTTGTTCGCTCATTTCATAACCGAGCAACGCTTTCCGCACCCCGCTCGCCACGTTCCATTCCGTTTGTGCAACAGCGATTCTTGAGGCGGCCATCAATCGCTTCGCCTGCTCGATTCGCAACTTTCGTTTCCCGTGCGTTTCGATCGGAAACCTCAGCCGGAGATTCAAAAGGTAGGGACTGGGAATCCCCGGCGTCAGTTTGAAAGTGGGGTTGGGCTTTTCAGCCGCGGTGACGATCGCGCCCTTTGCTATGGCAAGCTGCTCGCGCGCAACAGTGATCTGCGGATTGAAGTAGAGCGCGGCGTAGGTGAGCGTCCGCAGGTCCCATCGCTTCAGCGGCCATGAAGGCGGGGAACCACGAAGGTTTGCTCGCAGGAACCGCTCGAGCCCGGGATCGGACAGCCGCCGCGATTCCAGGCGCCGCGCCGTCGCCGCCGGGGCGATCGGCGCAGGGCGATACGCCTGAACCTTCGCGCAACCGGCGCAAAGCGAGAGCAAAATCAAAAGACCGAGCAATTCTTTCCATCTGAACATGGCGCTGCTCCTTCCGCGGGAATACGCACAACGGCCACAGCTCTAGCGAGCCGGGTGTAACCGGTGGGAGAAAACTAGATGCGAAGCGGAAGCGCCGGAGGGCTCTCGGGGAAGAGGAACGCGATGAAGGCGGGTGAAAACTCGCGCGGACAGCCGGCAACCGGAACGCGCACGGGCGAGCCGGGCGCGAAACCCGGCGCCAAATGCGCCGCGGCCTGAATCACCGCGAGGGCCGCGCCGACGCACTCGGCGGCCAGCATCACCGCCGATTCGGTGTCTTTGCCCGTCCTGGCGGTGTGGTCCCAGCGATCGAACATTTCCGAGACGGGGCAGAGAAATATGGCGGCTACGACGAACAGGACGACGGCGGGAACGATGGAGCGCCGCATGAAGCCATTGTAGTCGTGGGGTGGGCTGCGGGGCAAGCGGCGGCGGGCCGCGGCAATTCTGGCTTGCAATTCTATTTTGATAGTTATAATATTTCGTAACTATGTGGGGCATAAGGCGCGACCGCCCGGGGTTTTCACCCACCCCCGCCGAGAATTCGCGCCGCCCGGCGGACCGGCCGCGTTCGCTCCGCACGTTTTAGGGCCAAGCCGAGGCTGCGGGCAGGGTGGAACGTGGCGTGCAAGAGAGAGGCCCGCGTGGCCTAGGGAGGAAGCAATCCGATGGCGAACCGGAAGACGAAACCGCGCACGGAAAACCGCGAACGGCAGGCAATCTACGCGATGCAGGCCGAAATCTGCCGCGTGCTCGGCCATCCGCGCCGCCTGCAGATCCTCGATCTGCTGGCCGACGGCGAAAAATCCACCGCGCAGTTGCTGCGCGAACTCGACGCGAACAAGGTGAATCTCTCCCAGCATCTGGCGCTTTTGAAACGCGCCGGGCTGGTCGAAACCCTCCACCGGGGCCGGGAAACTTCTTACCGGCTCAGCTTTCCCGAGATCAAGGACGCTTGCCGGCTCATCCGCGAAGTCCTTGGCGCGCGCTTGCGCCAGGGATCGCGCCTGGTCCGTTCGCTCGAGCGCGGCGCCGCCGGCTCGTCCCTCGCGAGTTGAGATGATGATGACGAAACGCATTCGCAAAGGATTTTGGCTGATCGTTCTCTCCTGCGCCGCGTGCGGTTCGGCCCTGGCGCAGCGACCCACGCCGCGGCCCGCCGCGCTTCCGCGGCAATCGCGCCAATCGCAAAAAATGACCCCGGCGCAGCAAGATCCGCCGCTCACGCTTGCCGATGCCGTCGCTCTCGCGCTCAAGCAGAATCCCCAAATTCAGGCCTCCGAAGATCAGACGCAGGCTGCGAAGGCGCGCATCGCCCAGGCGCGCGCGGGTTGGTTTCCCCGCTTCGACGCCAGCCAGGGATTCACCCGCGGCAATAATCCCATCTACGTCTTCGGATCGCTGCTCACCCAGCGGCAATTCACCTCCGCTGATTTGGTGCTGCCGAAATTGAACGCGCCCACCCCGCTCGATAATTTTCAGTCGCAAATCACCGGCCAGGTTTCGCTGTTCGATTCCGGCCGCACCTATCTGCGCGAAAAAGGCGCGCGCCAGATGGCAGACGCCGCGAGCGATGAAACGCTTCAAGCGCGGCAGGACCTTGTTTTCGACGTGGTTCGCGGCTACTACGGCGTGATCGTCGCCCGTGAGGATTTGCAGGCCGCGAAACAGGCTCTCGCCACGGCGGAATCGAACGAAGCGCGCGTCCGCACCATGGAAAAGGCCGGCCTCGTCGTCACGTCCGATCTGCTGAGCGCCCAGGTGTTTCGCGCGCAGATGGAGGACCGCGAAATTCGCGCGAAAAATCAGGTCGAAGTTGCGCAGTTGAATCTGGCGCGCGAACTCGGCATCGTTTCGGGCGCGCTGCCCGCGGTTTCGGGCACGCTCGAGCAGCCCTCCGCGCCGCTCGCGCCGGTAAACGATTGGGTGAACGCCGCGCTCGCGAATCGGCCGCTGCTCCACGCCGCGGAAATGCAAAGCCGCGCCGCTGCTTCGAGCCGCAAACTGGCGAAAGCCGATTTCGGACCCCGGATCGGCCTGTTCGCCAATGTGGAGCGGGACGCCGAAACGATGGGCGGGCCTTCGGGAACGAATTGGGTGGCCGGCGCGCGCATTGATCTGAATCTTTTCGCCGGCGGCGCCCAGCGCGCGCAACTGGAGGAAGCCACGGCGAAGCAGCAGGAAGCCCGGCACCAGCTCGAATGGCTGCGGTCGGGCATTCAGCTTCAAGTGCGTCAGGCCTATCTCGATACGCAAGCCGCGGTGCAGCGCGCCGCCGCCGCGCGCGATGCCGTGAATCAGGCCGCCGAAAGCCTGCGCATCATTCAAAACCGTTATCAGGCGGGTCTCGTGACGATCACCGAACTGCTGCGCGCGCAAAGCGCCGAACTCGATGCCCGCACCGGGTACCTGGCGGCGCTCTACGACTGGCAGGTGGCGCGGGCCCAACTCGAACGCGCCGCGGGCAAATTGACCGCGGCTTCAAGCCTCTTGAATCAAGGCGGAAAACCATGAATCTCACGATGCGAGAAAAACCGGCGAATGCGGCCGGCAAACTGGCTTTGCTCCTCCCCTTGCTTTTGGCGCTCGGCGCGTGCGGCGGCAAAACCGCTCCCGCGGCGCAGGCGCCGGAAACGGTTTCCGGACTGAGCGTCGAGACGGTCGAAGTCCAGACGATTCCGAATCGCATCGCCGCGCCCGGCACCGTCGAATCGTTCCAAACGGCGCAGCTCGCCGCGCAAGTGATGGGCACCGTGGACAGAGTGACGGTGCACCAAGGCGACAGAATTCGCCGCGGCCAGTTGCTCGTCGTTCTCGACGATCGCCAGCTCGCCGCGCAGCGCGCCGCCGCCCAGGCCGGCCTGGCGCAGGCCGTCGCCGCGCGCGAAGAAGCCGCCCGCGCGGCCGCCGCGGCCCAGGCGCAAGCCAGCGTCGCCGAAAAAACCTACAAGCGCTACGTCTACCTGCGCGAGCAGAAATCGGTGAGTCCGCAGGAATTCGACGAAGTCGAAGCGAAGCAGCAGGCGGCGCAGGCGATGCTCGCCGCCGCTCGCGCACGCCAGCAGCAGGCCGCCGCCGGCTACGAGCAGGCCGCCGAGCAACTGCGCGCCGCGAGCGCGGTGGTCAGCTACACGCGAATCCTCGCGCCGTTCGACGGTGTGGTGCAGCAGCGGTTTGTGGATCCCGGCGCGATGGCTTCGCCGGGCATGCCGCTGCTTTCGGTGGAGGGAACAGCGGCCTATCGGCTGGTGGTCACCGTGGACGCGGAAAATGCCGCGGGAATCCGCATCGGCGCCGCGGCACCCGTTGGCCTCGACGCCCTGCGAGGCCGCACGCTCACCGGCCGCGTGGCGGAAATCGAGCCGGGAGCCAATCCCGCCTCGCACACGCTCCAGGTGAAGATCGATTTGCCGCGCGATCCGGCGCTGCGCTCGGGCCTCTTCGGCCGTGCGTGGTTCATGCAAGGCACACGCCAGGCGATCGTCGTCCCGCGGAGCGCGATTCTGGATCGCGGCCAATTGCGCGGCATTTACGTGGTCGACGCCGCGAACGTGATCCATTTCCGTCTGGTGACGCTCGGCGCGCAGGCCGCCGGCGACCAGGGGCGCATCGTGCTCTCCGGGCTCGGGCCCGGCGAACGCGTCGTCACCGATCCCGGCGCGCGCGACCTCGACGGGAAAAAACTGGAGGCAGGGCGTTGAAAACCGGACTGGCGGGGAAAATCGCCCACGCGTTCATCCATTCGCGGCTTACGCCGCTCGTGATCATCGCTTCGCTGCTGCTCGGCGTTTTCGCCGTGATGCAGACGCCGCGCGAGGAGGACCCGGAAATCGTCGTTCCGATGCTCGATATTTTCGTGCAGATGCGCGGCGCTTCGCCGCGCGAAGTCGAGCAGCGCGTCGCCATCCCCATCGAAAAACTGGTGAAGGAAATCCCCGGCGTCAAATACGTCTACTCGACCAGCATGCCGGGCGAGGCGCTGGTCACCGTGCGCTTCGACGTCGGCACGCCGCAGAACGACGCCGTGGTTCGCACCTACAACAAGCTCTACGCGAATTTCGACAAGATCCCGCCCGGCGCCTCGCGTCCGCTGATCAAGGTGCGCTCGATTTACGACGTACCGATTCTGGCGATGACGTTCTGGGGCCCCGGCTACACCGGCTACCAGTTGCGCCAGGTGGTCGAGGAAGTGAATCTCTCGGTCAAGCCAGTGGAAAACGTCTCCGAAACGACGATCATCGGCGGACCGCAGCGCGAACTGCGCGTCACGCTCGATCCGCAGCGCCTGGCCGCTTACCATCTGAGCCCGGCGGCGATTGCGCAGGCGTTCCAGCTCTCGAACCAGCGCAGCCTTTCCGGCAGTTTCGCGCAGGACAATCGCGAATTTCTGGTGCAGACCGGCCGCTTTATTGGCGACGCCAACGAGGCGAGGCGCCTCGTGGTCGGCATTTTCAACGGCCAGCCCGTTTATCTGGCTGACGTCGCCGAAGTGGACGATGACGCGGCCGAGCCCGATAACTACGTCTATTTCGGCGAAGGCGGCGCGGTGAAGCGCGCGGACCATTCGGAATATCCGGCCGTCACGCTCGCGGTGGCCAAGCGCCGCGGCACGAACGCCTCGATCGTCGCGCAGGCGGTCATCGCCAAGGTGAGTTCGTTGCGCGGCGTCGTGATTCCCGATAACCTGCGCGTGACGATCACGCGGGATTACGGAAAAACGGCCACCGAAAAATCCAACGACTTGCTGAAGCACCTGCTCATCGCGACGCTCGCGGTCACCCTCCTGGTCGCGCTCGCCTTGGGCTGGCGCGAATCGGGCGTGGTGCTCGTCGCCGTCCCCGTCACTTTGGCGCTCACGCTCTTCGTTTTCTATTTTCACGGCTACACGCTCAATCGCGTCACGCTCTTCGCGCTCATTTTCTCGATCGGCATCCTCGTCGACGACGCCATCGTCGTCGTCGAAAATATCGTTCGCCATTTCCGTCTGCCGCAGAATCAGGGCCGTCCATGGAGCGACGTCGCCGTCGAAGCCGTGGACGAAGTGGGCAATCCGACGATCCTCGCCACGTTTGCCGTGATCGCGGCGATTCTGCCGATGGCGTTCGTCGGTGGGCTAATGGGTCCTTACATGCGGCCGATACCCGTGGGCGCTTCTGGCGCGATGCTTTTTTCGCTGGCGGTCGCCTTCATCGTGTCGCCGTGGGCCGCGCTGCGTTTGTTGCGCGGCCGCCAAAAGCACGCCGAGCACATCGACGAGAGCCAGACGTGGACGCGCCGGCTTTATCGCCGCGTGATGACGCCGCTCGTCGAGAGCCCCATGAAGCGCTGGATTTTCTTCGCCGGTGTCGTGGCCCTCCTGCTGGCCGCGTGCGCGCTCATCCCGCTGAAGATGGTTCTGGTCAAGATGCTCCCGTTCGACAACAAGAGCGAAATGCAGGTGGTCGTGGATATGCCATCGGGAACGCCGCTCGAGCAGACCCTCGCCGCCGAGCAGGCGATCGGCCGCTACCTCGCCACGCAGCCGCTCGTCGCCAATTATCAGGTCTACGCCGGGACGTCGAGCCCCTACAATTTCAACGGGCTCGTGCGCCACTACTACCTGCGCCGCGCTCCCTATCAGGGCGATATTCAGGTGAACCTGGTTCCCGCCGCCGATCGCAGCGAGCAGAGCCATCAGGTCGCACTCTCGATTCGCGGACCGATCGATCAAATCGCCAAACAATGGAACGCGCGCGTGAAAATCGCCGAAGTTCCGCCCGGCCCGCCGGTGCTGGCGACGCTCGTCGCCGAGGTCTACGGGCCCTCCTACAGCCAGCAGATCGCGCTCGCGCGCCAAATTCGCCAGATTTTCAAAGAAACGCCGGGCGTGGTGGATGTCGACTGGCTGATGAACCTGCACCAGAAACAGCTTGATTTCCAGGTGGAACAGGACAAAGCCGCGCTCGCTGGAATTTCCGCCGCGGAGATCACGCAGTCCACTGCGATCGCGCTGGGCGGCGAGAACGTCGGCTTGATGCACGTGCCCGACAGCCGCGCCGACGTCCCCATCCACATTCAGCTCTCGCGCGAAAGCCGCTCCGGCGAAAACGCACTGCGCGGCCTCTTTCTCAACGGCGCGGGAGGCGCGATGGTGCCGCTCGGTTCCCTCGTCCGCGTCCAGGAGCAGACCGCGCCGCACGATATTTATAGGAAAAATCTGCGCCCGGTCGTCTATGTGGTCGGCGACGTCGCCGGCGGCGAGGAGAGCCCGGTCTACGCCATCCTCAAGATGAAAAAGGCGATCGCCGCGCTGAAAATCCCCGAAGGCTACCAGGTCCAGCAGTATTACACCGGCCCTCCACCCTCGACGCAAAAGCTGGCCGTCACCTGGGACGGAGAATGGCACATCACCTACGAAGTCTTTCGCGATCTCGGCATCGCCTTCGCCGCCGTGCTCGTGCTCATCTACGTGCTCGTGGTAGGTTGGTTCGACTCCTACGTGGTGCCGCTCGTGATCATGGCCCCGATCCCGCTCACGCTGATCGGCATCTTGCCGGCCCACGCGCTCGCCGGAGCGTTTTTCACCGCGACTTCGATGATCGGCTTCATTGCCGGCGCCGGCATCATCGTCAGAAATTCCATCATCCTGGTGGATTTCATTGAATTGCGCCTGGCGCAGGGCATGCCGCTCGCCGAGGCCGTCGTTGACGCGGGCGCGGTTCGCTTCCGTCCCGTTTTGCTCACCGCGCTGGCCGTCGTCGTCGGCGCCAGCCCGATTCTGTTCGATCCGATCTTTCAAGGTCTGGCGATTTCGCTGATGGCCGGCGGCATTGCTTCGACGCTGCTCTCGTTCCTGGCGGTTCCTCTGCTCTATTACGTGATTCAAAAGCGCCGCATCGGCAAAAAGGAGGCAACGGCATGACGATTGAAAGAATTTTAAGAGGCATCGCCGGCTTGTTCGTGATGGCTTCGCTCGCGCTCGGCTACTGGGTGAATCCGAACTGGTATTGGTTTACGGCTTTCGTCGGCTTCAACCTGTTCCAGTCGTCGTTTACGAACTGGTGCCCGATGATGTGGTTCCTGCACAAGCTGGGAGTTGGGCAAGCCAGGCCGGCCGGCGCCTGACGCGCTCGAAACGCGCGCCCAGAGCGCCCGTCCGCGCCGTATTCGCGCGCGCAAGCCGTCGCCGCGCCGCGCGCACGGTGCATTTCTGGCCGCCGAGAGGAGTATCCGTATGACCGCTTTCGCACCGAAACAGATTCTCTGCGCCGTGGATTTGGGGCCTTCTTCGCGCCTGGTGGCCGGCTGGGCCCGTCTTTTCGCCGACGCCTTTCACGCCCGCGTCGAACTCCTGCACGCCGATTGGTTTGAGCCGCCGCGCTATTTCACTCCCGCGCAGATTCAGGCTCTCACCGACGAAGCCGCGCAGCGCAAGGCGAAACTCGTCGAGGAACTTGGCCGCGTCGGCGCCGAGGCGTTCGGGCCGCGCGCCGAGTTCGCCGCCAGCGTGATCGAAGGCCATCCGATTCCCGTTCTCCGCGATTACCTCAAAACTCGCCGGACCGATCTCGTTGTGCTCGGCAGCCACGGCCGCAGCGGTGTGGCGCGGCTGATGCTCGGCTCGGTCGCGGAAAACGTGGTTCGCGAATCCGGCTGCCCGGCGCTGGTCGCCCGCGGCGCGGAGGCCGCTCCCGTCTCCATCAGCGGAATTTTGTGCCCTGTGACGCTCACGGAATCCGGCCGCCGCTGCCTTGAAACGTCCACCGCGCTCGCCGCCGCCTTTGGCGCGCGGCTCGACGTCCTCCACGCCGCTGAGCAACCCGAAGCGCGCGCGGAAGAAATTCGCCGGCAGCTCTGCGAGTGGGTTCCGCGCGAAGCGCGCCAGTCCTGCCAGATCACCGAAATTGTTCGCCGCGGAAACGCCGCCGAGCAGATCATCCTTCACGCGCGCGAGCACGCCGTGGACCTCGTCGTTTTGAGCGCCGAGCACAAACCTCTGCTCGAAATGACCACGCTCGGCACAACCACCGAACGCGTGATTCGCCACAGCCCCTGCTCGGTGCTCGTTCTGCCGCGCCCGCTCGCCTAGCACCGGCGCGCAACGGCGGTATTTCGGTTCGCTCCTTTCGCGGCGTTTTTCCGCGAGAAGCCTGGCGAAGGGCCTCGGGCCACTGAGCGAAGCAACGCAAGCAGGCGTGAAATCACCCTGCGTTTCCTCGCGCTCCATCCCTTGCTCATTCGCGTTGCCCGCGTAAGTTCCACGTTTTGCGCGCCTTAGGCCCGCTTGCCCATTTCCGTTGTTGGAACCCGACATGCCGTACCACGTTCTGGCCGTCACCGTTTCATGCGGCCAGGAACGACGGCAATCGCGCCAGGTGAAATGGTGCGCCGGACAAGCGGCAAAACGGATTCCGCTCCTCTTCGCCGGGTATTCGGTTCCCGGTTCCTCCAGCCGATCGTTTTCCCAAGGGAAAGGTTCGCGAAACGCTTCCCGTGCTCCGTCGCCAGGAGCTTCTTGCGGCGGTCGGTCTGAAGTCGTTTCAACGAGCGCCGTCGCCGGCACAAGTGGCGGCGATGGCGAGCGAGGCGCGCCGTGTGGTAGGCGAAAGCAAAACCTTCGCCGGATTCGCTTCCGGCGGAAAGGGCTTTTGGCGAAACGCCCGCTCGCGGGCGGATGAGCCGGCGACCATGAGGAAATATTTGGAAAGAGGCGGAGGGAATCACGAAGGGGCGAAACGCACACTGGCGGCATGCACGCTCGTCCTGCTGGCCGTCTTCGCGCTCGCGCTGCGGGCGTCCGCGCATCGGCTGATCGCCGCCGCTTCCGGACCGACGAATAGCGATTGTCTCGCCTGCCACGGCAACCCTTCCTTTTCCATCCCGCTCGGCGACGGCGAAACACTCTCGCTCTACGTCAACCAGAAAGACTTCGCGCATTCGGTGCATTCCGGCCTCGCCTGCACCGATTGCCACAGCGACATCACTTCGATTCCGCACGCGGCGCGCAGCTTTCCCAATCGCCGCGCCGTCTCGCTCGCCTTCTACCAGCTCTGCCGCCAATGCCATTTCGAGCAGTACACGCGCCTGCTGGACGGGATCCATTTCGAGGCGCTCTCGAAAGGCAAAACCAATGCGCCCACGTGCGTAGACTGCCACGGCGCGCATTCCATCACGCCGCCCAATCAGCCCCGGACGCGCATTTCCGACACCTGCGCCCGCTGCCACGCGAAAGTCGCCAAGGCCTACGCCGGCAGCGTACACGGCCAAGCCCTGGCGCGGGGAAACAGCGACGTTCCCGTCTGCACCGATTGCCATCACGCGCACGACATCTCGAATCCGCTCTCTTCCGAGTGGCACCTTTCGATCCCGCAGCTGTGCGCCCGCTGCCACAGCGATGGCAAAGTCATGCGGAAATACGGCATTTCCACCGACGTGCTCACCACCTACCTCAACGATTTCCACGGCATGACGGCCTCGCTCGAGCGCTCCGAGCGCGTCGCTCCCTCGCAATTCACCGTCACCTGCACCGATTGCCACGGCGTCCACGACATTAAGCGTGTGGATTCCGCCGGTCTCCTGCGCATCAAGGGCCATCTGCTCACCGTTTGCCAGCGTTGCCATCCCGGCGCGACATCCAATTTCCCTTCGGCGTGGATCGGCCACTACGAGCCCAGCCTCCGGCACGCCCCGCTCGTTTACGCGGTCAAGCTGTTTTACGCCTTTTTCATTCCCTTTACGATCATCGGGCTATTGCTGCAAATCCTGCTGCATCTCTGGCGGGTGGTGGTGAACCGATGAAAGATTACGTGATCCGATTTTCCGTCTGGGAACGTGTCCAGCACGCCGCCGTGATGGCGCTGTTCCTCGTCCTGGCCGTCACCGGCCTTCCCCAGGAATTTTTCTGGCAGTCCTGGGCGCGCTGGCTGATTCTGGTGATGGGCGGAATCGAGCGGGTTCGCTGGGTGCATCGCAGCGCGGGCATTCTGTTCGCCGCTCTGGTCGTGTTCCATTTGGCCGACGCGCTCGTGCGGGTCAGCACCCGCCGGGTGAAAGCCTCGCTCGTGCCCAAGCGCAAGGATTTTCAGGATGCCATCGCGATGTTGCGCTATTACCTGCGCCTCGCCGACGAGCCGCCGCGTTTCGACCGTTTCGACTATCGCCAGAAATTCGAATACTGGGGCATGGTGATCGGCTCGATGATCATTATCGTCACCGGCTTCATGCTCTATTTTCCCATCGAAACGGCGCGTCTGCTTCCCGGCCAGGTGATTCCCGCGGCCCTGCTCATGCACGGCCGCGAAGGTTTGCTCGCATTTCTCGTCATCATCGTCTGGCATCTTTACAATGCCCATCTCTCGCCCGATGTGTTTCCTTTCGATGCCGGCATTTTCACGGGAAAAATCAGCGCCGAGCGCATGGAAAAAGAACACGGGCTCGAATACGACCGTCTGCTCGCGGCCGAACGGGCGGAGACGGCCCCAGCCGAGCCGGTAAAACCCGCTCCGCCCGCGGGCGCCGGCTCGGCGAAACCTGGGTTCTAGCGAGGCCCGGCGGCGCGGAAAAATTCCAGTTCTTTCCGGGAGGTCGAGCGGATGGCAGCGCATGGCGCAAGGCGAGCGGCGCCGCTGAGCTTGCGCGCACGGCTGGCTTTGCTCACGCTGGCCGGCACGCTGGCTCCGATCGTCGTTCTCGGCTGGCTCAGCACGTCCAGCGTCACGTCGCTGCAATCGCGTGTGCTCGACGAGCGGCAGCATCTGGCCGCCAGCGTCGCCGCCCACGTTGATTCGGTCGTCAATTCCCAGCTCGAGCTGCTCGAAACGATTTCTCCTACCCCCGGCCCGTCAGCCTCCGCCCGGCTCCAGGTTTCGCAGTCGGCTTTGCGCGAAGCCTACGTTCGTTCGCGTTTCCTCTCCGGCGTTTTCCTGCTCGACGCCCAGGGCAACGTCTTGCAGAGCGAGCCGCCGGGCGTCGCCACGCCGTTGACCGATCTTGGGAACTGGGGCGCCGTTCATTCGGCGATCCAAACCGGCGCGCTCGAAATTTCGCCGTTGTGGTCCGCGCCGCGGGGGCTGCGACGCCTGTTTCTTCTGGTCGCTTTGCGTTCACCCCAGGGCGCCGTCGTCGGCGCGGTGGCCGGAGAGATCGACCCAGCGGGCAGCCGGTTTCGCCACCTGCTGGATTTTGTTCCGCTCGACCCGGGCGAAACGGTGGATCTGGTGGATCAGAACGGCGTGGTGATTGCCAGCACCGCGCCCGGCCGCCTCTATTCGCAAGCGGACCATCGCCATTTTCTCGAAGGGCTCATCGCGCGCCAGCAACCCGCCGTTGGCACCTGTCACAGTTGCCATCAGAATGGCTCGGCCATGGCGCGCGTTCGCGACGTCATGGCCTTTGCCCCGCTGCCTTCGCGGCCCTCCTGGGGCGTGGACATTCGCCAGCCGGAAGAAATGGCCTTTGGCGCGGCGCTCGCTTTGCGGTGGAAAATTCTGGCTTGGGCGCTGGGTCTGGGCGTGATTTCGCTCGTGTTCGCCTGGGGCATGGCCTCGAGCGTCACGGCTCCGCTTTCGTTGCTCGCCAAAACCGCCGATCGCATCGCCGCCGGTGAACTCGAAACTCCGATTCCCGAGCTGGGCACGGACGAAGTCGGCCGGCTCGGGTCGTCGCTCGAGCGCATGCGCGTCGCGCTCGGCCAATCGCTCGACGACGTCGCCCGCTCGCGCGACCGCCTGGAGGTCCGCGTCCGCGAACGCACCGCGGAAATCGAGCGTCTCTACGCCGAGCTTCAGCAGCGCGACCAACTCCGCGCGCGCCTGATCGAAAAACTCATCGGCGCGCAGGAGGAGGAACGCCGCCGCATCGCCCGTGAATTGCACGACGAAACCAGCCAGCTCGTCGGCGCTCTGGCGCTGGCGCTCGACACGGCCCTCGCCACGTTGCCCGAGGGCGCCTCGCGCGGAAGGTTGGAAGAGGCCAAGGCGATCGCCCTGCGGACGCTCGACGGCATTCACCGCCTCAGTTTCGATCTCCGCCCATCCGTGCTCGACGATCTGGGCTTGTTTCGCGCCATAGGATGGTATGCTGACCGCGATTTGCGGCGTCGCAGGATCGCCGTCCGCTGCGAATTCGAGGAAGAAGACATCCGCTTGCCGTCAAGCGTCGAAAGCGCGATGTTCCGGGCCGTGCAGGAAGCCATCGCCAACATCGTGCGCCACGCCCGCGCGGAAACGGTGCTCATTCAGGGTTCGTGCCGCGAGGGAAACGTGACGATCGAAGTCGAGGACGACGGCGAGGGC
>JAKAOH010000006.1 GCA_021812285.1 Acidobacteriota bacterium | reverse complement strand
CGGGAAAGCTTCCCCCTGGTTGGTGGGCTCCATCGCCCCTCCTCTCGGGCCTTCTTCAGGCCCCTTGTTTTACCAACCAGACCCTCTCCTCCTCAAATGTGCGAAAAATAGCGTACGTTATCCGGAATCCCTGCGGAGCAATCCTGAGCAAGAATTAATCCTGGTTTCATGGGCCCGCCCGCGCATTGTGCTAGCATCCCCTCGGTTGCGGGGTCGACAGCTTGAGACGAGCAGCCAAAATGTTGGCCTTCGTCGCCATGCTCTCCGCAGGGCCGCGTGGTCTGGCGCAGAGCACGGCCGCGGTCTGGAAACGGCTGCAAAATCCTCCGTTCGACCCGAAGAAATCCGCTTTCACAGAGGATATTACGCTGACCCGCGACCGCCTTCGGATCAGCTTCGTTCAGGGCACGATCCAGTTCGCCAAGCCGTTGCGCGGCCATTACTTTGCCGCGGCATTCGAGGGGCGGGGATGGCTGCGTGTCTCGCCGCCGAATCCGATCGAAGCACAGCAACTGAGATATCTCGCCGGGAGCAGCCCGCTCAAGATTGCCTTTACGGAGGCGGTCCTCTCCTTCACCGACAACACATACGCCGACGTTTCCGGGCAGGTGCGCTGGGTGACCGCTACGGATCATTCCCTGGGCCGGCTTTACCGAAAACGGCAAAGGAAACGCGAGCAGGACGCCGCCGTGGTGCTCCCGCGGCTCTTTCAGGCGTTTCTTTCGACGAATCCAGCCCGCGACGATTTTTTCTACGCCGAATTGAAGACGAAAAAAGGGTGGGTAATTGCGCGATACGATTCCGCGCGGCTTGAGCAGGTCTACGTCGGTCGCTGGTATCAGGGAAATTATCACCAGCACGGCACGTACGGCGATTGGAAACGCGAAACATGGACCAGTTTTCCCTCGGGAGACCGGAATCCGTTGCTTGTCGACGAACATCCGCTGGCAAAGACGGTTTACGAGATTCCAGCCACACGGATCGACGCCACCGTGACCACCGGCGCGAAGCTGACCGCTGACGCCGAGCTTCACCTCCGCCTGCGCCAGAGCGGCGAGCGGGTTTTACTTTTCCGTCTGGACGCCAACCTTCGACTGATTTCGGTGAAAGATGGTACGGGGAGGGAACTCGCATATTTTCGGCCTCCCCGACACGCCTTTTTCGGTCAAACGCACGGTGAGTATGTCGCAGTCGTGCTGGCCGAACCGACTCAAGCCGGCCGCACGATGACTCTCGATTTCCGCTATTCTGGCGGCCGCTCGCTGGACGCCTCTCCATCGCTCTGGGGCGCGCCTGTTTTCGTTCGCGGCGATTTCGACTGGTATCCGCGCTCGATGAGTTCGGTGCTGCGCTCGAAGTTCACCCTTATCTTTCACACACCGAAACGATTCCAGCTGATTGCCTCGGGGAACCTGGTGAAGCGAAATACGGTTGGTGCGGAGATGGTGACCACATGGAAATCGCCAGGCGCGGTTCCCGTCGTCGGTTTCTGTTTCGCGTCTTTCTACGTGCACAAGGAAAAGGTCGGTTCGACGGGCTTGCGCCTTTACGCGGAGTCCGACTCCTCCTGGGGATTTCCCGTCCACGGGCTACTCGCGGCGACAGCCCTTGAGGGTGGAAATGTGATCCGCCTCCTTGACAAGTATTTTGGCCGCTACCCCTTCCGTGGGCTGTCCCTGGTTCTGTACTCCTCCACGCCACGTCAGGGATGGCCGATGCTGGTATACGGGTCGCAGTCCTCCACCATTGCCTCACAGTGGTGGGGCCAGGGCATTCGAGCCAAGACATACCATGATCAATGGCTGATCTCTTCCCTTGGTTATTGGTCGGGCTTGCTGTATCTGGAGCTTCGCTGGAGCCCGGGGGTGTACGTGAGGCAGCTCGTGCACCGCGGGAGGTCGGAGTGGGTTCAGACCGCTTGTGGCTTTGTGCCTTTCCGGTTGCCAACCAGGGACATCGGCAAGCTGGGGCCGGTCTGGCTGGGGAGGCGACTCGCCTCTTCCCGCATGCCGGCGGCGGGTGCGCAGAGTTTGATCGATGAAAAAGGGGCGCGCATCCTGGATATGTTGCGAATGATGCTGTGGGATCCCGGCAGCCGCGATCCGGATCATCGATTTGAGGCCATGCTCCGGGATTTCGAGCGAAGGTTTGCCGGACGCGCCGCCTCGACATTGGATTTCGAAACGATCGTCGAAAAACACATGACAAAAGCTATGGACCTGAATGGCGATCATCGGATGAGCTGGTTCTTCCGCGAATACGTTTTTGGCACCGGCACGCCGCACTACTCGCTCGCCTATCGCATCTCGCCGCTCCAAAACGGCAGGTGGGTGGTGGACGCTTCCTTGACTCGCACCGGAGTTCCCTCGAGCTGGGAGGATCTGCTGCCGATTTACGTGCGGTTGAAAAAGCATCGCATGGAGTTGGTTCAGGTGAAGGTGGGAGCGCCGAAGGTGAGATTCCAATTCACGGTGCGGGGAAAGCCGAGCAAGGTATCGCTGGAGGACGAGGCCCGCGCGTTGCGCGCCGTTCCGGACAAGGAACCCGCATCAGCCGTTCCGTAGCTCATCCGCCAAGTCCTGGAGTTTCGAACACAAAAACAAGAAGCCCCAGCGGCAAGGGCCGCCGAGGCTTCCTGGTTGAGCGCGCGTGAAAAAGGGATTCCGCTCAGCTGCACCCGCTTGTTGAACCACAATTAACGCACTTGTAGCAGCTGCCGTTGGGCACCATCAGCATGCCGCAATCGGGGCAGGAGGGAGCGTCGTCGAGCGTGCCGACAACCGGAGAGCGGCCTTGCTGCCCGGCATTCGGCACCGGCGCCGGAACGGCGGCGATGGCCGGCGTGGCCGCGGCGGCGGCGGCAGCTGCCGCCGCACCCAGATAATCGCGAGAAATGAATTTTCCGCCCAGCCAGCGCGCGACGTAATCGAGGATCGATTTCGCAAACGGAATTTCGGGATTGCCGGTGTAGCCGGCCGGTTCGAAGCGCGTGTTGATGAATTTATCCACCAGCGCCTTGAGCGGCACGCCGTATTGCAAGGCAATCGAAACCGACATGGCGAAGCCGTCCATGATTCCGGATAGAGTGGAACCTTCCTTGGCCATCTTGATGAACAGTTCGCCCGGCGAACCATCGGCGTACATCCCGACGGTCAGATAGCCTTCGGTGCCGGCGATGGAGAAGCGGTGCGTAAGCGAATGGCGCTCGGCCGGCAGTTTGTGGCGCTGGACGTGGACGAAGAGTTCCTGTTGGCCGACGGCCGGCGCGGCGGCCTTCTCTTTTTCCTTCTTTTCACCGGCGGCGGAAAGCGGCTGGGAGCGCTTGGAATTGTCGCGATAGATGGCGACGGCCTTCAGGCCCAAGCGCCAGGATTCCAGATACGCTTCCATGATGTCTTCGACGGTGGATTCTTCCGGCATGTTGATGGTCTTGCTGATGGCGCCGGAAAGGAACGGCTGCGCCGCCGCCATCATGCGGAGATGGCCGCGCCAGCTGATCACGCGCTTGCCGCCGGCGGCCTTGAGCGAGCAATCGAAAACGGCCAGATGCTCGTCTTTCAGACCGGGCGCGCCTTCGATCATGCCGCGGTTATCGACGAAATCCACGATTTCGGCGACGCGTTCGGGCGAATAGCCCAGCCGCATGAGCGCCTGCGGAACGGTGTTGTTGACGATTTTCAACACGCCGCCGCCGACCAATTTCTTGAACTTGACCAGCGCGAGATCCGGCTCGATTCCGGTGGTGTCGCAATCCATCATGAAGCCGATCGTTCCGGTGGGCGCGAGAACGGAAACCTGGGAATTGCGATAGCCGTGCTGGGCGCCGATTTCGAGCGCGTCGTCCCAGGCCTTCTGGGCAGCGCGAAAGAGCTGCGGCTGAACGTTTTCCGAACGGACCGCGCGGATCGACTCGCGATGCATCCGGACCACGTCGAGCATCGAGTCGCGGTTGGGCTCGTAATCGGGGAACGGACCGGTCCGCTCGGCGATGCGGGCCGACTGGGCGTAGGCTTCGCCGGTCATCAGCGCGGTCACCGCGGCACACATGTCGCGGCCCTGATCGGAATCGTAGGGCAGCGCGAGCGACATCAGCAGCGCGCCCAGGTTCGCGTAGCCAAGGCCAAGCGGCCGGAAGCGGTGCGAATTGTCGCCGATGCGCGGGGTGGGGTAGCTGGCGTTATCGACGATGATTTCCTGCGCGGTGATGGTGACGTCCACCGCCTGGCGGAACGCCGCGACGTTGAATTCGCCGGTCGGCTCGAGGAATTTCATCAGGTTCAGCGAGGCGAGGTTGCAGGCGGTATCGTCGAGGAACATGTATTCCGAGCAGGGATTCGACGCGTTGATGCGGCCGGAAGCCTTCGACGTGTGCCAGCGGTTGATCGTGGAATCGAATTGCATGCCCGGATCGCCGCAATGCCAAGTGGAATCGGAGATTTTGCGGAGCAGGTCGCGCGCGCGGAACTGCTCGGCAGGCTGGCCGGTGGTCACCTGGTGCGTCCACCACTCGCCGTCGCGCTCGACGGCCTGCATGAATTCGTCGGTGACGCGCACGCTGTGGTTGGCGTTCTGGTAGAAAACAGAGCTGTAGGCTTCGCCGTCGATTCCCGAATCGTAGCCGTGCTCGATCAGGATGTGCGCCTTGCGCTCCTCGCGCATCTTGCACTCGATGAACTCGACGATATCGGGGTGGTCCACGTTGAGGATCACCATTTTCGCAGCACGGCGCGTTTTTCCGCCGCTCTTGATGACGCCGGCGAAGGCGTCGAAGCCGCGCATGAAACTCACCGGGCCGCTGGCGGTGCCGCCGCCCGAAAGGTTCTCCTTGCCCGAGCGCAGCGCCGAGAAATTCGTGCCGGTGCCGGACCCCCACTTGAAGAGCAACCCTTCGCTCTTCGCCAGGTCCATGATCGAGCCCATGTCATCGCGGAGCGATTGAATGAAACAAGCCGAGCATTGAGGCTTGGCCTGGACGCCGACGTTGAACCAGACCGGGGAATTGAAGCTCATCTTCTGCTCGACCAGCAGGTGAACCAGTTCATCGCGAAATGCGTCCCGCGAAGCGTCGTCGGCGAAATAACCACCCTGCTCGCCCCAGTGGACGATGGTCTGAGCGACGCGGCCAATCAGCTGCCGGATGGAGTTTTCGCGCTCGGGCGTGCCGACCAAGCCGTGGAAGTATTTCGAGACGACGATGTTCGTCGCCGTCTGGGACCAGTTTTTCGGAACCTCGATATTATCCTGCGAAAATATCACCTGGCCCTTCTCGTTCGAAATCAGGGCCGAGCGCCGCTCCCATTCCAGCGCGTCGAAAGGCGAAACTCCCGGCGCGGTGAACATCCGCTGGAAGGTCAGACCGGCCGAGGAGGCTTCGTGAGCCTGTCCGTTGGCGCCGTTGACGAGCACTTCCTTTTCAGCCATGAATCACTACCCCCTTTGGATATGGTCTCGGCCGGGAAGAAGGGGTGAAAAAGAATCGGTCGCGATACGGTTCATTTTCATTGTCGTTCGAGATCCCGGGAGAAGCTTCCGGCCGCCGTGTGGGAGCGGCGAAACATCCGAGAGCTTGCTGCGGGGGATGAGTGTAGCGCTTGGGGAGCGGATGTCAAGGGGAAGTCGCAATCTATTTTGTTCCATCGGTCAGCCCACGCTATATATAGTGTCCCGGTTGCAAAAGCGCCAACGGCCCGGAACGCCCGTGGGAAGCGGCATTGTGCGGCGAACGTGGCTCGCTGGGGACGACTTGCAGATTTTTACGGCAACCTCTCTCCTATTGCCTTTAATCTACCACTTGGAGGCGCCGCCATGCGGAAAAAAATCGCCGCCCTCGGGCTGTTCGCCGCGATCGCCGGCCGGCCCCTGTCCGCGCAACGTCTCCAGCCGCGCCAACTCGTCGAGCGCACGATCGCGAATCAGCATCGCGACGACGCCGCCCTCTACGAGTACGAGCGGATCGAGCACAGAATCACCTACCAGAACGGCGCGGTCTCGAACGACAGGACCTACCGCGTGGTGCCCACGGGCACGGGACGGCTCAGCCTGCTGGTGAAGAATGGCGACGCAGCCGTTTCCCCGGACGCGTATCGGAAAGAATTGCGCTGGTGGCGCGACGTGTTGCGCCACGCGGTGAACCCGAACGACCCGCGCGAGCAGTATTCCGAGCAGGTGCGCCGCGAGCGCGACTCGAGACGCGCGAAACTGATTGATGCCATAGGACGCGCGTTCCGCTTCACCTGGATGGGCGACGAAGTGGTCGGCGGACGAACGCTCGCGCACATCGCGCTCGATCCCAATCCCGACTTCCAGCCCGACTCACGCGAAACGGAAGTTTTGCGCCACGTTCGCGCCGAGGTGTGGATCGACGTGCGCGCGGAGCAACTCGTGCGGGGAAGGGCGGAAATCACCAGCGCGATTTCCGTGGCCGGAGGCATCGTCAGCCGGATCTATCCCGGCGGCTGGTTCGAGATCGAGCAGCGGGAGGTGGCTGCGGGCGTCTGGCTGCCGGAGCTCACGGAATATCAGTATCGCCAGCGGATGTTTTTATTCTCCTCCAAGGTACACAGGCTGATCAAAACGTCCGGTTACCGTTACGTCGGGACGCCGCAACAGGCGCTCGAAACGGTCGAACGCGAACTACGGAGCGGGCTGTCATTTTCTCCGGGTCCCTGAGCCCTGCTACGGCCATTTCCGGCCCGCTTGCCCGCGGGTAGAAAAACCCGTAGTCTTTTACCTATAGCAAAGGCGATGGAGTTCGCCTGAATCGCCACGCCGCACTTCGAGGCGGGCTGATGACTCCTGGTTGCCGCGAGGCCCAGGAGTTTTTCTTTTTTGGCCCTGGCAACGGAATTCGGAGAAGAGTGAAGAATGAAACTCTGGCTACTGGCGGTTTTCGGGATGCTGGGAACACTGGCGCGATACGGAATGGAAGGGGCGGTGCAGGCGCTCACCGGAGCCACTTTTCCGCTGGGCACCATGGCGGTGAACGTTTCGGGATGTTTTCTGCTGGGCCTGGTGGGCCAATACTCGCTCGAGCACGGATGGGTGCCTGCCGACTGGCGCGTGGGAATCACCGTCGGGTTTTTCGGCGCCTTCACCACTTTTTCCACGTTCAGCTGGGAAACCGTGCAGATGCTCGAAGACGGACAATGGGGGAAGGCCGGCGGGTACGTGCTGCTGAGCGTTGGCGCCGGTTTGATTCTCCTGATGCTGGGAATGCGGCTGGCCGAGGTGCTGTAATGGAGGAACGAGCCGTGACGCGAAACCGTTTCGAAGGCGAACAGACGCTCATGCGGATTCACATCGGCGAATCGGACCGCTGGGAAGGCAAACCGCTTAACGAAGCCATCGTCGCACTTCTGCGGGGCGAGAATTTTTCCGGCGCGACGGTGCTGCGGGGCATCGGCGGATTCGGCGGATCGAGCGTCTATCACACCGGCAAAATCCTGCGGCTGTCGCAGGATTTGCCGGTGATCATCGAAGTGGTGGAATCGGCCGAGCGCATCGAGCAGATTCTGCCGCGGCTCGACGCGATGATCGAGGGCGGGCTGATCACGCTCGAAAAGGTCCGGGTGATTCTCTACCGCTCGAGCCGCTAGAAGCCCCGGCCGGCCGCGGCGGCCCGGCCGGTTCAGCTCGAAGCGCCCTTTTCGATCGGCGCGCCGATCAGATTGCCCCATTCGGTCCACGAACCGTCATAATTCCGCGCGGTTTCGTGGCCGAGCAGGTACTTCAAGACGAACCAGGTATGCGAACTGCGCTCGCCGATGCGGCAATAGGCGATCGCGTCGCCGCCCGGTTTCACGCCCCGGTCGTAATACAGGGCTCTCAGCTCTTCCACCGAGCGGAACGTTCCGTCTTCATTCGCGGCGAGCGACCAAGGCACGCTGATCGCCTTCGGAATGTGGCCCGCGCGCTGCGCCGTTTCCGACATGCCGGGCGGCGCGATCACTTTACCCGTGTATTCGTCCGCCGAGCGCACGTCCACCAGGCTCGCCCGTGTCCGGTTGTCCAGAATCGCGAACACGTCTTCCCGGTGCGCTCGCACGGAGCGGTCCGGCTCGGGCGCGCGATAAGCGGCCGGCGGCACGGAAGGCGCGACGGTCGAAATCGGCCGGTTTTCCTTCAGCCACAGTTTGCGCCCGCCGTTCATCAGGCGAACGTCGGCGTGGCGGAAATATTTCATCATCCAGAGCGCGTAGGCGGCGAACCAGTTGTTGTTGTCGCCGTAGAGCACGACGGTGGTTTGCGGCGTGATGCCGGAGCGGGCCATCAACGATTCGAATTGTTCCTTGTCGAGGATGTCGCGGCGAATGCCGTCCTGGAGTTGCGTCTGCCAGTTCCAGCCGACCGCGCCCTCGACGTGCCCCTGATCGTAGGCGCTCGTGTCCACATCCACTTCCACCAGGCGAACGTTCGGGCCGCGGCCGTGTTCGGCGACCCAGCCGGTGGAAACCAGCATTTCCGGATGCGTGTACTCCCCCATGTTTCATCCTCCCTTGACCAGATTTTTGGAAAATTCGTCCCGCGTTTTATCTTGCGAGCGCAGGCCGCGCGGGATGCCGCGCCTGGGCGATCAGACCGGCCGCAGGGATGCGCCGTCCGATTCGTATTCGATGCGCATCAGCCATTGAGGACGCAAGCCTTTTTCCTCGAGCCAGCGCTCAGCGGACTGGCGGTCGGGCGCTTCGATTTCCGCGATCATTTTCCCGTCCAGAAAATTCCACGCGGTGCGGCGCAGCGCGATGCCGTCCGCTCCAGCCCCGAGCGTGGCGACCAGGGCCTCGGCGCCCTGCCGCGTCATGCAGGCCAGCGTGTGAAGAGACAGGTAGCGAGGCACGGCGGCTCCTTGGACCGGCTAAAAGGGCGTGACGGCCAGGAAGATGTCTTCGTAGCCGGGTTCGATGTCGTCGGAAACGATGTTGCTCGCGAACGAAAGATAGGCGGCGAAATGCGCCTGGGTGGTGATGAAAGGATAGAGGCTGTCTCCGTTGCCGAGCGTAGTTCCGTCGGCGGCGACCGAAATAAGCGCGGTCGCCGGCGTGCACCCGGTCGCGCCCAGACAGGTGTCCCGCGCGAAAATCTGCTCGAACCCATTGGCCGGATTGGCGGTCAGATTCGACGCCTGCGAGGCGAACAGAATGTACCGGCCCGATTGATCGGCGGCGGGATATTCGGCCACGGCGTTGGCGGGCGAAGAGCCGTCGGCGGCGACCGAAATCAGCGAGGTCGCCGGCGTGCACCCGGAGGCGCCGGCGCACATATCGCGTTCGTAAATCTGCTGCGGCGTGCCGGAAACGAATCCGCTGCCGATCAGGTCGGTGGCTTTCGACGCGAATACGACGTAGCGCCCGTCGGAACTGATCACCGGATTCAGGCTCGAGTCGTTGCCCGGGCTTGTTCCATCCGACGCGATCGAAACCAGGCTCGTCGTGGGCGTGCAGCTACTCGCCGACCCGATGCAGGTCTGGCGCCAATAGATTTGCGGCGTGGCGGAGGACGGGACACTCACCAGGTTCGTCGCCGTCGACTGGAACGCGACGTAGAGACCTCCGCTCGCCACCACCGGCGTCGCGCTGGTTCCATCGGCCGGCGTCACGCCGTCGGGAGCCAGGCTCACCAGCGTCGTCGCCGGCGTGCAGGACGTCGAAGCGTTCAGGCAGGTGCTGCGGAGATAGATTTCCGGAGCGCCGGTGGTCGCCTGGGAAACTAGATTCGTCGCGGTCGAAGCGAAGGCGACGTATTGCCCGTCGGCGCTGATATAGGGCTGCGAACTCGAGCCGTTTCCGGGCGTCGCGCCGTCCGTGCCGATGCTGATGAGCGTGGTGGAGGGGCCGCAACCGGACGAAGCGCCCAGGCACGTGTCGGTGAGATAGATCTGCTTCGTGTTTCCCGAGGTGACGTTCGAAACCAGGTTCGTGGCTGACGACGTATACACGACGTACCGGCCGTCGCTCGAAATCGAGGGCTGCAGACAATCGGCGTTCGGCGGTTCGCCGTTATTGCCGGTGCTGGCCAGGACCGTTTCCGGCGTGCAGCCGCTGGTGATGCCGAGACACGTGTCGCGCACGAAAACGTTGGCGACGGCATTCGCCAGATTCGTCACCAGATTCTGGGAAATCGAACTGAACGCGATGAACCGGCCGCCACCGCCGATGGCCGGGCCCGACTGGCCCAGGTTGCCGATGCCGTCATCGGCCTGCGCGCCTTGCGAGGAAACGTCCACGAGCATCGGCAGTCCCTCGCCGTTCGCGCCCGGAATCACCTGTAAATAGCCGGGACCGGAAATCCCGCCACCCGGCGTCGGGTTGTTCACCGTGACGTAGGCCGTTCCGGCTTCGGAGAGCTGCGCGCTGGAAACGTTCGCGACGAGCTGCGTGCTCGAAATGTAGTTGGTGCTCAGCGCGGTACCGTTCCAGTTGACCGCGCTGGCCGGTGTGGTGCAGGTGGTGGTGCTGGTGGGCACGCCGTTGACGGTGGTGGTCGAGGTGGTGTACTGCGCACAGGTGAATCCGGACCCGTCCACCGTCACCGTGAATCCGGCCGAATCGGCCATCGCCGTGGTGGGAGAAATCGAGCGGAGTACCGGTGAGGGATTGTTCACGTCGAAATCCACCACATTCGAAAGGCCGCCGCCGGGATTCGCATTGAGCACGGCGAGCTGAACCACGCCCGGCGTCGCCAGATTCGCCGCAGGGACCGTCCCTTGCAATTCGGTGGAGTTCACGAAATTCGTGCTCAAGTTCACGCCGTTCCAGGTCACGGCGGAAGTCGTGGTGAAGTTCGTTCCGGTGACGGTGACGTTCAGGCCGCTGCCGCCGGCCAAAGCCGCCGCGGGTTGGATGGAGCTGATCGTCGGAATCGGGCTGGTGACGGGGGTGACCGTAAAGTTCACCGTATTGGAAAGGCCGCCGCCGGGAGGGGGATTGAGCACCTGCACGGGAATCGTCGCGGGAGTATTGAAATACGTAGGCCCTACGGTGGCTTGAACGGTGCTTTCGTTGACGAAGATGGTCGTGATCGGCGAATTGTTCCAGTAAACCTGCGCGCCGAAAACGAAATTCTGCCCGTTGACCGTCAGCGTGAACGTTGCTCCACCGGCCGCCGACGTGTTGGGCGAGAGCGACGTTACCGTCGGCGTGGGATAGAGAATGTTTTGGGTGCAGGCGGAAGAAAAGAGCAGCACCCCCACCAGCACGGCAGCGCGCCATGCGCGACCCGCAAAGTTCACCGATTTCCTCCTGGCCCTCCGCGGCCCGGGAAGGCCGCAGCGAAACCCTAAAGATAACATATCCGCGGCCATCGCTCCCGCCGTCGCGGCTTACGCCGCACCGGGTTCCCAGCGATGTTTCAGGAACACGCCCGGAGGGCCCGAATCGCGGGGCGAACGCACTGCCGCGGCCAGCGGCCCCATTTTGCCGCCGGGGTTTGGCCGCAGGGATTCCCCGAGAATGCCGGAACCGGGGAGGATCCGGCATCCGCCGCGGGACAACCTGCTTTCGGAGGCAGCCGCCGTTCGCCCGAATCCGCGGAGGCCGCGTCAATCGGCGGTGAGCCGCTTGCCGCTGCTAACCGCGAATGGCCGTGAGCCCGACAATACCGATGACGAAAATGAACCAGACCACGCAGATCACGGTGAGCGCGGCGCCGACCTTCAGTTTTTTGCCGGATGCGGCCGCGAAGCCGATGCCCAAAAGCACCAGCGTCCAGAAAATGAAAATATCGAGAAGCGACCCGAACGTGATCAGCCAAGCCGGACTGCTGGATGGCAGAAACGCGCCTACGTTCGACATCACAAGCTTTTGCAGGCTAACCCCCTCCAGAGGCCGGACCCAGACAATCAGCACTCCCACCAGGCTCTTCACCGCCAAGGGAAGGTAGGCGTGCACGGAAACGCCAAACGCCTGCTTGAACTTGATACCGGTGCCGAAAACGATATTGAAAACGCCCAGATAGAGCGCCGCGACGATCAGCAGGATGATCACCGAGCCCACCGTCGAGCTTGCATAGGCGGCAATCGGCGCGAACTGAACCACGCGGTCGATTTGTTGCTGCTGTTGCTGGGGTGACAGGGAATTGAAAGCGGAGTTCGTCTCCAGTTGCTTTTCCAGGACCGTGCGCCAGCCGATCCGCTGGGAGAAGCTAAAAACGAAAAGAAGTCCGACCACGATGGTGACCACGAGCGGAAAGGCCCAGCTTGGCCTTTCGGCGATGGATTCGAACGTGGCGCGGGGGCTGATCAGCGCGCCAATGGCGCGCGAAACCGCCCCCTGGGGCGCCGGTTCCGGCTGATTCGCACCGGTCGTTTCTTCGCTCGCCATGGTCTCCTCCTCTTTGTCGTGCGGAAGCCAGGCTGGGCATGCCGAGCCGCGGCTGCCCGCCCTTCTGGCTTCGTAAGCTACCGCATCCGGGGCCGGCACAAAAGGAAAATCCGTGCAGGCCGCGACGCGTCCGCGCTTGCCTGGAACCGCGTTCTGCAAGAGGATAAGGAGAGCTGGACGGAAGCGACGATGACACCCTCCCGCAAATTTCTTCCCGCCGTGGCGATTGCCCTGGCCATCGGCGGCGTCCTGCTGGCCAGTTTGTGGCCGACGCGCGGCCAAATCAATGTGGAAGTCGCTCGCGTGGAGCGCCACGACCTCACCTCCACCGTTCGCGCCACCGGCATCATCGTTCCCGGCGCCTACACGAACGTTCTCGGCCAGGGATACGGCAGAGTGACGCAAATCCTGGTCCATGAAGGCGAGCGGGTCGCGCCGGGTGAGACGTTGCTCCAGGTGGATCCGGTGCAGGCGGCGGCCACTGTGCATGCTGATCAGGCCGCCGCAGCCGGATATCAGGCTTCGCTGCGCGCCGCGCAAGCGGCGATTCGCGGCGCCCGCGCCAGAGTCGCCGCGGGCCAAGCCGATCTCGCCAAGGCACGCTTCAACTGGGAGCACGGCAAGAAGCTCTATGATGCCGAAGTGATTTCGCGGCAGAGCGTCGAGAGTTACCGTGCCGCTTACGACGGCGCGGTGGCCGCACTCGCCGCCGCCCGCGCCCAACTGGCCGAGGCCGTCGCCGAGCAATCGCGCGCTAGCGGAATGCTTTCGGCAGGCCGCGCGCGGCTGGCCTACGATTCCGACGTCTTGAGCAAAACCACCTATCGCGCTCCGATCGCCGGAACCATCACGAACATCGCCGCGCGCGTGGGACAGGACGTGATTCCCGGCGTCCCCGATTCCTCCGGCGCGTATCTGATGACGATCGCCGACATGACCGGAGCCGTCGCGCGCGTGGACGTGGACGAAAACAGCGTTCTCAACCTGCGCGTCGGCCAGCTCGCCACACTTTCGATCGACGCCTTCCCCGGCGTGACCTTCGCCGGCCGCGTCAGCCAAGTGGGCACGCTGGGCATTCTGAGCGACACCGGCCAGACTACCGCGCAGAATGCCGGCGCCTCGGCTTCCGGCCAAGCCACCGATTTCCGCGTGGATATTTCCTTCGACGATCCGCCGGCGGAACTGCTGCCGGGAATGACCGTGAGCAGCCGGATCGAAAGCGCCAACCGCAAGAATGTGGTCGCGGTGCCGTTTGAAGCGCTCGTGCTCCGGCCGGCGAGCGAAGCTGGGCGCACCTCGGTGCCGACGCCCGCCGAAGCGGAGAATGTTGAAGTCGCGGCGCCCGCGACATCCTCAACGGAAAAAAACCAGAAAAACCTGGGGCTCAACGGCGTTTTCGTCGTGCGCTCGGGCCGCGCGGTCTTCGAGCCGGTGGAAATCGGCGTGCTCGGGGAAAACGATGTTGAGATTCGCAAGGGCGTCAGCGTGGGCGAAGAGATCGTCGTCGGCGGATTCACGGCGCTGCACGAACTCCACTCCGGCATGACCGTGAAAATCGTTCCGCCCGGCAAATAACGCCTTCCGCGAACGGCGTCCAGGTCGCGGCTGAACGGCAGGCCAAGGCAGCGCGGTACCCGAATTTGACTCCATCGGTGGCCGGGGATAGAGTACGGCTACTGAGCTGGCCGGCGGTGCAATGCTCCTTCCGTGGAACCGCCGCGGCGTTGTCACCCTGCCCGTGGAGGCGGCCAACCATGCCAAAGTATGTAATTGAACGGGAAATCCCTGGTGCTGGAAATCTGACCGATGCCGACTTGAGGGCAATCTCCCAAAAATCGGTGGACGTGCTGAATGGAATGGGCCCGCAAATCCAGTGGCTGCACAGCTACGTGACGGGCGACAAAGTCTATTGCGTCTATCTGGCGCCCGATGAGGAATCCATTCGCGAACACGCCAAGCGCGTAGGCGTTCCGGCCAATCGTATCTCCGCAGTCCGGCGGTTGATTGATCCCGCCACTGCCGAATAATTCCTCCAGCCCTGCTCGAATCCGCCGGTCTTCGGCTGGAGTGCAAATCCGGGCCCCGCAAGCCGATGCGTCCGCGCCGATTGCGATTTACGCGGTTTCCTGCTCCCAGGCGTACTCGATCGCCTTTTCGAGTGGCATTGACCAGCCTTCCATCCAGGCCGACGATACCTCCGCATCCGGAAGGGCCTTCCGGCACGGACCCAACTGTTTTTCCAGCGCGGCCTCTTCGTGCAGCACGAGCGGAATGCCGTGGATTTGGCGAATCGCGGCCGCCGCGCCCGCAAGCCGGAGTGCGCGATGCGGCTCGGAGCGCGCGGCCGCCGTGCCTGCAAAGCATTCGAGCAAGCGGGCGATGCCGCGCTTGTAGCCGATTTCCTGGAAAGCGCGCATGCTTTCCGCAAACAGCGCATGGGAGGCGGCATGGTCGTTTTGCGCGCAGGCTAACGTACCCAGATCAGCGAGCGCAGTCGCGGCGCCTCGCTGGTTGCCCAGACCGCGAAAGAGCCGCAAACTCTCCTCGTACAAGGAACGCGCCTTCGCCATATCGCCCCTGTCGCGTTCCAAATCTCCCTGAGCGTCGATCGTCCAGGCGATGCCGGCGGGGTCTGGCAGTTGCCGGAAGATCGCGATGGACTCGTCGTAAAGCCTCTGCGCGCCGGCGAAATCGCCCCTGAGCCTGACGACGTAGGCCAGGTTGCTGATCCCTCGGGCCAAGTTGATCGGATCTCTCAATTCCCGCCAACACGCCAGGCTGCCTTCGAACAGCGTTTGCGCCTGTTCCACTTTTCCCTGTTCGCGCGCAAAAGAGCCTAGGGCATTCAGGGCGATGGCGACGCCGGTCTTGTCGCCCAACGCGCGCGCGATCGTCAGGCTTTCCTCGGTCAATTTCGCCGCCGTGGCGCTGTCCCTTTGCTCATCCGCCAGAACGCCGGCGGCAAAAAGAGCGCGCTGACGTGCCGGTTTGCGAGCCGCGGCCCCGGGAAGTCTCAGAATCTTTTCCAGCCATTCGTGTCCTTCGCTCGGGTGTTCGCTCGCTTCCCAGTAGCGAAACAGCGCGGTGCCGAGCCGCAGGCCCCATTCCGCTTCGCCCGTCTCCGTCACCCACTCGAGAGCCGCGCGAAAATTGTCGTGCTCGAGTTTAAAATCGCTCAACCACGATTGCGATCCTTCCGGCACACCGCCCGATGCCACTTCCTCGGCCAGCACCAGAAAATAAGCCTCGTGTGCGCGCCGGGTGGCATTCAAATCACCGCCAGACGCCAGCTTTTCCAGACCGTATTCCCGTATCGTTTCCAACATCACCAGCCGCGGCTCGCTTCCCTCGCTCTCCGCCCGCCGCAAAAGGCTTTTGTCCACCATCGAGGCCATGCCGTCGATGACGTCGACTCCCAGATCCGTTTTCGTATTGCAAACCGCCTCAGCCGCCTCCAGCGTGCAGCCGCCGACGAACACGGAAAGCCTCTGGAACAGTTTCTGCTCGGCGGGATCGAGCAGTTCGTAGCTCCAGTCGATGGCGCCTCGCAGCGTCTGCTGCCGGGCCGGCAGATCGCGCGCGCCACCCGTCAATAACTGCAGCCGGCTTGCCAGCCGGGTGCAGAGCGCGGAGGGCGACAGCAGATTCAGACGCGCGGCGGCCAGCTCGATGGCGAGCGGCAATCCGTCCAGCCGCCCACAGATTTCCGCGACCGCCGCAGCGTTGGACTTGTTCAGCTCGAAATTCGGCCGGACCGCCCGCGCCCGCTGGAGGAAGAGCGCGACCGCCGGGAATTGAGCCAGATCCTCGAGCGCCGGCAATTGCCGCGGATCGGGCAAGCCGAGCGGCGGCACCGGAAATTCGTGCTCGCCGTAGGCGTGCAGCGCGCCGCGGCTGGTGACTACCAGTTTCAAGCTGGGACCGGCGCTCAATAAATCCGACACGAGCGGCGCGGCGGGAATCAAATGTTCGAAATTGTCCAGCAGCACCAGCAGCGGCGTTCGCCGCAGGCTCTGGAGATATTCCTGCACGGCCTGCCACGGCGTCTGGCCCGGAACTTCCCTCAATCCGAGAACCTGTCCGATCGCCGAAGCAATCGCACCGGCGTCGGTCACCGACGCTAGCGGAACGAAGAAGACGCCTCCGGGAAAATGTTCCACGGCTTCCTCGGCCGCTTGCAGCGCCAGGCGGGTTTTCCCGATTCCTGCCAGGCCCGTCAGCGTTACCAACCGCGCCGCTTCGGAAGGAAGCTGATCGCGGAGCGCCGCGACTTCTTTTTCCCGTCCGATGAAAGCGGTACGCTGCACGGGCAAATTGCTCGGCCGCAGTTCCACGCGCTGAAGGGAACCCTGCGAGTATCGGTCGCGGATGGCCGACAGGTCCCGAGCCAGATCCAGAGTCGAGGCATATCTTTCCTTTGGGTCCTTCGCCAGGCATCGCTGAACGGCCCAGGAAAGCGGCGCCGGAAGCTGAGGGGCCAGCGACCGCATCGGCTCCGGCTCCTCGTGCAGAATCGCCGCCAACGTCTCCGCCGGATTCCACTTCCGAAACGCCGGCTTGCCCGTTGCCATTTCATACAGCACGGCGCCCAGCGAAAATTGGTCGGAGTGGAGGTCGACCGGCTGCCCGCGCGCCTGTTCGGGAGACATATACGCGGTCGTGCCGAGCACCGTGCCTGGGAGCGTTTGTCCCCCGCCCAACGTCTCCATGTCGCCCGGCCTTGGCTCCAGCATCGGCGAAAGCTTGGCCAGCCCGAAATCGAGAATCTTGACGTAGCCGTCCCGCGTGACCATCAGGTTCTCCGGCTTCAAGTCCCGGTGAATGATCCCCACTTCATGCGCCTTCGCCAGACCCTCCGCCACCTGCGCGGCGATGCGGATGAGCTTTGGCAGCGGAAGCGGACCGGCAGCCAGCAGGTTCCGCAGCGTCTCGCCCTCCACCAGTTCCATCGCGATGTAAAACGTGGAGTCGATCTGGCCCAGGTCGTAAATGGTGATGATATTCGGATGGTTCAGCGCCGATGCGGCCCGCGCTTCCAGCTCGAAGCGGCTCAATCGTTCGCCGTCGGTGGAAAGCGCTTCGGGAAGCGTCTTGATGGCGATTTCCCTCGCCAGGCGCGAGTCTCGCGTGCGATAGACGTCTCCCATCCCTCCCCACCCAAGAGGGTCGAGAATCTGATAGCGCCCGAATTGAGAGTCCGGCGATAGCTTCACGGGGCCGATTCTCAAGAATTTCCGGGACCTGGAGACGCTGGGACGCCTCTACCTTACTTTTTTGTAGTCGACTGAGGGTTTGTAATGCGTCCGGTTGCCCGGAGCCGTCATGGTGATTTCATGCTATGAGCCAGGTGCGTACCTGCGGGTGCTATTATGTCCCACGTGTCGGCCCTTCCTGGACGCTCCTCGCTGTTTTTTTCAATCGCAAAACAGTTCCCGAGCGCCCCGCCGCGCCGGCGCAACCCAATTGCCTTGGGTAACCGGACACACGGGAGGCACGGATGGATCTCCGTTCGCTTCAACGACCGCTGAGGGAGCAGTACCGCCGCGACCCTGATTCTTCCCGCATCCGGCTGCAAGCCAAAGGGAGCGAGACCAACACCCCGATGGGTTGTTCGGTGGATATCGGCCGCGCCGCCTATGTCGCGCAGGCTCATTCCGGTGTCGGCGGTCCCGGCACAGCGGCTTGTTCCGGCGATCTCTTGCTCGGCGCTCTGGCCGCTTGCGCCCAACTCACTTGCCAGCTCGTCGCCACGGCCATGGGCATCGCCACGGAGCAGATCGAAGTCACCGTCGAGGGCGATCTCGACTTGCGGGGAACGCTCGGCGTCTCCAAGGACGTTCCCGTCGGCTTCGAGGATATTCGCGTTCGTTTCGACGTTCGAGCGCCCGGAGCCACCGAAGAGGAGTTGCTGGGCCTGCGCGAAAAAACCGAGCGGTATTGCGTGGTGATGCAAACCCTGCTTCAACCGCCAAGGCTGAAAACGGAATGGAGCAAGCCTACAGGGAACCGCGCACCGGGCCTGGCACCCACTCGCGAGTGACCGGCTTCAAGGCCAAAAGTTTTTCCGCTGCAAGTTCCGCCGGCTAACCCGACCGCCGGCACGTCACACAAGCACGACCGTCCCGACGCAGGTCAGCGTGGATTCGGGCCTTTGACCACCGGATATCCCTTTTCCACCCAATCGTGAGCGAAATCGTCCGGCAGATTCAGCACCTTGAGATTGCGGAAGCCCATGTTCGAAAGCGCCTCGAACGCCGGATGAATATTCGGGCATTTGCTCATCGGGCAGCAGCCGCAGTAGATGACCACTTCCCGCGCGCGCGGAATCCGCGCGGCCGCGCGCTTAAGCGCCGCAATTCCCGCCGCCGTCGAGCCCGGACCGATGAAGATGGCGCCGGGAATGTGCGCTCCGCGATAAAGAAAATCAAATCCTACCTGAAGCACGAGCGGACGCCCCGCCGATGGCCCCTTGAGCTGCGCCAGCAACGTCTGCGGCGAGATCAGCGCAGCCTGGAAATCGGCGGTCGAAGCCGGACGGGCCGCGGCGTGGCGCGGCGCCGGCGCGGCAACGGCCGTGCCGGCGGCCATCCAGGAAAATGTAGCGAGAACGGCGACAGCAAGCATTCTGGTTTTCAGACGCATGGCAAAAGCTCCTCGAGCGAATAGTGTGGTTAACGGCGTTTCGGCGCCGGCTTAGCCGCGGGCGCGGCGGCCGGTGCGGGCGCCGGCGCAAGGGCGGCGGCGACGCTCAGCGGAAGTTGATCGGCTTTGTTGAGCAGCAAACTGACTTGCCAGATCTGCTTGTCGGAAAGCGCCTTTTCGAAACTCGGCATCCCGGTGAGGCGAATGCCGTTTTTCACTTTCCAGAACGTGAATCCGGGCGGATCGTCGGTGACCATGCCGCGGCGCGTGAACAGCTGCGGAGCGTGCGGAAACATTCCGGCGCCTTCAGCCGAAGCCTCCGCTTGCGGCATGCCGTGGCAGAAGGCGCAATCCTGAACGTAGACGTGCGCGCCCCCGAGAAGGTTTGCCGCAGTCGGCTGAATCGGCACGGTCTTGGGCGCGTCGGAATGGAGCTTGTTGTGCAGCGCCATGCCGGCCAGCAGGCGTTCGAACGGCATCGGCTGTGCCGTCGCCGCCACCGGCGCCATGCCGGACGTGAAATAGATGAAAGCGCCGCCGCAAATCAGCACGGCGCCAAAGATGATGCCGAAGATGAAACGTCCCATGTGTCGATCCTCCTTACCAGCGGGAATTCGCGAAATCGAAGATTCCGTCCGCGGCTGCCGGATCTACGTTTGCTTGATCTGGTTGCGGCCGCCGGGCGGTCCCCCCCCACCGGTCGCTTCCCACGCCGAAAAGAATTTAAAGTACAGATAGATATTAGCAACCATAACGCCCGCATATGCGAAAAAAGGCAACGCGATTTCCGACAGGTCGAACATCCAGCCGGTAAACGCGATCGCGCCCGAACTGGCGGTCAGCCGCGCCACTTGATTGGCCGCCAGAGCGCGGCCACGCTCGTCGGGTTCCACCATTTCCGCGAGCGCCGCCTGCTGCACCGGAACTGCAGCGATGCGTAGCGCCGGCGTAAGAATGTAAATGAAAAGCGAGAGCGGGAGCCAGCGCACCAGCGGCATCACCACCAGGAGCGCGGTGCCGATACCGCGTGTCCAAGCGATGCTGCGCACGAAGCCCAGCCGGTGCTCGAGCGCCGGCGCCGTGAGCAGCGCCACCGAAGCCAGGCTGCCGGAAATGAAGCCGTAGACAGCCATCGTCGATTTGGGCAGCGAATACACCAGCACGAAAAACGGGATTAGAAACGGCACCAGCAGCCCGCTGGCAAAACCATTCAGCAGGCCGGTGACCGAAAATTTCCCCACCACCACCTTGCTGCGCAGCTTGCCCATCCGGCCGCCGGTGTCCTTCACGCTCAGCCAGAGGACCAGCGGGACGCCGGCGGCGGAAATGAGCGTGGCCGCCAGAAACGCCGTGTGCACGTCGAACAGGCGCGCGAACAGCGCGCCGGCCGCGCCGAACGCCCCGCTCAGAAAGGAAAACGTCGAATAGAAAAACGTGCGTCTTTCCCGCACGGAAAGATCGGCGATCACCGCCATCTGAATGGGTGCAGCGGCGCCGCCGGCGCCGCCGCCGGCCAGCGATCCGGTGGCCGAAAACCCGCCCAGCGCCGCGGCCAGCGCCAGCAGCGCCAGATGGCTCGACGCGAAAACCAGCAGCGAGCTGATCGGCATCAACAGGCCCGCGACCAGCAGCGCTTTTTTTCTTCCCCAGACGTCGGCCAACGATCCGATCACCAGCCCCAACGCCGCCGTCGCCAGCGCGCCGACCACGTACAAAATGCCCAGCGTCAACGGGCCGTATTTCAACCGCTGCAACACAAGGTACGGGAAGACGATCATGATCATCCCGGCCGCCACGCTGCGCGTGGCCCGGAAAAGCATCAGCAGAATAAAATCCTTCCGGCTCATCGCCACGCTCCCGGCCGCGGCTCGTTTTCCGCTTGCATTGGCGCGCCGGGCGGCAAACAATGCCGCGACGAAAGCGAGGAAACCGCCATGCTCCGGAACGACCTGCTCGCTGGACGCTCGATTCTGATTACGGGAGCCGGCACCGGCCTGGGCCGTGCGATGGCGCTGCGTTGCGCCGAACTGGGCGCCGGCGTGTTTCTGGTGGCGCGGCGCGAAGCTCCGCTCGAGGAAACGGCGCGGGAAATTCGCGCGCGCGGAGGCCGCGCCGCCTGGGCCACCGCTGATGTGCGGGATTTCGCCGCGGTCGAGCGAGCCGTGGCGCGTGCGGCGGAAGAATTCGAAACTCCCGATTCACTGGTGAACAATGCCGCCGGAAACTTTCTCGCTCGCACCGAACGCCTTTCACCGAACGCATTCGCCGCCATCGTTGGCATCGTCCTCCAGGGCAGCTTCCATTGTACGCTGGCGCTCGCCCGGCGCTGGATCGAGGCGGGCCATTCCGGGAACATTCTCAATATCGTGACCACCTACGCCGCTACCGGTTCGCCCTTCGTCATCCCTTCGGCCGCGGCCAAATCGGGCGTGCTTGCGATGACGCGCTCGCTCGCCGTCGAATGGGCGCGCTACCGCATTCGCGTCAACGCCATCGCTCCCGGGCCGTTTCCCACCGAAGGGGCGTGGTCGCGGCTGGTGCCCTCGGCCGCCGCCGAGCAGGAATGGCTCGCTCAGCATCCGATGAGACGCTTCGGCCGCCCGGAAGAGTTGGCGGACCTGGCGGCTTTTCTTTTGAGCGACCGGGCCGACTATATCAACGGCGAATGCGTTACCATCGATGGCGGCGCGAGCGCTTGCGCTCCCGGCGGATTCCGGCACCTGCTCGACGCTCCGGTCGAGTTCTGGGAGCAACTTGAAGAGCAACGGCGCCGCCGGCCGTAACCCTGTCGAAGGAAAGACGCGTATGACCGAGCAAAGCGTTTCAACCATCCCGAGCGGGGGACGATGGAGGTGGGTGGCGATCGGTACGGCGATCGCGCTCGCCGCGATCGAGGCGCGCCGGCTCGTTACGCTAATCGGATGGGAGCGCGCCTATCCTTACGCGCGCGATTTTCTGCCCGCGGCGATTGCCTCGGCGGTGATGACGCTGGCGGCTTACCTGCTGATTCTGGAATTGCTCGTCACCCAGCGCAACCGGAAATGGGGCCTGGGGCTCGGAATCGCGTGGGGCGCGATCGCCTCCGGCACTTCGCTCTGGATCTGGCTGGGGCCGTACGCCAAGAACCTCTGGCACGCGCTGGCCTTTCGGCTCGGCCTCAGCAAAACGCTGGTGCATTACGGCATCGTTGGCTGGTCTTCGGTTCATGCGGCGATCTGGCTCGGCGGGCTGGGCCTGCTGCTCGCCCTGAGCGCGGCGAGAGCGTTTATGGATTCGCCGCGCGAGCGGCTCGATCGCGGCATCGTGCTCGCCAGCCTGTTCTACGCGGCTTTTTATTTCCTTGCCATCGGCGTCGTGGCCCGCCTCGTCACCCCGCGCTGATTGCGCGTCCCTGGTGGGCCGGAGCTAAAGTAGAAAACAAGCCCCAATTCGGCCGGGAGTTCTCGCATGCCCAAAAAACAGCAATCCGAAAAAATCCAGCCTCGGAGCAAACCGGAAAAACGGCCCGCCATGGGTTTCCTGCTCGACGGCGAATGGCGCGCCGATGGCGAGCGATTCGAAATCCTCGCGCCGGGCGACGGCAGCGTGGTCGGCGCGACCTATCGCGCCGCGCCCGAACACGTCGAAGCGGCGATTCGCGCCGCCGTTCGCGCGTTTCCGCAGGTGCGGCGCCTGCCCACCTACGAACGCGAGCGGATCCTGAATCAGGTGGCCGCGGGCATCGAATCCAGCCGCGAGGAATTCGCCCGCCTCATCGCCCTCGAAGCCGGCAAACCGATCCGCACCGCCCGCGCCGAAGTGGACCGCGCGATTTTCACCTGGCGCGTCGCCGCCGAAGAGGCCGCGCGCATCGGTGGCGAGTGGATGGCGCTCGATCGGCAGGCGTCGGCGGCAGGACGCTGGGGAATCGTGCGGCGATTTCCCGTGGGTCCGATTGGTGCGATCACGCCGTTCAATTTTCCGTTGAATCTCGTTTCGCATAAATGGGCGCCGGCGATTGCCGCGGGATGCAGCGTCGTTCACAAACCCGCGCCGCAAACCCCGCTCACCGCGCTGCGCCTAGCCCGGCTCGTGGCCGAGGCGGGATGGCCGGCCGGCGCACTCAATGTAATGGAGATCTCGAACGCCCACGCAGCGCCTCTCGTTGCCGACGACCGGTTGCGGCTGCTCACCTTCACCGGATCGAGCGCGGTGGGCTGGGAATTGAAACGGATAGCGGGGAAAAAGCGGGTCGCGCTTGAACTCGGCGGAAATGCCGCCGCGGTGGTGCACGACGACACCGATCTTGCCTACGCCGCCGAGCGCTGCGTCGCCGGAGGATTTTCCTACGCGGGCCAGAGTTGCATTTCGGTGCAGCGAATCTACGTACAGCGCGGCGTCGAGGAAAAATTTCTCGCCGAGCTTTTGCCGCGCGTTCGCGCGCTCGTCACCGGCGACGTGCTCGACGAGCGTACCGACGTTGGCCCGATGATCTCAGAAGCCGCCGCGCGGCGCGCCGAAAGCTGGATCGAGCAGGCGGTTTCAAACGGGGCGCGCCTGCTCGCCGGCGGAAAACGCACCGGCGCGTTTCTCGCGCCAGCCGTGCTCGGAGGAACGAACAAGAGCATGCAGATCAGTTGCGAGGAAGTCTTCGCGCCGGTGGCGCTCGTCGAGCCGTACGACGAATTCGACCAGGCGCTCGATCGCGTCAACGATTCCCGCTTCGGCCTGCAAGCGGGCATTTTCACCAGCGATGTGCGGCGGATTTTCTCGGCTTACGACCGGCTCGACGTCGGCGGAGTGATCGCCGGCGATATTCCCTCCTGGCGCACCGACCAGATGCCTTACGGCGGAACGAAAGATTCGGGATTGGGCCGCGAAGGCTTGAAATGGGCGATCGAGGAAATGACCGAGCCGAAGCTGCTCGTCATGAACCTGCCGTGATCCTGAATCGCGGATTTTGAAAAGTAGTGCTGCGCTCCGCAGGATGCCGCTTGACCTGCGACGGCCGGCCGTTTTAGTCCGCGGCGCGTTCGCGGAAATAATCGGCCAGCGCGTGTTGCCAGGGCTGCAGATCGGGGAAACCCGCTTCGCGCAGCGCCGCGTTTTCCAGCACCGAATAAGCCGGCCGGCGGGCCTTTGCGCGGAATTCCGCGCTCGAAATCGGTTGGACGCCGGCGGGAAGTTTCGCCAGCCGGAAAATTTCCTGCGCGAATTCAAACCAGGAACATGAGCCCGCGTTCGTCATGTGGTAAAGGCCGTAGTGGTCGCTGCGAAGCAACGGTATGAGCGCCCGCGCGACGTCCCGCGCGCTCGATGGCGTCGTCACCTGGTCGTTCACCACGCGGATCGAGCGGCCCTCCCTTGCCAGGCGCAGCATCGTTTCAACGAAATTGCCGCCTTTGCTGCGCGAGCCCGCCGGCGCGTACAAGCCGCAGGTGCGCACCACGAAATGCCGCGGCGCGTAGCGCCGCACGATCTGCTCGCCCGCCAGTTTCGACATCGCGTAAATCGAAAGCGGGTTCGGGACGTCGGTTTCGCAGTAGGGATGGCGCTGCGCGCCGTCGAAAACGTAATCGGTGCTGAAATGCACGAGCACCGCGCCGAGCGCGCCGGCCACCCGGCACATGCCCTTCAGCGCAACCGCGTTGACCGCGAAGCTACGCTCGACTTCGTCTTCGCAATCGTCCACGCGATGGTAAGCGGCGGTATTGATCAGGCAATCGGGACGGAATGGCCGCGCCTGCCGCTCGATCGCGTCCGCATCGCAAATATCGGCCTGCGAGTGCGAAAGCGCCAGGACTTCCTCGTTCCTCAGGACTCGCCCCAGTTCCGTGGCCAGTTGCCCGCCGGCGCCCAAAATCAGAACTCGCAAACAACGCCCCTTTCTTCCCTCACTTGTTCGCGGCCCCGCCACGCGTTCCCGCGACACCCTAGCATGCCACGTTTCGCGCGCGCGCGGCCCTTCACGACTTTTGCCAGCGCTCGAGCGTTTTCCGGCGCTGCGTGTAATGGCGGCGATAATAATTGCGATACGCGCCGCTCCGGCAGCGCTCCAGCCATTCCGCGTTCGCGCGGTTCCATTCGACCGTCGCGGCAAGCGCCTGCTCGAAATCGTTTTGTGGAGTCCAGCCGAGCTCCTTGCGGAATTTTCCGCTGTCGAGCGCGTAGCGCCGGTCGTGCCCCGGCCGGTCCTCGACGAACTTGATGAGCGATTCCGGCTTGCCCAGCAGCGCCAGCAGCGCGCGCAAAACGTCGAGATTCGCCCGCGGCGTTCCCGCCGACACGTTGTAAATTTCGCCCGTTCGGCCGCGCTCGAGCGCCCGATGAATCGCCCGGCAATAATCCTCCACGAAGATCCAGTCCCGTTCCTGCATTCCGTCGCCGTAAACCGGCAGAGGCCTGTTTTCCATCGCGTTGGCGATCGCGAGCGGAAGCAATTTTTCCGGAAACTGGTAAGGGCCGAAATTATTGGTGCAGCGAAGAATCAGCGCGGGCAGATGAAACGTGTGAACGTAGCTCAAGACGAGCAGGTCGGCGGCGGCCTTGCTTGCGGCGTACGGGCTCGACGGCTTGAGCGGCGCTGATTCGTCGAAAAATTCGCCGGCGGACGGGCTGCCGTAGACCTCGTCCGTGCTGATGTGGACGAAACGCCCAACGCCGTGCCGGCGCGCCGCTTCGAGCAGCACATGCGTGCCCAAAACGTTGGTGCGAAGGAACGGCGCCGCGTCTTCCAGGCTCCGGTCCACGTGCGTTTCCGCCGCCAGATGCAACACCGCGTCGAATCCCTTTTTGAAGACGCGCTCGACCGCGCGCGGGTCGGCCACGTCGGCGCGAATGAAACGGTAGCGCGGCAAACCGGCGACGTCCGCCAGATTTTCCAGATTGCCGGCGTACGTTAACTTGTCGAGATTGGTGATTTCGAGTTCGGGCGCCTCGCGCAGCAGCAGCCGAATCAGGTTCGAGCCGATAAATCCCGCGCCGCCGGTGACGAGAACCTTCATTCGCTGGAATCTCCGTAATCTTTCTTGAGGTTTGCCGGCAACGCGTCGCGCCGCGTCACCGCATCTTCAGCGACCAATGCCCGCGCTCGACCGGGATGCCGAGCAGGATCCTGTTTTGCACGCCATCCATCATCGGCCGGACTTTCCTTGTTTCGAACCGGCCGCGGCCGCCGCAACCGGCTCGGCGGGCAGGCGGTTGGCGCCGGTTTCAGCCACCAGGTTCGTCGCGCGGCGCAGCGATTCGAACGTGCCGGCATCGGTCCACCAGCCATCGAGAAAACTGTGCGTCAGCGTGCCCTCTTCGAGGAACATGTTGTTGATGTCGGTGATTTCGAGCTCTCCGCGCGCGCTCGGTTTCAGCTTGCCGATGCGTTCGAAAATCGTCGCGTCGTAGAAATAGATTCCGGTGACCGCGTAGTTGGATTTCGCGCGTTTCGGCTTTTCGTGGATGCGCGCGATCCGCCCGTCCACGATTTCCGCGCAGCCGAAGCGTTCCGGGTCGGGCACTTGCTTGAGGATGATGTGCCCGCCGTGTTCCTGCGCGTCGAAGCGGCGCTTGGCTTCCAACACGTTTCCCTGAATGATGTTGTCGCCAAGGATCACGCACAGCTTTTCGCCGGCTGTGAAATGCTCGGCCAGACGCAACGCGTCGGCGATGCCGCCTTCGCCCTCCTGATAGGCGTAGTTCAGGTGGTGGAGGCCGAAATCCTTGCCGTCCGAGAGCAGCCGCAGGAAATCGCCGGCGTTTTGCCCGCCCGTGACGATCAGGATGTCGCGGATTTCCGCGTTTACCAGCGTTTCGATGGGATAGAAAATCATCGGCCGGTTGTAGACCGGCAAAAGGTGCTTGTTGGTCACCCGGGTCAGCGGACTCAGCCGCGTCCCCAGCCCTCCCGCCAGCACAACGCCTTTCATCGAGTTCCTTTCCCTTGGATCTGTCGAAATTCGGCCGGCCGTCGTTCCCGCTGCCGGTTCCTGAAGTCTATTCCAGCCGCCGATATCGCGCGCGGAAACTTTCGAACTGTTTCTGCTTCACGAGGCCCGACCGGTGCAACAGGAATCGCCCGAGCAGCAGCAGGATGCTCAGCCCGTAAATGGAGCTCGCGACGAAACTCGCCGACGACGCTTCGGGAAAATATTTCGTCGGCACGGGCACTTCCCTCACGCGGAAACCGCGCTCGGCCGCCTGCACCAGGATTTCCTGATCGAAAACGAATTTGTCGGAATTCAGCAGAAACGGTAGCTCTTCGAGCGCCTGCCGGCTGTAGGCGCGGTAGCCGGTGTGATATTCGGAAAGATTCCAGCCGAGGATCAGATTTTCCACCTTGGTCAGGAAGCGGTTGCTCACGTATTTCCACCACGGCATGCCCTGCTTCATCACGCTGCCCATCAAAAACCGCGAGCCCAGCACCATATCCGCCTCGCCGGCTTCGATCGGCCGGACGATTTCCGGCAGCAGCGTCGGATCGTATTGATAATCCGGGTGGAGCATCACGATGATGTCGGCGCCTTCCTTCAGCGCCTCGGTGTAGCAGGTCTTTTGATTCGCGCCGTAGCCGAAATTGCGCGCGTGGACGAAGACGCTCAGGTTCAGCTCGCGCGCGATGGCCAGCGTCTCGTCGGTCGAGCCGTCGTCCACCAGAATGATGCCGTCCACGTGCTGGTGCGGTATATCGCGGTAGGTGATTCGCAGCGTTTTCGCCGCGTTGTACGCCGGCATCACGACGACGATCTTGTGCGTGCCCATGCGCTTCGCTCCGGCGCGAGCCGGCGCAAACTCATCCGCCGGACTGGCGCTCGCCGCCGCCTTCACTCCCAGATCCGTTTTTTCCCGTAACGCCATGGATTCGCGCCATCTCCCGGGCTATGCCAAACTCGCACCAAAATTGTGCCGGTTTTCGGCTAGTTTCGTTCCAGCTTGTTCCGTTTTGGCTCTACCCGTGGTTTATACGGCTCAGAGGTTGCCCCGTCAATCGTTCTTCTATTCGTGTGCACCGAGATGGCAACGGGCTCGATAGGCCTATGGAACATCGTGCGGTCTTACGGCATACCTCCCATCCAAGAATGGGGCAGCACGTCCCGGAGCAGAAAGTACTCGTTCACTGGACGGTTGTCGGAGAGCGCCGGCACGGATGGATTTTTCGCGATCAGTGAGCTTATGGGGATCTCACGGGAAAGAAACGCCTGGATCTGCTGCTGGGCCGTGTGATACGGCCCCCACTCGAGCATGTCGGCAACGGCGGCTGGCGGCATTTTCGCAGCAAGCTGAGAGGCGGGCGTATCTGGAATCGGCTGTTCGCTCGCGAGGAAATGATATCCCCACCCCTCAATTGAACCGAAGACCCGCACGTAGGGAAACGATTCACTTATGGCTTTGGCCACCGATGCTTGGGTGGCCGCATCTCCTGACGGCAGCCACTGTGCAAGGATCCCGCCCGGGCGCAGGCGCTTCTTGGCGATGGCATAGAACTGCCTCGAGTAGAGCAAACTTGACCCTGCCGCCTGAACGGGAGGCGGCGGATCGATCACGATGACGTCGTAGCGCCCTTTGGTTCGTTCGAGGAACCTGCGTCCGTCGTCAATCACCACGTGGGCCAGCGGTGACTTCATCAGTTCCGAGGCGTCGGAAAAATAATAGCCAAATAGTTTGGGCACGCTCGGAACCAAATCCACGCCGGTCGTCGGAATCCTCCATGACAGCATAGACCGGAAGGTTGTACCCATTCCGAAGCAAATGACGAGGCCGTTTCGCGGCCGGCGGGAAAGGAACGCAAGCGGCAAATGGGCCATCATCTTCGTGAGCGGCGTGAGGTGGGTGATCCCGATGCCGTTGACCAATAGCTTCTTCCGCATGCCCGTGCCTGTTGCAATCACCGTCGCTACGTAATCTCTCTTTACCGCCCGATGTCGGTAGATATCCTGATAGGCTTGCGCCCGGCTGGTTGCCACCAAAACCAGCGTAGCGGCACCGCCCCAGAGAAGAAGCCCGCGGATGCTTCGCTTTCCCCTTACGCCGAGTCGGTGCGGCCCTAGCGTTGCCAAAAGGCCCGCCGCCAAGAGCGCTGCAGCCAGCAGCATTGTTCCCCCTTCAACACCCAACCAGGGCAACAAGCAGAAAGCGGCGAAAAGTGGTCCTAGGATGCAACCTAGCACATTCACACCGTAGGCCTTCCCTCCGCGCGCGGGGTCGCCGGCGCCCCAGTCGTCCACCAACATGGGCGTAATGAATCCAACGACGCCACTGAACGGAGCCACCCCCAAAAGGACGCGAGGGATTCCCGAAAGAAAGGGCAAAAGCGAGACCATTTGCAGCCTCATGCGTGGGTTGGCGGTGACAAGCGGTATCAGTGCGCACGAACCCACAATTGCCCACGCTCCCACGCCCCGAAGCGGGGACCGCGAGCGGTTCCACGCGCGATAGCTTCGCGCTCCGAGAAAGGTTGCGACCAGATAGATCGCGAGAATCAGCGCAAATGCATAAACGAAAGTTCCTAGATACGGCGTAAATTGCCGGATCCAGATGACCTCCAGAGCCATGCTGGCGAAGCCCGTCAGAAAGAGCAGCCAGAGCAGCAGGCTTTTGCTCCCCAGGTCAGCCTGCGAGCGCACCGGGCCGGTCGGTCCGGCTTCCAGCGTCATGCGGGCCTCTTGCACTCTCTTTCCCAAGCTCAACGCCGCCACCGAGATCGCAAGGATGCCATTCGTGAGCGCGGTACCGAGCAGTGTTCGTTCGAACCCGAAAAGCTCGAACAAAATGAACGCAGGAACCAGGGTTCCCAACACAGCCCCTAATACGTTTGCCACGTAGAGAAAGCTGAATGATCGTCCGGCTTCGCCTCCGAGACTCTTTTTCATCGCCGACATCATGAAGGGGATCGTCGCGCCCATGCACGTGCACCAAGGGAGCAACGCGACTGTGACGAGAGCCCCGGCGACGGCGTACAAGCCCAAGGACCCGAGGTTCGCCGCGTCCTGGATCCGTTCGGAAACCAGTCTGCCCCAGGAAAGCATCGGCACAACGAGCACGCCCGAAAGGCCAATGAGCAACTCGAGAGCGGCATACCGGCGCAAGGTCCGCGCAGCGGAGCTCGCCTTCCAGCGTCTCGCGAGCCTCCCGCCGAGCCAGCTGCCCAAACCAAGACCCGCCATGAACACGGACAATACGATCGAGACCATCGGGGTCGTGATTCCGAAATCGGCCGAGGCCAGCCGAAGCCATACCACTTCGTAAACCAAACTGCACGCGCCGGAAACAACGAAAAACGCGAAATACCACCGCCTCAGCGCGGTGGTTTGCTCATCCCCGCGAGCGTACGTCCCGGGCTCAGTCGTCCTTGGTGTTGCGGGACGCAAGACGTTTTCTGTGGTGGGTGTAGGCATGGATCAGTTAAGGCTCGGCTCCTGCGTCCCCGCTTTGCGGCACCCGGAGAGCGCCTCGCTACCGTAACATGCAGCGCTCGGACTAAGGGCCGCTCTTCGTGGCCATAGTGCGCCTCAGATACGGCCACGCGGCTGGGTCGCCCCAGCCTCTCTTAGGCGGGCATGGCCAATGGCGCGCGCTGGGGGGGAGGCCGACGGGACGACCGGCGGCTTGAGGGCGTCCGAAGACCAAGGGGGCGGATCAGCTCCGGGAGCGAAAATCCCCGGCCTGCCGCCGGCCGCCCATCGAACTTGAAAGTCGCCAACCCTTGCACTGAGTGGGAATCGTGCTTCCAGCGCGGCACGAAGGCTTGCCGGAATCGGCCCAGAAACTCCTAGACTCGGTCTTTCGAGAACCACCAGTCTAACCCTGTGATCCCAGAGTGTGCCCAAGATTCGCGCCGTCCGCCCCTGAACGTTCGTAAAGTCCGGGTCCAGGAAGTCGTTCAAGGAACCCGTCGGGTTCTGTTCGCCACTTAGGAAATACACGGCCGGACAGTCGGGTGCGCAGTAGATGTACCCCCCATCCGCGTGAGCCCGAATGAGCCTGACCAAATTGTCGTACTCCTCCGCCTCTCCCGCGTCCACGCGAAGCCCCCCCCCACGAGGGGTCCTCAGCGTCTGAAGGCGCACCCGGGTCAGCGGCTTCTGCCGCATCTCGAACCAGTAACCAGGGGGCCGCAGCCAAACCGCAAAAATGAGATAAAAGGAAAGAAGCGAGCCGACAACGAAGCGGTCACGCACGCCGCGTGACGAAATGACGGCCGAAACGGCGAGCGCTACGAGCGGCGCTGCGTAATCGAAGTAGATGGCGCTGGGCGCGGGAAACTGCACCAGCGCCCACAGTACGGCGACCGCGAGGATCAGGAAAACCGACTGCTGGCGGTCGTCAGACGGCGCACGCAGCGAGACGAGGCCGTCGGCGGCAACAACGATAACCACGAACGGTGCGGAGACCCCTATCAGCACATAGGACATGATGGACCAGCGCGCTACGAGGAGCAGCGACGCAAGCCCCACCGCTGAGGCAAGCCGGGAGGCACGGGGAAACGATGGCCGCCTACTGAGACCCAAGAGAGCCACAATGAGCGGAGGTATGAGCCCAGCGGAGGTCACGAGCGACGCGGGAGGGCCGGAGACCCAGAGTAGCCGGGCCGTTGGCGCGACAAACGTTCCCGTGAACCAGGCGGCCAGGGCGTGCTCGTGCGCGAGCCAGAGCAAGAAGAAGGAGATCGGGAGGAGAGCCCCCGCAGAGAACGGCAGCCCCATGCCTAGTAGGCGCCGAAACCGGACGGGGCCCGGGGCTGACCCTCCCTGCCAGACCGCGCGCAATAGAACTGCGACCAAGCAGACGCTGGGCAGGAAGAAATCGACGTAATCCGGGATCGTGGGTACCCACGATATCAGATCGAAGAGCCACGCAAGAAACGCCAGCATCCCCGTAGTCACGAAAATCCTATATAAACGTGCATCGCTCCTGGCGCCGCCCGGGTTGCCTCCGGAAAGCCGTAGCTCGCGGACAATGAAAAAAAGCAGGGCGGCAGCGACGAAGTACAACGCCACGACCTTGACAAGAAAGGACAGCCCGGCGCACACGCCAGCAATCCAGAGGAAGCGACTTTTGCTCGTCTCAAGGTACCGCAGAAGCCCCAACGTGCCCCAGGTCGCGAAAAACAGGTTGTACCAACAGGCCTGCGCCTCAGGATAGTTTGGAACGCTCCAGGCGACCGAGAGCAGCGTGACGCCCGCCGCGGGAACCGGCCCCGCAAAGCGCCGGGCAATGAGATAAACCGAGGGCACCCAGCCGAGGAAGAGCAGGAACAACGGAACACGCAGGCTGAAAAGATTGACCCCAAGGAGCCGGAACGCGAGCGCATTGAAATAGTCAAGCCCCCCGGTGTAAAGCTCGACGAAGTCGCGGTCGGGCACCTGTCCCCTCAGAACCCTCTCTGCCATTTGAGCGAGGGGCCCCGCGTCCAGCGCGGCCCACCCTTGGCGCAGATGCACGCCTAGGTAGACCGCAGACAGGGCCCAAACGGCCGCGAGCACAACACGGTCGTGTCGTGTCTCGCGGAACTGCGTTTCGAGGTTCGTGCCGGCCTCGGACATAGGATCTACGATGGGCGGACGCTAAGCCACCTTGCCGACAGCCATACCAGCCACCATGCCGCCAGCAAAAGGGATGTGAGCGCTCCACGAGACTTCGCCTCAGGGCAGCACGGGAGGGGCGAGCGGCAAGCGCAGCCGGTACGCCGAGGATTTACCCGCTCTGGGAAGAATAGGATTGTGACAGCTGAGCGGGGCTCGCGAGACCCGAAAGGCGGAGCGAGAGGCACGCCCCCGGTCCATGGCCGCACATCACTCGGACGGCATGCTGGGCGGCACATCAAGGATGTGCACTCTCGGAGGGCGCGGACAGTGCGTTCGGTAGGTAGGCAACGTTGGCGTAAATGCACGAGAAGCGAGCGACCGGGTGGTAATTTTGGAGCAATGCAGCGACAAACTGTGCGGGCCAGAATTTCATCGGCGACTCAGCTTCGGTTTCCCCGCGAAGCAGGCTGCGAGGAGTATCGCCGATTAAGATCGCACCGAAAAATTTCCGTCGCGCCATCCGCACGAGCGGTTTCTGATCGAGCCGGCCCGCGCGGCCCAGCGAGGCGTACTCGAAAAGGTCCGAGAGCCAGATCTGCTTTCCTGAGAGCGCCGCTGCCCCGGAATTTGTCGTGAGTAGTTGTCCCGGCTGCTCGGCGGCGAACCGATAAGCAGCGGGGCAGCCCCGCAGCAGAGGGCTGAGTCGCGGGCTCTGGGCCAGCCCCAAACCGACCACAAGCGCCACACCGAGAGGAATCAAAGCCAAAACAGGATCGGGCCTCCAGTACCGCCGCAGCGCGGAGTAGCCGCATCCCGCGGCAAGGCACATCGCCGCCTGCCACTCAAGCAACTCGTTGAAATCGCCGCCATACTTGCCCACCGTCAGCGTCATCAGCGTGGCGAGCGTGCAGTAAACCAAAGGAAGGGAAATGTCGCGCCGGCGCACATCAAGAGACAACAGCACGATCGCACCCGCCGCCAGCGCCAGATCCCAGCGGCCGAAAGTCCAGATACGCGCGAAATACCAGTTCAGGTGATACGGGTCGGGATGCGTCAGGAACATGTGAAACAGCGCCCACCCCCGCGTTCCCGCGCCCAGGGCCACCAGTCCCGATAGGCCGAATAGGAGCATCCAACCGATGAATCGCAAGGCGCGCCGGCGCTCGCCCAAGAGCAGCAGGTAGAGAATGACGGCCACAGGCGCAGCCAGAAAGGTGATTTTGGTGAAAAGCGCCGCAAGGAAAAGTAGCGCCGGCCAAAGCAGGGATTTCCTGACCGCAAAAATGTACAGCCCGGCCAGCGATAGCGCCGTCGCAAACAACTCGACTCTCAGAACGTAGACCCAGTCCCGCACCAGCGACACCGCCAGAAACGACAGACCGAAGCCCAACGCAATCACCCACGACTCGGTCCAGTGCCGCAGCAGAAACACCAACAGCAATGCCACCGCCAGCCCCGAGGCCAGCACCAGCAGCCGCGGCGCCGTGAAACTCAGCCCAAACCACTTCACCAGCGGCGCCACCACGTAATAAAACACCGGCCCGTAAACGTTCACCAGATACGGCGGCCGACCCACCGGCGGATACGGCGTCAACCCGTGAATGATCCGATAGCCCGCGTTCAGAATCTTTCCTTCTTCGAAATTCACCGCGAAAGGAAGCGGGATGTAGTAGGCGGCAAACCGAAGTGTATCGAGAAAGCCCGCCACTGCTGTGAGGACAAGCGCGAACTCGGCGCCGCGAACAAAAGGCGTCGGCTTCGACCCTTCGGTGCGGGCCTCGGCTGCTGCCTCCGGTAAATTGGTAAGAGTGGAACCCATGACCTCGTTAGCGACGGCTGTCCTTTGCCTCATGAGGGCGGAATTACGGTAGCACGTAACATCGCGAATCGGCTTAACGACAATTAGTCGCGTGCCCTTCGAGTATTCCGGGCGCTCCACCTTGTGGCTGTTGGCAGCCAGCGGCTGGTGGCCGGCCAGACCGCGCCCGCTCGCCGGGGGATCGCACCCCGGTCCCGGCACTGTGCACCGAGATTTCCCTTGCTCGAATTATTGAACCCCGATGCTTATGGCCCGGCGTTCTCCACCTCACTTCGAACTTGCCAACGGTGGCCGAATTTGGAAAGCGGGCGTCGAGCGCCGCCCGCAAGCAGGGTGCAACGACACCTGAATTGGCTTGCTCGATTGGCGCGAGCACCGCCGCGTGAACGTGGTAGACCGTAAGGGTTTGCAGGATCCGATTTGTGCGGCCCAAGGGATCGAAATAATCCGGATCAAGGAAATCGTAGATCGTCCGGGTGGGATTGCGTTTCCGGGAAAGAAAGTACACGGAGGGACAATCAGGCGTGCAATAGACAAAAGGGCCATGCGCGTGGGCAAGAACCGCCGGGATCAGCTGCTCGTATTCAGATGCTTGCTTGGGCAAACCCCGGATGCCACCGAAACCGGGAAGCTTCACATGGGCAAGCGTGTAAGGTCGATCCGCGGGCAGGTTGATCGTGGTGAAGAAGGCTGGAGAGTGAAGCCAAACGGCATAGGAGAAGTAGAAGAGGATGAGTGCAAAAACGGTCACACGATTCGGCTTCCCGAAAGCTGAGAGCAGCGCGAGGACGGCTAGGATGACGAGCGGGGCGATGTAACAGAAGTAAATCGGAATGGAAAACGGGAACTGATCCAAGCCGCACTCAATTGCAGTGGCTACGAGCAGAAACAAGGCCAAACGATTAGACTGGGGGATTTGAGCGCTCCGGCGCAAGAACAATGGGAGAGCCAACGCGAGAAGCGGAATCAGGACCGGGAGCGGCAGTCCCAGCGCCCAGTAAACAGCCGAAAACCGCCAAGCAAGGATCAGGAGGGCCGCGAGGGAGCAGAAGGCAAAAACCGGGACCCACCGCGCACGATTGCATTCGCGAGAATACGCCAACCAGAGGATCAAGAGAATCGGGATGAGCCCGACGGAGAACAACAGCGAGGGAGAGTTCCACGCCGCCCAGAGAATGTGCAGGTTCGAGCGGAGTACACCTGAATACCAGTCTCCTAGAGCGCCGGCCTTTGCGTAGTACGCCAGAAAAATCGCGACCGGCGCAAACGCGGCGCCAAGGAATGGCAGCGCCGTCGAAAAAAGACGCCGCAAGCGCAACCAGTTTCCGCCGGACGGCGTGCGCCAGAGATTCCTTAGCAGGAGCGCGACGAGCGAGACGTTCGGGAGAATGAAATAAAATGCTTCCCCAAACGTGGGCCTCTTGAGAATCAGGCCAACAACGACGCTTGCGAAAAGCAGAAGAGCGGCAGAAGCAAGGAATTTGTAGCCGAGAGCGGGGCGCTTTGCCTCCGGCGCAGTCCGGGAAAGGTTCAACTCATAAAACACAAAAAATAGGAGCGCAGCCGCAATGAAATACAGGCCCGAAATTTTCACCAAGAACGAGAGCCCCGCGCATAAACCAGCGATCCACAGCCAGCGTTTCTTCTCTGATTCGATGAAGCGGATGAGCGCGAGCACGCCCCAGGTGGCAAAAAAGAGGTTGTACCAGGAGGGCATGGCTTCCGGATAATTCGGCACGCTCCAAGCCACCGAAAGCAGCGTAGCGCCCGCCGCAGCGACGGGACCGGCAAAGCGCCGAGCAATGAAATAGACGGAAGGGACCCAGCCCAGGAAAAACAAAAAGAGGGGAATGCGCAGGCTAAAGAAATTTTCGCCAAAGAGGCGGAAAGCGAGGGCATTAAAATAGGTCAGTCCGCCCGTATAATTTTCTATGAAATCCCGATACGGCACCTGACCGTGGAGAACACGATCCGCCATTTCGGCAAGCATCCCGGCGTCCGAGGGTATCAATCCGTTGCGGAGGTTCACCCACAGATAGACTGCGCTCACCAGCCACACGACGGCCAGCACGGCCCAGCCGAATCGCGTCTCGCGGAAGCGAGCTTCGAGGCTCGCGCCGGCAGTGGGAGTGGAATCGCTTGCGGCGGATGCGGCGAGCTTATCCTTGGCGGCGACACCGGTCATCAGATCGTCCGTCGAACGGCTCCAAACTCCAGAAGGAAGTCCGAGTTAAGGTAACACGGGTGCGAAGCGGCGACGGCGCGCTCCCCGCGCGCGTGTGTCGAAGAATTACCCGTCCGTCACTGTATGGCATCCTGCTGATTTTGCTGCTGAATCAGCGGGCAGGTGGGGCGTCAGGCTCGTAGGCGACCTCAGCGTAGCCGCAAGAGAAGCGAGCGACCTGATGGTAGTTTTGCGTCAAGGCCTCGATGAACTGCGGCGGCCAGAGCGTCGAATGCAGGCCGGGTTCGGGCTTGGAACTCGCCAGCAAACGCGGAGTTCCGCTCATCAGGATCAGGCCGAAAAACTTGTGGCGAACCAACCGGATGAGCGGTTCCTCATCGAGCCGGCCGGCCTTGCCGAGAAAACAGTATTCGAAACTGTTCGACAGCCAAACGGTCTTCCCGGAAAGCACAGCGGCGCCGGAATTTTCCGTGAGCAACTGGCCTGGTTGCTCGGCAGCAAATTGATAGGCGGCCGGGCATCCGGATATGGCCGGGCTGAGCCGCCTGCTTTCGGAGAGCCCGAGCAGGACCGTAGCCAAGACGGCGATGGGAACCAAGGCGACTACGGAATCGGGCCTCAGACGATTTCGGATGGCGGCATAGCCGCAGCCGGCCGCGAGACATAGCGCCGCCTGCCATTCGAGCAACTCGTTCAGGTCCGCTCCCAACTTCCCCACGGGAATCGTCATCACCGTGGCAAGCGCGCAAAAGATCAAAGGAAGAGAAACGCTCCGCCGGCGAAGATCCCGGACAGCCAGGAGGATTGCCCCGGCCGCGAGACCCAAGTCCCAGCGTCCGACGGACCACAAACGCGCGAAATACCAGTTGAAGTGATACGGGTCAGGATGCGTGAGAAACATGTGGAAGAGGGCCCATCCGTTCGTCCCGACACTGAGCGCGGCCAGCCCCGCCACGCCGAACAGGAGCATCCAGCCGATGAAACGCCAGGCGCGGCGGCGATCGCCCGAGAGCAGCAAGTAGAGGATGACGGCCACCGGCGCAGCCAGAAAGGTGATCTTGGTGAAAAGAGCCGCCAAGAAAAGCAGCGCGGACCAGAGCAGCGATTTTCTGGTTGCGAACAGATAGAGCCCGGCCAACGCGAGCGCCAGGCCAAACATTTCAACCCGCAGAATGTAGAGCCACTCCCGAACCGGAGTAACCGCTAGGAAGGAAAGGCCGAAGCCGAGCGCGACCAACCACGACCGCGTCCAATGCCCCAGGAGCAGCACCAGAAACAGGCCCACCGCAAGGCCCGAGATGAGGACGAGAACCCGCGGAGCGGTGAAACTCAGCCCGAACCATTTCACCAGCGGCGCCACAAGGTAGTAGAAAACGGGACCGTACGGATTCACCACGTAGGGGAGTCCACCGACGGGAGGGTAGGGCGTGTGCCCCCGCGTGATTCGGAGGGCGGCGTTCAAAATATTCCCCTCCTCGTAGTGCAACGCGAATCGCAAGGGAATGTAATAGCCTGCAAAGCGAAGCGAGTTCAGAACACCCACAATCACGCCGGCGAGAAGTACGATCTCGGCGGCGAGCAGAGAAACCGGCGGCCTAAGTTCCTCGCCCGGGCTGCCGCGAGGATTTTGGCGCGCTTCGACCTTTGCGCTATCAGCGGACATGAAAACGGGCGAAGAATACATCGCACCGAAGAACATGGTCAACGCGCGCGCCGCAAGTGATTGCATTCCTGCCAACACGCGGCGTAGGGCGTCACGCCAACTTCGCGGAGTAACCAGCGGCGGGCAGTCCGCGAAAGACGAAAAAGCGAAATTCTGACTGAAAGTTTCAGACATATTTGTTGAAGAGGAACCACAAGCTGCCGTGCATACCCGGCAAAGCCCGTTCCAATCCCTTCGCCATGACGAAGGGTCAGCACTCCCCGCGATGCAGCAATTAGGCTTAGCGCCGCGGCAGGCCGAGAACGCTCAGGAAGAAACTGGAAAGAATGATTTCGACGCCCAGCGTGAAGCAAACAAGGCCTGGGATCACGATGCGCGTAGTGCGTTCCGGATCCAACGGCCCGAAGTGGTGGATGCTCCAGTACCCCAGGCCGATTGCCCAAATCGCGACACCGGCAAAGGACAGAATTGCTCCGATCGTCAAGCCTACCTCCAACGTAACGTATCTAAACAAGCGGCTCAGCCGCGCATCTTCCGGCAAAAGGCCCTCTGAGATGGCGAAGACCTTGCTGTAAACCGCAAATGCAACAGCTTGAAAGCCGACGAGAATCGCCATCGCGCCGAAGAGCAGGGTATCGAAATCGAAAGTAACGCCTCCGATCGTTTTCGGCCCGGGCATCAGCCAAACGCCAATGGCCAGGCCGAGAGCCAGAAGAAAAATTCCCGGGTAGAGGAATAGCCAGCGCGGACTGTAGAGAAGGAGAAATCGCAAGTGCCGCCAGCCGTCGCGCCACGTCCGCAGGTGCGGCGGGCGGTCACGCCCATCGGGACAAAAGATTATCGGAACTTCGCCGACACGCAGGTGGAACAGGGTCGCTTTAACCACCATTTCGCTGGCGAATTCCATGCCGGTGGTCCGGAGTTGCAGTTGCTCGATGGCCTCCCTGCGGAATGCGCGGAGACCGCAGTGGAAATCCCCAACCGGGCAATTGAAGAAAAGGCGCCCCAACCAACTGAGGAAAGGATTGCCGACATAGCGATGGAGGAAAGGCATCGCTCCCGGTTGAATTTCACCAAGGAACCGATTCCCCATCACCAGTTCGCAACCTTCACGCAGCTTGGTGACGAACGGCTCGATCTGGCTGAAATCGTAGCTGTCGTCGCAATCGCCCATGATCACGTACTTCCCACGAGCCGCCGCTATGCCCCCCCGCAGGGCGCTGCCATACCCTCGCTCCTTGACGGGTACGACGCGCGCACCCAACCCCTCGGCAGCGGCCTGAGAGCCGTCGGTGCTGCCGTTATCGGCCACGACGATCTCGCCCTTCAAGCCGAGCCGGTCCATGGCGGCGCGAGCTTTTCGGATACAGGTCGAAAGTGTGCGGGCCTCGTTGAGGCACGGCATGACGATGGAGAGTTCAACCGCATCGTGGGCTTCGTCCGTTGGACCGGACAGAACGGGGTTGCCACTCCTCTCGGCGCGGTTCATCGCATCTCTCCGCTAAGCCAACGCGTCCGAAACCAGGTCTCCCTCATGGGCCGTTCCGAGCGGCCGGCGGAAGCGCCGATGAATGATTGCCGGGCCAATCGGGGCCGTTTCAGTTTTGCTATTGTACGCCTCAGCTTGCGATTCGTTTGCGATTCCTGCCAAGCTGTTTCCGAAGAATTCCCTGCGCTTCGCGGCCCGGCCGCGCAGAAAGCCGCTGACGTTGACGCTTTCGATGCGAACATTCGGAAACTTCTGGCCGTCGCCGGGCAGTCTGACGAGTATTTAGACCGTGCTCGTTCTCATCGAACTTGTGCTCGCCATGGCCGCGCTCGCCTGGGCCATCCTATGGCCGGACGCGGGTGCGTCGTGGTTCGCTCGCGTGGAACAGCCGCTCGGCGCTTTGGCTCGTCGCCGGAAACTTGCCGTGCTGGTGGTTGGCTTGGCCGCGCTGGCGGCGCGGCTTGCCGTTCTCCCGATTCTGCCGGTTCCCGTTCCGCGAGTGCCGGACGAATTCAGCTATTTGCTGGCTGCGCATACGTTTGCCGAAGGCCGGCTGACGAACTCCACGCCTCCGATGTGGCAGCACTTCGAAACACTCCACACCTTGGTGTGGCCCACTTACCAATCAAAATATCCACCAGCCCAAGGCCTCGTCATGGCGCTCGGAAAGGTTCTGTTCGGAAAAGCGTTTTGGGGCGTCTGGCTGAGCGTTGGCGTGATGTGCGCGGCGATCTGCTGGATGCTGCAAGGCTGGCTTTCGCCGGAACTGGCGCTGCTGGGCGGAGCAATCGCCGTCTTGCGATGGGGCGTCTTCAGCTATTGGGCGGACAGCTATTGGGGCGGCGCCGTGGCGGCGACGGGCGGCGCGCTGATGTTGGGCGCTCTGCCGCGTCTTTTGAAATCGACGAAGATCAAGAACGCGTTGCTCATGGGCCTTGGCCTGGCAATCCTGGCGAATAGCCGGCCGTACGAAGGTCTGGTGCTCAGCCTGCCGGCGGCGTTTGTGCTGTTTCGCTGGGGATTCAAAAAGCGAGGGAAGGAATTTTGGTCGGTCGCGCGCCGCGTGGCGCTTCCGATCGCGCTCGTACTGCTTCTGGCGGGCACATGGATGGGCTATTACTTCTGGCGCGTTACGGGCAACCCCTTCCAGATGCCGTACCAAACCTACGCGAGGCAATACGACTCAGTCCCGGATTTCCTGTGGGAGCATCTAGGCCCCATGCCGACTCTGCGAAACTTGGCGATGAAAGATTCTGAGGAGCACTTTGAGCTGCCCCAATACCAGGCGATGCGGACACCCGCCGGGATCCTCAGCGCAGACGCCGGCCGCGGATTCAAACTGTGGCTGTTCTTCGCAGGTCCGGCGCTCACGCTGCCACTGTTGGTGCTGATTTTTTCCGCGCCGTCCAGGCTGTTTTCGTGGCAAAAATTGAGCGCTGAAGCGCGCTTCCTGCTTGCGGCGCTTGCGATTTCAATTGTCGGCCTAGCCGTAGAGGTATACATGTGGCCGCATTACGCGGCTCCCATGGCGTGCCTGTTCCTGGCGCTCATTCTGCTGAGTTTCCGGTACATGAGAAATTGGAAGTGGCAAGGAATGTCTTCAGGGCTGTTTTTGTCGCGCGCGATTCCGCTCATTCTCGTACTCGTGTTTGGGCTCCGCGCGGCTGCCGGTCCGCTTCACATTCACTGGAATGCATTCGATGTACTGGCGTCCTACAGTTTTCCCAAGGGACCGACACAGCGATCCAGAATTCTGGCCGAACTTAAGAAACGGCCCGGTCGTCAGCTCGTGCTCGTGCGGTATCAAGTCCTTCAGCCATCAGCCTTCCACGGCCAGTGGCCCGACCAATGGGTGTACAACGGTCCCAACATCCCCAAGCAAAAAGTCATCTGGGCCTGGGACATGGGAGCGGCTTCAAACCGGAAGCTGATTGAATACCTGAAGCCACGAAGTACTTGGTTAGTGGACCTCGGTAATTCGCCTGCGATGCCGGCTCCCTACGCCGAGCGATGAAAACGAAACCTCGCGATCCCGCACAACGCCGGGAATCCTCAAGGAAAAACGTGTGCTGGCGCCGCCGCCAAGCTCCAGTCGCGGCGGAAATGGGCTACGGCACACCGGCTCCCGGCCGCTCCGGGTTTGGCAGTTGGTACAAACGAATGCGCCCAGAATCGCACTGAAAGACGATGGGCAAATGCGCCAGCAGTTCGTCTTCGCGTTTTCGGAGGATGGTCTTGTCGTCCCCGAGCTCGATGCCGAAATCGCTCGGCGTAACGAGCCAGTATTTCGCTCCAACGTGGCGCGCGACGTCCTCCAGGTGATCGGCGTCGCGTTCCGCAATAGAAGGATCGTTGTCGTATCCACTCGCGGTCGAGGCTGCGATCGGGCGAATCGCCTGGCGATCCGCGTACAGGTACAAGAGCACGTCGTCGTAGGCGATGAAGCGCGCCGAAGCCGGTGTGTTGCCGGCGATCCACCGATACGCTTGGCGTTTTGACGCGAGCAGGGACCGTTGCCGCGCCATCAGCCGCGCGAGCGCCCTTGGCGCGGCCCAGGCGCCGTTTGCCGCGACCACGCCCGCGAGGGCAACAAGCAAAACGTAGGCCGTAACGGCCCCGGCGCGCTTCGCCATCGTCGCCGACTCACGCAACGCGCTGGCCGCATTCCGATTGATTTCACGAGCGATCAGCGCCAGCCCTCCGAAGAAAATCGGCAGAAATGGCACCAGAAAACGTTGCGGAGGAAACGGCCAGGGCAGCACCATCGCCAGATAGAAAAGGAAGACGCCGTGAATTGCTTTCCAGCCCTCCCGCCGGAAATGCACGAGGAGCCCGATCCATGCGGCGATGGCCACCGCTCCTCCCACGCCGACGCTGAGGATCGCGCTGCGATTGGCCAGCGGCACCAGCAGCAGTATCCCGGGCGCCAGGATGGTGCTGATGAAATTTTTCAGCAGCACCGCCCGCTGCGTCGCCCAGTTGGGAACAGAGCGACTCCATACTCCAAAGTAACTGGTATAGAAAGCGAGAGTTTGGCTCCATCCAGGCGATGCCACCGATGTCCCTACGTGTGGGGAAAGCAGTCGCTCGAGCACGGGCAGAATCCACGGCAGGGAAAGCGCTCCGCCAACGACACAGCAAACGGCCGCCGCTCGCCAGCGGCGCCGAAGGATCGCGACAACCACGATTCCCGCGATCAGCGTCGCCCCAACCGTGCGCAAGCCAACCGAAACGCCCGCCAGCGCGCCGGTAGCCGCGGCCCATTTCCAATCAGCATCTTTTTCGAGCGCACGATCTGCGCAAAGTACCGCCGTCAAGGCCAGCGCGGCGAAGGGAAGGTCGCTCAAAACGCTTCCGGCGAGCAGCAGCGAAAAAAAGTTGAAGCCGCAAAGAGCGGTGACCGCCAGCGCCCACGCCGGTTCGAGCCGCAGCGTATGCTTCGCCACCAGGAAACAGGCGATTAGAAACCAGCATGCGAAAACGAGCGTCAGCCCGATTGCCGGTACGACGTTCGAGGGAAAGCTCGGGCTCAAACGCCATACCCAGGACAGCAGCCACGGATAGAGTTCCGGATATTTCAGCGCCGGAAGGTGTCCGGGAAAGCTCGGAAGGAAGTAGCCATGGCCAGCGGCGATGGATTTTGCCGCAACGAAATACATCGCGTCGTCCTGCAGCGAGCCGAAATTCGCCGCCGGCCCGAGCCAGACGACCGTCACAACGAAGGCGAGCACAATGCCCACAAGCGCCACCCAAGCCCAACGCGGGTGCGCAACGAAGCCCCGGCGATTCTCCACCGGTTTGGTTCTACTTTCCATGGGAGCCTGAGACGGGTCCAGGCGTCGAGTTGGGTTCGTAGGCAACGCCGGCGTAGGCGCAGGAAAACCGAGCGACGGGGTGATAATTCCGCGTTAGTGCCGTCACGAACTCCCGCGGCCAGAACGAAAACGGCAGTTGAGGTCCCGTTTCTTCACGCCTTCGCGCGGACGTATCGCCGTTAATGAGGATTAACCCAAAAAACTTGTTGCGAACCATCTCGGCGAGAGGCCGCTGATCCAGTCGTCCCGCCTGGCCGAGCACCGCAAATTCCAGCACGTCGCTGAGCCACATTTTCTTTCCCGACAGGGCTGCAATACCGGAGTTCCCTGTAAGCAGTTCGCCGGGTTGTTGTTTGGCGAATTGGTACGCCGCGGGACAACCGGCCAGGTCGGGCGCGAGTTGCCGGCTTTCCGGCAGCCCCAACAACACCAGGACCATCACTCCGATGGGAATCAAAGCCACCGCCGGCTCGAATTTCCAGTGTTTCCGCAGAGCGGCATAGCCGCATCCGGCGGCCAGGCACATCGCCGCTTGCCATTCGAGCAACTCGTTCGCGTCACCGCCAAACTTGCCCACCGTCAGCGTCATCAGCGTGGTGAGCGCGCAATAGATCAAGGGAAGAGAAATGCTGCGCCGACGCACGTCAAGCACAGCCAGCGAAATCGCGGCGATAACGAGTCCCGCGTCGAGTAGGGCAAACGGACTGAAACGCTGGAAATACCAGCGCAGGCGATAGGGATCGGGATGCGTCAGGAACATGTGAAACAGCGCCCACCCCCGCGTCCCCGCGCTCAGTGCCGCCAGCCCCGTTAGCCCGAAAAGCAGCATCCAGCCCGTCAACCGCCACGCTCCCCGCCATTCCCCCTTCAGCACCAGATACAAGAAACACGCAATCGGCGCCGCGATAAACGTGATCTTCGTGTAGATCGCCGCCAAAAACAGCAGCGCCGCCCACAGCAGGGATTTCTTCTTCGCAAATACGTACAACCCCCCCAGCGACAACGCTGTCGCGAACAGCTCCACTCTCAGAACGTAGATCCAGTCCCGCACCAGCGACACCGCCAGAAACGACAGACCGAAGCCCAACGCAATCACCCACGACTCGGTCCAGTGCCGCAGCAGCAATGCCAACAGCAATGCCACCGTCAGCCCCGATGCCAGCACCAGCAGCCGCGGCGCCGTGAAACTCAGCCCAAACCACTTCACCAGCGGCGCCACCACGTAATAAAACACCGGCCCATACACGTTGACCACATACGGAGGCCGGCCCACCGGCGGATACGGCGTCAACCCGCGAAGGATCCGATAGCCCGCGTTCAAAATCTTTCCTTCTTCGAAATTCACCGCGAAGGGAAGCGGAATGTAATACGCGGCAAACCGCAGCGTGTCCAGCAGTCCCGCAACGACAACCACCAGCAGCGCCCATTCCGCGCCGCCAACCACGGCGGGCGCTTTCGTGCCTGCGCCCTCACCCTGCCGCGTGGCTGAAACGTTCTCCATTTGCGCCGTGTCCTGAGCCATGAAATCGCGCACAGAATACACTACCGCTGCGAAACCCGTCAGGAAGCCTTTCGCCGGCCGTTGCCTACTTGCCAAACGGGTCTTTGGGAGAATTCGGGCGGTTCACTCCGCCTCAGCCGCCCGTTCCAGCACGAGCAGCGATTCAAGGTGTGGGGTTTGCGGATAAAAATCGAATCCCACGAGCGTCACCGCACGGTATATCGCGCCGAGCATCGCCGCGTCGCGCGCCTGGTTCGCCGGGTTGCACGAAAGGTAGACGATGCGGCGCGGCCGTACGCGCGCGAGCGCCTCGACGAGCCGCGGATGCAGCCCTGTGCGCGGCGGATCAACCACCACCACGTCGCTCGGCAGCAAGATTTCCTCGGCGCACAATTCCGCCCGCGCCGCGCGCGGATGGTAATTTTCCGCTCCGGCCGCGTGCCGGTTGCGCTCAGCCCACGCCGACGCGGCTTGGTTCGATTCGACGGCCAGAATTTCCTCGGCTTTGTCGCACAGTGCGAGCCCAATCGCCCCCACGCCGCTGTAAAGCTCCACGATACGCGCGGTTTCCGGAATGCGGCGTCGAATCTCGTCGACGGCGAGTTCAAACACCTCCGCGTGGTTCTGAAAAAAACCTTCGAGCGGCCACGCCAGATCCACTCCCGCTACGCGCTCCACCAGATGGTCGGCGCCTCGCCGGTCGAGCAATCGCGTTTCGACCGAAGCCGGCGACAGCGGATCGCTGTAATAAACGGCCCATCCCGCGCTGCGTTCGAGCGTCAATTCCCCGGCGGGAAAATTATCGTCCATCACGTAAAGCCCCACCATGACCCGCCCGGTCGCTCGGCTCCCACGCACGATCAGGCTTTTCACCGCCGAAGCGCGAATTCCACGCGTGGCCAGCCACGTCACTGCTTCGAGTGCGGCCGCGTTCATCGCTGGGCCGGCAAGTTGGCAACCCTCCGGCAGCGGCAGCCGGCGCTGCGAATGCCCGCGTTCGTGAAAAGCGAGCTGCAGCCGGCCCTCGTGCTCGGTGAAGCTGAATTCCATTTTGTTGCGGTAACCCCAAACCGTTTCCGCAGCGACGAATCGCTCCAGCGTCACGGAAGGAAACAGATTCTCTAAGACTCTGCGCTTCGCCTCGACTTGCGCGCCGTAGCGCGTCACCTGCCATGGAGAGCAGCTCAAATAATGGTCCTCGCGCGGCGCGACGCGTTCCGGCGACGCGCGCAGCAATTCCACCAGCCGACAGAGCAATGCTCCCTTTTGCCGCCGCATCGGCAGCACGCGCGCGCGTTCGCCGGGCAAAACGCCCCACGCGAGCGCCACGCGATCCCCCGTTTCCGGCATCGGCGCGGCCGCCATTCCCTCCGGCGTCAGACGGTCGAATTCGAGTTCGAGCAATTCAGCCATCGAATGCCAAAAAGCCTAACATGGCGTTTCCCGCGGCGCCTGCCCAGGCCGCGCAACGCCGCCATCGCCTCAATCCGTTTTCCAGGCGTCGCTCAACCTTGCTGGAATTGCCTGCCGTTTCCCGGCAAGGTATCCTGAAGCCACGGTTCGCCGGGTGACCTCGCCCGCACGGGACCATTGACGCTTCGGCCTTGCAGGGGGAGAAGGCATGGTTCTCGAACGATTCGAAGTGCCTGGTCTGGCTCACTATTCCTACATCGTTGCTTCGCACGGCCGCGCCGTGGTCATCGATCCGAAACGCGACGTGGACACCTATCTCGCCTTCGCCGCGGAACGCGGCTGGAAAATCACCCACATCCTCGAAACGCACATCCACGCCGATTATGCCTCGGGCGCGCGCGAACTCGCCGCGGCCGCCGGCTCGGAGCTCTGGCTGAGCGCGCATGACGCTGGCGAGGATTACGTCTATCAATTCCCGCACCACGCGATGCGCGACGGCGACCGCCTGGAGTGGGACGGCGCGGCGATGGTCGCGTTGCACACGCCGGGCCACACGCCCGAACACATCTCGTTTCTCATTCACGAGCCGGCGCACAGCCCGCACCCGGTGGCGATGCTCTCCGGCGATTTTCTTTTTGTCGGCTCGCTCGGCCGGCCCGATCTGCTGGGCGAAAAATCGAAGCGCCGCCTGGCCGAGTTGCTCTACGACAGCCTGCATCGCCGTATCGGGCACCTGCCGGACGCCCTCGAAGTGCGTCCCGCGCATGGCGCCGGCTCGTTCTGCGGCAGCGGGATGAGCAATCGGCCGCAATCGACGCTGGGTGACGAGCGCGCGAGCAATGTCTTCTTTCGCGACCGCGAGCGCGAACCGTTCGTCAATCGTATCCTGGGCCACGTTCCTCCGTTCCCCGATTACTATCGCCGGATGAAGCGTGTCAACGCCGAAGGCCCCCGCCTGCTGGGAACAATGCCCGGCGACCGCGCGATCGGCGCGGCGGAATTTCGCGATTCGATCGAGCGCGAAGGCGCGGTGGTGCTCGATTGCCGCTCGCAGGAAAATTTCAGCCGCGGGCACATTCCCGGCTCATTCAACATTGGCGCGGGCGGGGGATTTTCCACCTGGGCCGCATGGATTGTTCCTTACGACCGTCCTCTGCTGCTTGTCGGCGACCGCGAAACGAATCTCGACGATGCGCGCCGCGGTTTGGTGCGCGTGGGGCTCGACGACGCGCGCGGCTTTCTCGAAGGCGGATTTGAAGCCTGGGCCCGACTCGGCTGGCCGCAGGCTCAAGTGGAGCAGGTTTCCGCCGCCGACCTCGATGCGCGACGCCGCGCCGGCGCCGTGATCGTCGACGTGCGCGGCGACGCGGAATGGTCTTCCGGCCATATTCCCGGCTCGCTGCACATCATGGGCGGCGATTTGCCCAAGCGGCTCGGGGAATTGCCGCGCGACGCCCGCGTGCACGTGGTTTGCGCCAGCGGCTATCGCTCCGGCGTGGCCGCAAGCGTCCTGCGCCGCGCCGGTTTCGCCGACGTCGCCACCCTGGCGGGCGGTTTGAACGAATGGCGCGAGCGCGGTTTGCCGCTCGCAACGGGAGACTAGGCCGCGGCGATGTTTCGCGTAATCACTATCAGCCGGGAACATGGCAGCGGCGGCGCGGAAATCGCCCGACGCGTGGCCGAACGCCTGGATTGGAAGCTGGTGGACGATCCGCTGGTGGACGAAATCGCGCGCCGAGCCAAAGTCCCCTCCGACGTCGCGCGTCGCTACGACGAATGCGTCAATCCGTGGTTTCACCGGCTGATTCAGGCGGTCTGGCGCGGCGGATTCGAGGGCTCGGCCACGCGCGTCGAAGCCGGCGCCTTCGACGCCGATCAGATGGCGCGCCTGTGGACCGAAGTGATTCGCGAAGCCGCCGAAATCGGCCACGCCGTCGTCGTCGGCCGCGGCGCTCAATGCATTCTGCGCGGCCGCCGCGATGTTTTCCACGTCTCCATCCACGCTCCGCTCGCCTGGCGCGCGGAAAATCTGGGGAAACTGTTCGGCGTGTCGAGCGGAGCCGAGGCGCTCGCCGAGGAGACCGACCACCGGCGCACGGCTTACATCGATCGCTATTTCGGCGAGGATTGGAAGGATTTCCGGCTCTACCACTTGATGATCGATTCCTCGATCGGCCTCGACCGCTCGGCCGACGCCATTCTGGCCGCTGCGGGTCTCACCCCGCTCCATTCCTGAAGCCGCCGCGAGTCCTCGCACGCGGCGCGCGACGCCGTCTTCAATTCGCTGGATGGACAGGAGGATCTTAAGCGGCGAACCGCGCGTTTGCCAGCACGCGCTTCAACCCCAGCAGCGCGGCGCCCAGCGCGCCGACGTGCTCGCAAAACTCCGGAACGCGGACCGGAATCTTCAGCCGCCGTTCGAGCGCCCGCACCGCGCCCTGCTGCCGCGCCACTCCACCGATGAAAACCAGTTCCCCAGCTTGGCCCACGCGCTTCAGCAGCAGCGCCGACCGGTCGGCGAGCGAATCGTAAATTCCCGCCAGAATATTGGGTACGGAAACGCCGGCGGAAACGTGATTGATGATTTCGCTTTCCGCCAGCACCGCGCAGATGCTGCTGATCGGATGCGGATGATTCGCTTCGAGCGCCAGATCGCCCACGCTTTCGAGGTCCACCTGCAAATAGCGCGCCGCCCGCACGATGAAACTGCCCGAACCCGCCGCGCATTTGTCGTTCGTCTTGAATTGCCGCACGCGGCCGGCGTCGCCCAGGCCGATCGCCCGCGTCGACTGGCTGCCGATATCCATCACCGCCGCGGCGTGGGGAAACACGAAGAAGGCGCCGCGCGCGTCGCTGGTGATTTCGGTGATCTGGATGTCGCGGAATCCGATGCTGTAACGGCCCAGGCCGGTGGCGGCGACGTAGTGGATTGCGCGGCGCCCGAGTCCGGCGGCCCGGCAGGCCTCGTCGAGCGCCGTATGCGCCGCTTTTTCCATTTCCACGCCGGTGCGAACCGTCCCGCGGCCCAGAATGCAGACGCGCGCCGCAAACTCCTCCGGCGAAAGCAGCCCCGCGGCCACGCCCGGCTCGCCAAACCAGCCGACGAGCACCGATTTCGTGTGGCTCGATCCCACGTCCACGCCCGCCACTAGCGCTGTGGGCGCCTGCGAACGTTCCGCTTCAGCCGCGCGGTGTGGCATTCGACGCCCTCCAGATTCCGGATTCGAAACTCTCGCCCATCTTCTCGATGGCAAACAGCCCCGCGCCCAGCGCGCCGGCGAAATGCGCTTGCTGGCTCACTTGCATCTTCGCGCCCAGCACTTCCTCGAGCGCTCGCACCATCCCCGTGTTGCGCGATACTCCGCCGGTCATCGTAATGCCCGGCTCGATCGGAACGCGCCGCGCCAGCGAAACCGTGCGGCGGGCGATCGCCAAATGCACTCCGCCCAAAACGTCTTCGGGCTTTTTGCCCTGCGCCAGATACGACAGAATGTCCGATTCCACGAATACCGTGCAAACCGTCGTGATTTTCACCGGGTGCCGCGCCCGCAGCGAAAGCGGCCCGATTTCTTCGAGCCCGATGCCCAGCACCTCAGCCGCGTTCGCGAGGAAACGGCCGGTGCCGGCGGCGCATTTGTCGTTCATCACGAAATCGAGCACCTCGCCGTGCTCGCCCACGCTGATCGCTTTCGAATCCTGCCCGCCCATGTCGATCACGGTGCGGGTGGAGGGAAACAGGTAATGGGCGCCCCGCGCGTGGCAGCTGATTTCGGTCATCTGCGTGTTGCCAAACGTGATTTTGTAGCGGCCGTAGCCGGTTCCCACCACGTAGCCCACGCCTTCCGGCTCGACACCCGATTCCCGGCACGCCGCCAGAAACCCGTTTTCTGCCGCCCGCTGCACGTTCGCGCCGGTATCCACCAGCGCGTAGCCCAGCATGCGGATTCCGCCGTCTTCGCCGACGATCACCGCTTTCGTCTGCGTCGAACCGACGTCCACTCCCGCCGCTATTCTCATCTCCGCCTCACTGCAGAATTTTCAGCCGGTCCGAAGCCGCGGGCGCGATTTCGCCGCCCGGCGCGTGCCGGATGGCGGCCACGCCGCGGTGCAGCGTTCCGGTGGACCGCGCATGCTCGAGCGCCTCGAAAAAAGCGTCCATGCGGTTCCTGATCTGCGCCTCCGAAAAATACCGCGGATCTTCCAGATCCGATTCCACGTAAAGCGTCGGTACGCCCAGCTGCTGCGTGAAATAGCCGCGCATGTCGCCCTGTCCGGCGGAAAACAGCCGGCAGCTCTTCACGAAATGAATCACCACCGCGTCGGCGTCCCATTCCTCGACGTACCGCCGGATCTGGTCGTACCGCTGCAGGTAATTCCGGTTCGTCACGTTGTGCGCCAGCATGTGCATCGCCAGCGATTCGAAGGGATGGTCGGGATCGTGGCGGAAACCGAATTCCCACAGCCCGCCGACGGTTGAATAGGTGGACGCGACCGCCGTCGCCTTCCACGCCGCGAACATGTCGCGGAACGTCCGGAAAAAGGGATACGGCGGCGGACCCTCCATCACCACGCGAAACCGCTCCTGGTCGTAAATTCCCTCGCCGCGTTCGGCTTTCTCCTGCAGTTCCCGCAGCGCCAGTTCGAAAAATTCCACGCCCTCCGGGCTGCCTCGATAGACGTAAAGCGGTCCCATCAGCGTGATCGCGTCGAAATAGGCGTCGAAGGGCGTCGGCGTGCGCCGCGCCAGATGCTTGATCCGCGACCACGCTTCCTCTACGCGCGCCGAGCAGCGGACAGCCTCGCGGAAACGGTCGTAATCGAACCGGCGCCCGGTCAGCTCCTCCAACTGCTTCACGATTTCCTTCAACTGGCAGACGATATACGCCACGTCTTCGGCTCGCGGCTCGGCCGTCCGCAGGAACGGCACGTCGAGCATCGCCAGCGGCGCATTCTGGAATTCCGCCGCGTGCTCGAACCATTTCACGTACGTGTTGCACCCAACGAAATTGCAGAGCACCAGTTTCGGCACCGGCAATTCCGTTCCCGTCGGCGTGATTCCCTTGACCAGCGCGCCGATATCCGCCTTCACGTAGGCGCAATTGTCGGCGGCGTAACCCAACTCCTCGGCGGCCAGGATCGGATCGAGCGATTGATGGCGAATCGCCAATTGCAGCGCGTTCACCTCCGGATAGAGCGGAACGGCGCCGAAGGCTTCGAGCAACTCAACGCAATTGCCGGAAATCATCAGCGAAACTGCCGGCGGCCCGCCGTGCGCCGATTCCTCGAGCCGCTGATACCAGCGCAGCATCAGGTCGCGCTGCTGCCGGTGGATGTCTCCGCGGTATTCCGACGCCTGTGTTTCGCCCATGATTCCTCAATCGAACAGCAACGATTCGACGAACGTTTCCACTTCCGTCCGCAGCCTATCGAACGTGAACGCCTTTTCCTCGAATTCCAGCAGCAGATGCGGAATCGCCGCCGCTTCCAGTTCCCGTTTGAACAGCACGTAATCGAAATAGGCCGGCTCGCAGAATTTCGCGATCAGAAACAGCACCGCCTGCGCTCCCAGCCGCTGCGTTTTCTCCACCAGCAGCTTGTGCCGCCGGTTGCGAAAATCGTGCCGCACCGAGGAATAGACGGAATGGTTCAGATAGCAGGACGCCAGCGATTCGAGCGGATCGCCGTAGGCCGGCACATCGCCGGTGAACCACCGGCGGCCGAGCAGGAAATCGTCGTCCAGAACGTAGCAGCCGGCGTCCTCGATCAAACGAATCAGGTCCAGCGGCGGCTGCTCGCAAAACGCGCCTTCGATCACGATCCGAACGCTGTCGCGCGGCTTCGCCTCGCCGTCGGCGAGCGATCCGAGACCTTCGCGCAGCAGTTCGTTGTGCGTTTCCACGGGCAGGAAATTCCCGGCGCGCTGCAAGAGATAAATATCGCTCGTGCGCACCTGGTGCGGACTGGCCGCGCGCAGCCCGTAGAGGTCGCGCAGCAGCTTGCGGTTCTCGTTGTACACGGCGATCGAGGCGCGCAGCGCGTCGTCATCCAGTTTGCGGCCGCCGAGCTTCTCGAGCGCGTCGCCCATGCGCCGGTATTCGCCCTTCAAAAATTCCGTGCTCGCCGCCGAAGACGGGTTCTGCGGCAAGTGCAGAAAATCCACGTATTTTCCGGGAAGATTGCGCTCGAAGACGAAAGCCAGATTCCGCGCCGAATCGCAGATTCCGGAAAAGAGCATCCCGTCGAGCGGATCGAGCAGGCCGGTGAGGCCCATTTCGAGCGTCGTTTTGACGATCGAGCAGATGAACGAGCCGAAACGCGCATCGGCGTACTGCAAATCCAGGCGGTCGCCCGCGCCGTTCAGGCCCACCGGCAGCATTCCCGCCGCGTGGATCAGTTCCACCGGCGCGTAGACGGGGAAATAGCCGATCGCGCGCGCGCCCGGATGCGCTTCCTTCCACCGGCGCACCTCGCCTAGGCTCAGATCCTCCACGATTTCGCGGCAGCGCTCGACGAGCGATTCCGTTGCGGCAGGCATGGTATTGCTGCTCATCCGGCCATCGTCAATCCGCCGCTGATGCTGATCACCTGTCCGGTGATGTAGCTTGCGGCTTCGGAGGCTAGAAACACCACCATCGGCGCGATGTCTTCGGGCTTGCCCAGGCGCTTGAGCGGAATGAATCCGGTGACCGCTCCGATGACCTTGCGGCCGAAATCCTGGGATTGAATCTCGGCGAGCAGCGGCGTATCCACCAGGCCGGGGCAGACCACGTTGACGCGCACGTTATCGCGCGCGTGCTCGCGCGCCAGCGTCTTCGAAAACGCCACCACGGCCGCTTTCGCGCCCGAGTACACCGCTTCGCCCATCGAACCGACGCGCGCCGAATCCGAGCTGATATTCACGATCGCGCCGTGCTTGCGTTCCGCCATGTGCGGCAAGACGGCGTAGCAGGCGTGGACCACGCCCTGGTAATTCACGCCGATGACGCGCTGCCATTCCTCCGGCTTCGATTTCAGAAACGGAGTCAGATGGTCCCAACCGGCGTTGTTCACCAGGATGTCTATGCCGCCCAGTTGCGCGATCGCAGCGTCGCGCAGCGCCAGCGCGTCCTCGAGCCGCGTCACGTCCGTCTTCGCGCTCTTCACCGTGCGGCCGGTCTCG
>JAKAOH010000097.1 GCA_021812285.1 Acidobacteriota bacterium | reverse complement strand
AGGCTCGCTTGCTGCTGGTCGTAGAACGCGTTCAGATTCGAGTTCTCGTGGATGTAGGTCGCGTGCAGCGTGAGGATGTCGTTGTTCAGGCTCGGCAGGACGCGCTCGAACTGTGTGTCGAAGGCCACGTCGGTGTACGTGTTCGTGGGCCCGACGACCGCGTTCGGCGTGCTTCGCACGTGCATGCCGTAGCTGCCAAACTCCAGATACGAGTTGCCCATGCTCTGTTGCCAGGCGACTCGCCAGTAGGGAGCGGCTCCGCGGATGTTGATGTTGAAGCTGGTACCGGGATTCGGGAGCGGCTGGCCCAGATGCGCCGAGCGGTAAATTTCGGCCGCTCCGTAGAGGTGATTGTCCCACATCGCGTAGCCGCCAATGCCGGCGACGTCCTGCGCGAGCGTGCCGTCGATAATTGTCGCGGCGGCCGGCGAAGGTGCGGAGGACGAAGCGACCCATGGATAACCCCAGGCCGGCGTGTCGCTCCACAAATCCTCGACAGTCGGATTGTTGTTCATGTCGGCGCCGTAAACGAATGTCTGCCCGGCCAGCAGCGTGTTGCGCGCGTAGCGGATGTCGGTATTGTCCCAACTGAAATGATCCGATTGCGCGTTGTAGGTGGCCTGGATGAATCCGCCGGCGTGCGTGGCGAACGCCCCGGCCAGGAAGAGCGAAACGTCTTGCGGCAGCGAATAATCCCAGTTGGACGAGCCCGGCTCGGGCTTGTTCAGGCCGGTGGTCGACATTTCCAGCCAGGCGGCCAGCGGTAGGTAGCTGAGGATCTGCAGGCCAGGCGTGTTCTTGCTCGGCTTGGCGCTGATCACCTTGATGCCGGTCATCGTGTACCCGTTCAGCTTGAACTGTCGGCCGAGCGGGGTGAGTTCGGGAGGATCGATGTGGCAGGCGCTGCAGGCGAGGCCGGTTTGCCGTGCGAAACTCGGCACGGCGCTGGCCACGCGGGGAAGCGCGAGCAGAAGGAGGAACAGAGCCGCCGCTTGGCCCACCCGCGGAAAAATCCGCCAGTGCAGGGGCGCGCGGCTCGTGTGCGTGCAGTCTGGTAGCTTTCGGTTCATGTTCGGTCGTTCCTCTTTTCAGCAGCCGAAACCGCTACTCGACCTTGAACGTGACCGTCGAAGTTTTGCCCGCCTGCACGCTGACCTGCTCCGTCCGGGTGCCCAATTTCGGCTGCCAGAGCTTGATCTGGTACGTCCCCGGAGGAACGTCGCTAAGCGTGAAGGCGCCGCCATCCGTGGTGAGCGCGTAGTAAGGATTCTTCGCGACCACGATGTAGCCCTTCATCCAGCTATGGATGTCGCAGGCGACCTTGATCGTTTCCGGACGCATCATCGTCAGTTCCACCGGGCTGCTGCCGGGGGCCATCATGTGATTCGATTCGCGATTGAATCGAGCGTAGATGTGAACGTTATGCGTGACCGAGTCGCTGTTCAGGACTTCCAGCTTGCCCGGGCCCATCAGCACGATCGGCGGCATGAACATGCAGCCCTTCTGGTCGAGTACTGCCTTGGGATAAGAGAACGCCTTGCCATGGGTGACGTTGTCGAGCCAGACCACCGCGCCCTCCACGCCGCCCTTTTCCACTTCGATGGGATAGAATATCTTGCTGCTTCCGCAAGCGGAGCGATTCGTAGTGACCGCAATCCTTTGCGGGTGCACCGGCTTGCCAATGTAGAGAACCTTGCCGGAGATCGTTCCGCCGGCTCCGGGCTGGACGGTGTATCCGCCCTGCGGCGGCTCCGCCGCACGCATCTTCGCCACATGCGCACCCACGCCCAGGGCGACCATCGCCAACGCGGCAACAGCCAGAAGCGCCCCGCCCTTCCACGACTTCAGAAATGTTCGCATTCCTATTGCTCCTTCTCGACAGAGAGATATTCGCGTCCGCCTGTCGCTTGGGCCAGCCGTCTACCCTTAGCCATGTTACCGGGCGGTGGGGAAGACGCTGTGACCTAGATCACGCTATGGGGAATTGCCCGTTTGCTATTTTAGCCAACAGTCGCGGCAAAGAGAAGCGCGGAAGAAAAATTCACAAAGAAATAATAGAGCAATCGCGCAACAGGCCGGAATCCGGCGGCGGGGCTCCGGCGCAACTTGCGGGCCGAACGCGGCATCCTAAACGCCGATGTGCATAGCAAACGGAGGAAATTGCTGATGTCCTTTTTCAGTTCCTTGTCATGGACGCGCGGGCGCGGATTCGCGCGCCGCTGCGCGCTCGCGGGATTGGGCGCGACAGCCTGCCTGCTGGCGAGCGTGGCCGCGGGAGCGCAAGCGAAACCCGCCGCGCCCACCGTGAGCGCGGGCGTGGGATCCTGCTCGGCCGCATTCACGGTGGTGAACGGGAATCATAAGCCGATCTACGACGCGCAAATCGATTTGACGTTCCACTACGGTTTTTGGAACTTGCACAAAACCACGCTCGAAGCCTTTACCGATTCGAATGGAAAGGCGCGGTTCGAAGGCCTCCCCCGCGCGCCGAAAAAACCGCTGGTGTTCCGCATCCGCTACCGCGACCGGCGGAAAAGCGTAACGGTAAACCCGCTCGACGAATGCAAGACCAAACGCCGCGTCGTTCTGCCGTAGCCTGAGCCGATTTCGCCGCCAGCGGAAAGCGACAGGGGTGTGCCGGCGAGAGTCACGCGGAAACTGCCAAACGCGGGCTTCATGGACGATCTCCTCTCTTCGTCACGAATTCGAGTCCTCGGGCAGGCCGAACTGCACGGGAAGTTTCAGGGCGCGCGGACCGCGCGTCGGCGGAACGCCGGCTTCGCGCATCTTGTAGAGCAGCGCGGCGTAGCTGATGCCCAGCGCGCGCGCGGCCAGGCGCCGGTTCCAGCGGTTCGCCTCGAGCGTGCGCAGGATGATCCCGCGTTCCAGGTGCTTCACCGCGCTGCGGACGATCGTTTTGAGCGTCTCGTCGGCGTCTCCCGGCAACTTCGGTCCCGCCTGCTTCGGAATGCCGGCCGGACGGAGCGTTGGGCCGGGCCGCGTGGGAGGCAGGGGAACGGCGAAGGCTTCCTCCGAGCCGAGGATGACGTACCGCTTGATCACGTTTTCGAGTTCGCGGATGTTGCCCGGCCACGGCCGCGCCTCGAGCAGTTGGATCGCGCGCCGGGTGAGCGCGGGCGCCGGACGGCCGTACTTGCGGCTGTATCGCTCGATCAGATGGCTGGCCAAGGAAGCCATGTCGCCGAGCCGCTCGGAAAGCGGCGGCAAAACGATCGCCAGCACGTTGATCCGATAAAAAAGGTCGCGGCGGAAAAGCCCCGCTTCGACGTCCTCGGCCAGGTCGTGGTTTGTCGCGCAGATGACGCGCACGTCGGCGCGGCGTTCCTGATGCCCGCCGATGCGGCAGAAACGCCCGTCCTGCAGGAGTTGGAGCAGCTTGGCTTGCAGCGCGGGCTCGAGTTCGGCGATTTCGTCGAGAAACAGCGTTCCCGATTCCGCCGTCTCGACGCGCCCGCGTTTGGCGGCGTACGCGCCGGTAAACGCGCCGCGCTCGTAGCCGAACAGCTCGCTCTCGAGAAGCGTCGCCGGAATCGCCGGGCAGTTCACCTTGACGAACTCGCCGCTCTGCCACGCCGAGCGGAAATGGATTAGTTTCGCCACCACCTCCTTCCCGGTGCCGCTCTCGCCGCCCACCAGCACCGGAAGGTTCGCGCTCGCCGCGGTTTCCACCTGGCGGCGCACCGCTTCCATCGCCTCGGAATGCCCGAAAATCACCTCTTCGGGCGGCAGATCCATCTCGTTCATTGCGGGCAGTGGTCCGGCGGAACAGCTCATTCCTCTTTCCTCCTGTTTTTCGGCGCGTGTATGGACGCCGCTACGCTTGGGCGGGAAACCGCGCCGCTTTCCCGATTTGACTCCCGTTTCCCGTCCGAATGCCCAATTCGCGAAACGCCCAGGCGCGCGGCGCGCGAAATTTCTTCCCCGGCACGGGCCGCGGCGCGCCCCACCGGGCGCGCGAAAGGCCGGAATTTCGTGGCGATGGGAAGGCCGTTCGATGCTGACTCCGCGCTGTCGCGATCGAACGGAAAAGCGCGGAACCGCTTCGGCGCAATGGACTTGCTTGGTCCGTGACGCCTTGTCGAAAGGCGGTATTTTCGACGCGAAACTTCTCGCGTCGCAGGGTGCCGCGCCTGCCAGCCCGCTCGCGCGAGCTTCGCGTCCCTGTCTCGGTAATGCTCTCCCACGCCATGGTCGCCATTCCTACCTCGCTTATGGCCTGATGCAACCTGGCGCCCTAAATTTCTCTACAAAATCGCGAAGGAGTTTTAGGACCGCTCCGTGTGGAACTGCCGGCGCGGGGACACGAGAACGCGTGGCGGAAAAATTGTCGGGACTGCCTGCGTGGTATGCGGAACGAAGCGCTTATTCGACGGGAACGCGCCAGGCGCGAAGAATCGGCAGGGCGCAAAAGCTGGAGAGGAAGTCGGTTGCGGCGTGGGCGATGATGGATGGCAGGAGCGAACCGGTCATCGCGACGGGCACGGCCAGAATCCCGCCGAGCAGCATCGCTCCCGCCGTCCCGCGCCATCCTTGATACAGGTGAGCCAGGCCGAAGGAAATCGTCGTGATCGCGACCGCGGCGATCATCGAGCCCGTGGCCACGAACACGGCGCCCAGACAGAAGCCGCGCAGCAGGTATTCTTCGACGAAACCAGCCGAAAGAGAAACGCCGGAAAAGGCCATCCGCTCGCGCGGCGTTCGCGGCAACATCGCCAGCGCGATCTCATCGCCGCGCTCCGGATGCCGCTTCGTTTCGAGCAACATCACCAGCCAGACCGCCGCGCACGCGCCCAGCGTCGCGAGCGTCCAGAACGCCAGTCGCCCCGGCGCAAGGCCGTGGAGCAGGAAAGCCAGACCGGTGCGGCCGGAGAGGAAATCCACCGCCAGCATGGGCGCGAAAAGCAGCAAGTGGCTCACCGCGGCGCTCAGGTAAAAATCCATTCGCGCCGGCCGCGCGATCTCGAGCCGTCGGCCCAGGCCGCGCGACGACACCGGCAACATCACCAGCAGCACGCTGGCCCACACAAATTCCACCAGATGTCCGATAGGATCGTCCTTTCCGGCGCGGCGCGCGCCGTCGCCGCTTCATCCCTCTTCGGTGACGAGCGGCGCGGAATCGGCCTGGCGCAGCGTAATCCAGTCGGTTTGCGCGCGGTCCCACTCCTGGATCAGGAAGCCGTGCGATTCGAAAAATTCGCGCACCGCCATGCGCGGCCATCCGGCGATCGTATCCAGGATCGGCACGAGCACGGCGAGCGCGTTCGCGCCGAGCACGGTGCGTTTCGCGATCTGCGCCACGTGCCGCGTTTCGGAAACCGCGATCGTCAGTCCCTCCCGCGCGTTCAGTTCGAGCATCACGTGGATATCCGAGCTGCCGTCGCCCGCGTACACCACGTGGTCGGGGCCGATCTGCAGGTCCGCCATCAGCTGATTCAGAATGACGGCCTTGCCGTAGCCCGCGGCGGCGCGGCGAATCGTTTCGATCGCGCCCGCGCCGTCGTAGACGAATTCGGTGCCGAAAATGTGGCTGGCGGGCACGATCCCTTCGAGCGCCGACTGGATCACCTCGGCCGGAGCCGCCGAAAGCACGTAGAAGTCGAAATGGTAGCCCTCGATGCCGCGTTCCAGAATCTCCGAGAGCAGCCGGATGTTTTCCTTCAGCCGCAGCCGCTTGCCCGCTTCGTAAAGATGCTCGCGCCGGATGCGCGTGCGGAATTGGGGATCGTGCAGCAGCAAATAGGCGAGTTCGGCGCCCTGCTGCACCAGGTTCAGCGCGGCCATGCCGCGAATCTTCCGTTTGAACTCCTCGGTGGAAACCCCGATGATTTCGCTCAGCACGTATCCGGAATCGTTGAACGTGAGCGTCTGATCGAAATCGCTCGCAAACAGGTACCGCTTCAGCATCCTATCGCTTGCCGCCATAGGCGTAGCTTTCCTTCTCCTTGTCGTGCGTGGTCCGCCGACGGGTGGTCGTCAGTACATTAGATGCGCCGGCCGGCGAAAAGACTGTCTCATTCTTCCTGTTGTAGCGCCGGCATCCTGCCGGCGTCTTTGCTCGCTCACGCGTATGGGTCGTGGTAGGGGCACGCTGCCCCGTGCCCAGTCGCGAAAAACAAAATCATGAAGTGCAACTCTTTGCGGCCGCTGCTCCGCTTCAAGTTCCGCGGCATGGAAAGGCTCGAAAATCCTCACCTTCGCGCGCAGCGAACGACGACCACCCAAACCGCGAGCTCTTACGACATCCCACGACCTCCCGCGCGAAGCGTGGGCGCCCCGTGCCGGAAGGTTGGGTAGCAGACCCAGCGGCGACCGTCGCCGAAAGTAACGGAGGGGCGGAGGATGCACCGTCGAAAATGGCCCGCGCTGGGGAAACAGGGCCTGAGCTTTCCTTACTACGGGCCTGTTGCGGCCTGGCAGGAAGTTTGCCCCGACTGCTTGATCATCCGCGCGATGTCCTTCTTCAGGCCCTGTTCCCACTCAGCCTCATACTTCTCCATAATCGGCATCATCGCTTGCATAGAATCGGCCATGATTACGGGCAATTTTCGCAGGAATTCCTGCCCGGCTGGGGAGCCATAGAAAGAAACCGCCGCGTCGACGTCGCGTCCGCTGAGGTTCTTCTGGTAGGCGGGAATCATTGTCTGGATCATTTGGTCCCAAGGCATGCCCGTGAACATTTTGTCCATCCGTTTGTCCATGATGGCTTCGAAATCGGCCGGCAGCTTGCACTTTCCCTGGTTCTTCAGAAATTGCTGGTGAATCATCTGGTGCATGGGCCCCAGGAGGGCTTGCATCTGTTTACGGACCATCTCTCTAACGTGCATCACCTGAAAAAGTTTCTCGACCTGCTGCCTTGTCGCCGCCGCGCTCGCCACCGGTTGCTGGGCGAAGCCGCTCGCAGCGAAGCTCAAGCTCAAAATGAGGCACATCAGGAAGCGTTTCATCGCGACTCTCCTGCCATGCTCGGAATTCCTGTTCCAAGCGGCTTGGCCCAACGCCAGCGACGGATAGCCTACGCTGGCTCTCCAATCAATGCAGCGCCCACCTGCACCCTGAAAAGACCCTCCGCCGCCGGTCGCCCCGATGCTATCATGCCGGGCGAACTGTGCTCTGGCGCAGAACCCCGGAGAGCACGGACCATCCGCCCACGCGGATCCACAATTCGATCATCAGCGATAAAGGTCCCGCCCGGCGCGCCGTCCATTTCAAAGGCGAGCAGCACGCCAAATCCGTTCCCATTGGTGCCTGACGCGCTTGTGACGAGAAGGGGCGCTGCGACTGTACTCTGAACCCGCCCTGTCCGGAATCTCCAAGACATTTCAGACGGCGGTGCGGCCTCCGTCGACGGCAAGTTTTGCCCCATAAATGAAGCTCGAACGGTCCGTCGCCAGGAAAACAATAGCCTCCGCAATTTCGTCGGCCGTTGCCGGACGGCCCGCGGGCGCTTGTAAAGCTAGTTGTTCGAGACCTTCACCCATTACTTCCGTGCCCTCCGTTCGCGTAGGTCCGGGACTTACAGCATTCACGCGCACCCCACGCGGGCCATATTCAGCGGCCCAAGACTTGGTCAGCAAATTGATCGCAGCCTTGCTGGCGCCATAGAGGCTCATGCCGGACACCCCGTAATCGGCAACCATCGTCGAAACATTGACGATGGCTCCGTTTCCTCTCTTCGCCATCAACGGAGCAAGTTCGCCAACCAGGAAATATGGCGTCTTGACATTGAGGGAGAACACCCGGTCAAACTCATCTTCCGTGGTTTGGTCCGTGGGCCCGAATGGAAATATGCCTGCATTGTTGATCAGGATATCGACGTGACCGGAACCGAGTTCGATCGCTCTTTTCGCCACTTCGCGCGTGCTTGACGCGTTTCCCAGATCGGCCGAGATAAAATCCGCTTTTCCTCCTGCCGCACGGATCTCGGACAGCGTCTCATCGCCGCGCTTGGCATTACGGCCTACGACTAGGACGTGAATGCCGAGTTTCGCCAGTTTCCTGGCAGTTGCTCGGCCGATACCACTCGTGCCTCCTGTAATAAGAGCTGTCGACGAATGAATAGCCATTTGCGAATCCCCTTTTGACCGACCGTTTTTCACCGGGAATGCGCTCCGCGCATTCTGAGCTTCGTTCCGGTGGATGTCGGCACAATACGAGATAGATGCTCTGTTGGCTGATTCGATTCGCTGTGCTTGGACGCGCCAGCATGGAACAGCCAGCCTGGATCGCACTCGATAACCGCGAAACACACAGAAAAAGCGCGAGAAATGGCAAGACCTCAAGGCTGGCTGGATGAAGGGCCGCAGGTACCGGCCAGGCGCCCCATCTTTGGCGCTAGCCAAACGTGGGGCCCTCCGGAATTGTTTCTTAGCGAAAGCAGGTGACGGAATCAATCTCCACGAGCGGCATTCCCGTTCCCGTGTACGAGGCGTAGCTGCTCCACGGCCAGCGCTTGGGGTCCTCGACGAGCCCGCGCCTCAGCTAGTTCGCATGCAGGTGAACGTGCTCCGGCATGGCCATGTATCCGGCCAGCCCGAACCCGCGCTCCTTTCTGATTTGTTCGAGAACCTGCACGAACGCGCCGCGCGGAGGTTTTGCATGTGTAGAGCCGGGCTTCAGCCCGGCAGTGGCCTCACATGTTCCGCCGCCGGGCGCCCCGGTGCATCATCCCAACGAGCATGCGCCGTGAAAACATGAACCGGTTAAACCGCGCCGCCCGCCAACGATTGGGGTTATGGTGACCTGGATAAGATGCCGAGGTCACAACAGGTCGATTACCGCATGAACGCTCTAAGAATTTCCCCCCTATATACCTCCCTCGACTGGCAAGCTCTGGATTCGACCAATTCGAGGGACTGGCCGAAGGCGGCGGACATAATCAGAGACAGACTTGAGGGTCGATTCCTCCGGTTCGCCAGCAACTGGCTGAAAAAAGACAAGAACTCCGGGTTCGTCGTCTTGGCAATCGACTGCCTCGTAGCCGAAACCATCCAGCAATTCAAGGACGGGGTTACAAACGGGCACGGGCGATCGAGGGAAATGATCAAGCGGCTCCTCGCGGGAACACGATTTCAACCGGATTTCAACGCCAAAGCCCGCGAGCGGTTTTATGACGACATTCGCTGCGGCCTACTACACCAGGCCGAGGCAAAGAGGATGTGGCTGATCAGGCGAAAGCAGCCAGCGCTGCTACAAAAAACTGCAGATGGCAAAGGATACATCATCGACGTGGAACGGTTCCACGCTAGTCTCCAAGACAGTCTGAATGACTACCTGAAGCTCATCCCAGAACCCACCAGCTCGTCAGCACGATCAAATCTCTGGAAGAAGATGAATCAGATATGCACCGCGCGTACAGCGAGAGGGGCCCTTTACGAAGCGGAGGGCAATACGGCCTCTTCGCAATAGGGCGGCCCGGAACGATCCCGTCGAGACTCCAGCGCCAGCGGCTGGCGCCTGCGCTGCCATCCGAACCCAGGCGGCAAGCCGGGGCGCCCATGTAACGTAAACCGTCCGCCTCACCCCGGCACAAACACCCGGGCAGCTCAGAAGGGCAAGGTCATTGCCGGCTTAGGACAGGCCGCCACGCCAGCCGCATCTATCGAGCACGCCAAGCGGGCCCGACCCCTTTCACGCGGACCATCCAGCACCCGCACCTCGACCCCCTAGAGGCAGCTAATGCTAATTTCCTCGTGCTCAAAGGCGAGGGCACCCCCGCATCCATGTGGCGGCCGCCTCATAACCGACAGCCAATCACCGCGCTTCCAGATGCTTGCGTCCGAAGGCCCATTCGAGGACTCAATGCTCGAATACCCGAATCCCTCCGCCGCTACGGCGTGCGCGGGTACGCGCAAGCCAACGCTCCGCCTAGGGGGTCGTCGTCGGGCAAATCCAAATCGTCAAATAGAAGCGAGCCTCTAACAGTGCAGAACCTGTCACCAAATCTCTCCATGATTTTGTCGCCGGGCTTCCACGCCGACACATCTCCCTGTCCCGTGCCATCAGCGAACCACCCGGTACCATCGTCCAAGGCGAAGTAGCGCCCCCGCACAAGAACGAGCCTCCGCTCCGGCCAGTTTATGTAAGTCGGCGCAAAGTGGCGGCCGGCCCACAGGCCAAGCATCATGACCAAAACGAGGACGAAAACACGCTCTCGTTTCCCGTCCGAAGCCTCCAGCAGTCCGTCCAACACAAACGCCAGAAAGACCGCGGCTAGGACTCTTATGGTCCAAGAAAGGATTGCGCCCAGCATATCGCTGATATGCAACAACACCTCCGGCTCAGCTTAGAGAAGATGCCGACCGCGCCATGCGCGCACGCCTCCTGGCCCTGCCCCGCAAGATAAGTCCGACGATCATCGGCCAAGTCGCGCTCAGGAGCAGCAGCGGCTCCGCTATTACCATGTGCGAGTACAGCCAGTATGTCGGTCCCGGACTCTGCCGATCACCGAGCCCTAACAGAAAGAGCTCAAAGGAAGCAACAGAGAGGATGACGGCTCCGTAGACAGCGCCGACCTGCGCCCAACATAAAGGCTCGCGCCTTACGCGGTAGGTTGTCGTCGAGTGAGCGGCGCGAGGCCCCCACCAGCGCATGGTCATCCCGGTTTCGGTCACCCGGAAGCTTCGAAGAGGCACAACGGGGAAGTAAAGAGCCGTCACGAACTCAGTCGTAACGTACGATCCATCCTGGCCATAGCTCCGCTGACCCAAAAACGCTGTTCCAAACCCGATGACATTTGTCGGCACGGCGACCCCCTGTTGCCCCGCCCCTCGGTCTGGCTGCCCTCCAGTTCCCCACGAAGAGGACGAACACCCAATAGGCCGGTCAATAGCCCCGATCGGGCGGATAGCCTCCTCCGAGATTGGAGATGAGTGCCCGCAACGCCTCATTGGTCTCGATGGTCCACTTGCCAACGTGGCTACCCTCGCGGGGAGCATAGCGTATCTCCACCCAGATGTTCCCGGCGTGTAACCGCCAGCCGTTGCCAAGGCCCGGGCCCTCGCCGCCGTTGACGCCGCGTCACTGCGACAGTTCGAAGGTGTCGCATCCGGGACCGCCAGACTGCCCGACCTGGCCTAGTATCCCTTCCAGGGCGCAGCGTCGAATCTGTCCGCATTGCGCAGCCTCCACGAGGCCCTCAGGCCAAGCGATGGAGCGACGAACCTAGGTCAATGTTCGCATACGTGTTTGGGCGGACCGCGCTAATCTGCTTGCGGTGTTTCCGTTCGTGAAACCATACGAGACGGCCCGCGACGGCCCAACAGAGACCCCTCCGGCGCCCGGAAGAAGAGCCCGCGATCTGCACCGAAAACGCGGCCACAGCCAAGGAGACTCCATTTCCCCCGGTCCTTCACCGCGGTACCGGCAGCAGACCGAGGTCGGCAGACCCATTAGCGTTCGGAAACCGCTGCGGGCTTCCGAGGAACCCGACGTCCCGCTCGAGCGGCTGGAAACCGGGAACAGATGGGAGGCCCTCCACAACTTTGGCGGCCGAGCGGCGCAAGCACCCACCCCGGCGCGCCTTCCGCACCCGCGCGATGAGCGCGGCCCCTTCGAAATCCCCCCGCTGGCCCATCGCAAATTCTCCTCGCCTCCTTACGTAGACCCACCCCTCGCGCTCCGAGTCGCATCGCGCGAAAATACCGTCGCGTGATGAAAAAGGGTGGCCTGTCACGCGCACGAAGGAGGAAGCATCACATGCCGAGCCTTGCATCGAGAGAAAAGCGCATCGCCCGCCTAACCGTCTCGACCGACACGCCCAGCGCCGCCGCAACGCCTGGCCAGCGGCGCCGCCGTGCGTGCTGACCGTCAGATTCGAGTGTAGGCACACAGAGTCGCCCGTCTCAACCGCGCCAGGGGACAAGGTAAGAGATAGAGTGGGCCAAAGGCGGTCATAAAAGCAGAGCGGCTGCCGGGGCTTGGGGGGCTCGTCGGCAGCCGCTCGCTTCGGGGAAAGCGTTGGTTACTTGCCGGAAATCGTTACCGGCACGGTTTCGATTTTAGCGACCGACTGACTTCCCTTCGCATGGTTCTTGCGGGCGCGCGCCTCGCGCTCGATGCGATGGGGCTTGGGTGAGGTGAAGGTGATCGTCTCGTCGGCGATGCCGAGCTCGAGTGTCCGGACGACACAAGTCGATCTACGGCGCATGCAGATGAGCGCATTGGAGCCGTTTGGCGAAGCGTTCTGATCAACCACACCCAGGATGACAACCGGGCCAATTTCTTTGTTCTGAGTCCAGACCTTCACCACGCGGTTGGTGTCGCCGGAGCTCTGGACATCGAGCTGATAGCTACCCGGCGGCAAGATTGCCGAGCCCCACTGCGCCTGGAACGGCAGTTTGATGTTTCCCTGAGCGGCAGTTTGCGCACTCGCCCAGCTGGCCCCGAAAGTGGCGAACATCGTGGCGACCGCGGCTAGCGTTGCAAGATTTCGAATCGGTTTCATGGTTTATGCTCCTGTTCTCTCCACGGCGGCGCCGGTTGAATCGAGTTCAAACTGGCGTTGCCCCGTTCGGGGTGTTGGATCGTTCTCCCCCTCTGTCCGGTAATGCGAGAACCGGGGCCGGAAACTGTCATGGGAGACGAAAAAAATTCGATTGCGCCGCACTTGCGCGCCGGTCTGGAATCAAGCCCTTTGCTGTGATAGGCTTCCGGCATCGCGGAAGTGGGGGAGAAATGCAGGGGCCGCTGGACCGAAGCGGGGTAACCAAGCTTCTGCGAGCTTGGGAAGGCGGCGACCAGCAAGCACTGGAACGCCTGACTCCGCTCGTCTACAACGAGTTGCGCCGAATCGCCCGCCGCTATATGGCCCGTGAGCGGCCGGGACGCACCCTGCAAGCCACAGCCTTGGTCAATGAAGCCTACCTGCGCCTGGTAGACGCGAAAGAGGTAGGTTGGCGCGACCGCGCTCATTTTTTCGCGATCTCGGCGCGGACGATGCGGCGGATTCTGATCGAATCGGCCCGCGCCCGCAGCTACGAGAAGCGCGGCGGTGGCCAGGAACGGATTACGCTGGATGGTTCGTTGGCGATCCAGGGCCGGCCGGGGCCGGATCTGATGGCGCTCGACGACGCGCTCAATGCTCTGGCCGCCATGGATCCGCGCAGGAGCCAGGTGGTGGAGTTGCGGTTCTTTGGCGGGCTGAGCGTCGAGGAGACCGCCGAGGTGCTGAAGGTTTCGCCCGAAACGGTTCACCGGGACTGGAAGCTGGCGAGGGCGTGGCTGCTGCGGGAGTTGAGCGGAGAGAAGCGGAATGAAGGCTGAGCGCTGGGAACGGGTAGCGGAATTGTATCGCGCCGCGCTGGCGCGTGACGCGGAGGA
>JAKAOH010000096.1 GCA_021812285.1 Acidobacteriota bacterium | reverse complement strand
GAACGAGGAAGTGGCCACGCTCTACGGAATGGTGATGCCCGGGGAAAGCAAAACGGAAGCGAGCCGCTGCGTTTTTGTGATCGATCCGAATGGAGTTGTCCGCGCGATGATTTATTACCCGCTCACCACCGGGCGCAACACGCAGGAAATTCTCCGTCTGATCGACGCGCTGCAAACCACCGATCAGCACGCCGTCGCCACGCCGGCGAACTGGAAGCCCGGCGAGAAAGTGATCGTTCCGCCGCCGGCGACAACCGACGCGGCCGACGAGCGTATGAAGGCGGGGTACGAAACAAAAGATTGGTATTTCTCGAAAAGGAGCGTCTGAACCGGACGAAAGAGGAATCGATGCCTTGCATGGATGCTTCGGGCGAACTGACGGAAAAAGGACGCGCAATCCTCGCCGCGCTCTTGGAGCCAGCCTCGATGGAGAGCGTAGCCGAGCGAACGACACTTCCGTTGTATCAAGTCCGCGCCGCCGTGCGCGAAATGGAAGAGGCGGGCCTGGTGAAACAATCGGAGGCGGGCTTCGTCGCCGTCTCCGCCGGCCTGGCAGGGGCACGAGAGAAACGAGAAACCTGAACGGCGCACGCCCATTGTGAGCGCCCGCATCGTGAGGGAAGGAGAAAGTCATGCCCAGGAAATGGTGGATCGGGATCGTGATGTTGCTGGCGGGTTTCGCGGCCGGAATGGCGGCCGGCCGAGCCCAGCGCTTGAACCACAAAACGCTCCAAAACCTTCACACGGCAATGAAGGGCGAGGCGTTCGCCTACCTGAAGTATTCGCTTTACGCCGAGCAGGCGCGCAAAAACGGACACCCGGAAATCGCCGATATGTTCGAAAACGCGGCGAAGGCCGAGCGATTCGAGCATTTTGCCGAAGAAGCGGAACTGGCCGGCCTGGTCGGTACGGACGAGGAGAATTTGCGCGACGCGATTCAGGGCGAAAATTACGAAGCGACGACGATGTACCGGGAGTTTTCCGAGCAGGCCACGAGCGTAGAGGATCACGCCGCCGCCGAGCGATTCGAGGAAATTCGCCAGGACGAAGCGAAGCATCGCGCCATGTTCGAAGCCGCGCTCAAAAAGCTGACCCAAGCATCGAAGACCGGCAAGTAATCGCTCGAAGCGCTTAATGAGAGTCTGAAAACTCGCCGTCCTTGGCCGAAGACCCTGGCGGGAGTTCTCTCCATTGCGTCTGAGTGACCGCCACAGTAAGATACTTCCCAAGCGTTGTCGGCCCTCAATGGTTGAAGAAGCGAACTATCCCAGGGGTGTATCAACCTCTACCTCGCGGGCTCCATGGATGAGCCGCAAAATTCGAGATCAAGCGGCCCGTCAGGCCGAAGCGACCTGAGCGGGCGTCTGCTTGGGCGTTTTCTGGTGAAGTCGCGCCTGGGCGAAGGCGGCATGGGCCAGGTGTATCTGGCCGAGGATACGCGGCTGAAACGCCTGGTGGCTCTCAAACGAATTTCGCCACATCTGCGCGACAATCCCCGCCTGGCCGAGCGATTCCGTCGCGAAGTGGAGCTGACATCGAGGCTTTCCCATCCGCATATCGCCGCGGTCTACGACGTTTTCGAGCACGAAGGCGAATCGTTTCTGGTAATGGAATACGTCGAGGGGGAAACCCTGCGGCAGCGAATGCACGCCGGATCGATTCCCCTCGAGGAATTTCTGGAGATCGCCCGGCAAACGGCTTCGGCCCTTGCGGCGGCGCACGAGCACGGCGTCCTGCATCGCGACCTGAAGCCCGAAAACATCATTTTGACACGCGATCACCAGGTAAAAATCCTCGATTTCGGATTGGCGAAGGACTTGCCGCTCAGCGCTGAATCCACACTCGCCGCCACCGAGCCCGGCCTGAAAGGAACGCCGGGCTACATGGCTCCCGAGGCGCTGCTGGAAAAGCCGGTGGACGCGCGCGCCGATCTGTTTTCGCTGGGCGTCGTCCTCTACGAGATTCTCGCCGGACGCCATCCGTTCATGCATCGCGGCGACAGCTTCGTTACGACGGTGAATCGCATACTCGGAGTGACGCCCAAGCCGCTTTCAACCTTCAACCAGGAAGTGACCCCGCAGGTCGAGGCTATCGTTTCGCGGCTACTCGAAAAGGATCCGATCCAGCGCTATGCAACCGCGACGCAGCTCGGCGCGGACCTGAAAGCGGCGGCGGGAGGGAGCGGGATTTCGTCTTCGATCCGCGCGGCGCAGCCGCGGCGCAAACGCCGGCTCTTTGCGGCGATCGCTCTGGGCGTCGCGGCCTGCGCGGCGGCGGGATTCTTGCTTTACCGGTATGCCACGCGGCCAAGGCTCACGACAAATGACTGGATACTGATGACAAGTTTTTCCAATGAAACCGGCCAGCCGATTTTCGACGACACCGTGAGTCAGGCGTTGCGCGACGCGGCCGAGCAGTCGCGCGTGGTGCGACTGGTACCGCGGGCACAGGAAATCGCCGCGGCACGGCTCATGGGAGAGCGCAATGTCTCGCGGGTCGACGCGCCTTTGGGCCGGCAAATCTGCCAGCGCGAAGGCTATCGGGGATTGCTGACGGGGACGATCCGTTTTCTGGCGCCCGATTACGTGGTGACCGTGCAACTGGAAGATCCGGAGAGCGGAGTTCCGGTTTACACGACAGAAGCCTCGTTCCGGCAGCCGGCGCAACTCTATCCCGCCGTGGACAAGCTGGCGCACGCGTTGCGCGCCCATCTCGGAGAATCGCTCGCGGACATTCGCAAAACGAGCATGCCGCTTGCGCAAGTGACCACCCCTTCTCTGGCGGCGCTGCAGCGCTATACGCGAGCGGTGCGGCTCTACGACCAGGGTCACTACCCGGAGGCGCGGGTGATGATGCAGAGCGCTCTGAGCGCCGATCCCGATTTCGCCATGGCGCACCTGTACGCCGAAAGAATTTACGAAGCCCTTGGCGACGTGGCCGACGCGGCGCGGGAGATGAAAGAGGCGGTCGGGGGTCTCCCAAACGTTTCGGAGCGCGAGCGATACCTCATCCGCGCCACGAACTACGCGTTTTCGAACGACTACGCAAAAGCCGTCGAGCAGTTCCGTCTGCTGACCGAGCTTTATCCGAACGATCTAGAGGCGTGGCACGGATTGGGCATCGCCACAGAAGACGCCGGCATGAACGGCCAGGCGATCGATGCCGAGCGGCACGTGCTTACCATCAGTCCCGACAGCGGCCTGGATTCACTGCGCCTGGTAGTTTTTCTCGACGCCGCCGACGCGCCTGAGGAAGCTCTCGCCACCTACGAGGCGGCGACGAAGCGGGGCATAGACAACACGCAGTTGCATCGCGGCGCCGGCGTTGCCTACATGATGCTGGACAACATACCCGAGGCTGAAAAGCAATTCGCGCTGTGCGCTCACTCCGGCGAACTGTACGGACAGAACATCGCCTCGCTCTATCAGGCCGGCCTGCTGCTCTATCAGGGAAAACTCTCGCAAGCGATTGACGAGCTGCGGACGGGCATGGTGCTCGACATAAAGCTGCGCAGCCAGGCGTTTACGCCGTTGCGGCGTTACCTGCTGGGAGGGGCCTTGCTTGCGGAGGGAAAGACAAATGACGCGCGGCGAGAGGTGAGGGAGCTCGGCGAGGCCGCGGCCCAAATGAATTCGCCGGAATATTACGCCCTTGCCGGGCAGTTGGCGCTGGAAACCGGGCAACGGGACGTGGCTCGAAATTCGCTGGCGCAGCTGGCCCACTTGCAGACCGAGCAACCGTCTTCGGCGATGATTTCGGGCCGCTACAATTTTCTGCTCGGAGCGTATCAACTGGCCAACGGCGACGCTTCCGCCGCGCTCGAATCGGAACGGCGCGCCTACACGTTCTACTCCGAACCGCTCATTCTGCTGGTCGAAGCTCACGCGCTCGCCGCGCTCAACCGCCCGTACGATTCCGCCGCGGCTTACTCGCATTATATCGGGCACGCAGGACAGACATTTCTGTACTTTTCTCCGCTCGATTGGGCGCTCGCGCATTCGGAGCGCGCTCGCGAGTTGGTCCGCGCGGGCCGCGATTCCCAGGCCCTGGCCGCTTACGACCACTTTTTGAACCTCTGGTCCGGTGCCGACGAGACCCTTCCCGCCCTGAAGCAAGCGCGTGCGGAGCGTGCCCAGCTGACGCTGAAATACAGAGGGAAAGCTTCCCCGGACTGAGGAGGTTGTGGAACGAGGAAACTAGAAAGGAGAAGAACATGGCCAAGGCGAAAATGCGGAAACGGCAATCGAGAAAGCACGCGGCTCGAAAGGCCAGCTCCAAGAAGCCCAAGACTTGGGGAATCCAAATCTATAGGGACAACTGGCCAGGGTTCGACAGTGCCGACGCAGCCGACATTCTGAACCAGCATGTCGGTGGGGTGATCAAAAACGGGAGAACACAGCTGCACGTGTGGGAGCAGCCGCGATGGGGGATGGTGCCGCAAGTGACTTCCGAGGTAGAGATCATCATCTGCCCGTCGTTCCCCTGCACGGGATAGGCTGGCATCGATGGCCTGCCGGCGTCTGGCCGCTCGCAAATCGGACGGGTCAGGCGCCGGCGAGTTTTTTGAATTCGTCTTCGTCGAGAATTTCTACGCCCAGTTCGCGCGCCTTGTCGTATTTCGAGCCGGGCTCGGCGCCGACGACGACGTAATCGGTTTTCTTGCTCACCGAATTTGCAACCTTGCCTCCGTGCGCGGCGACGATTTCGCCGGCCTCCTCGCGCGTCAAGTGCGGGAGTATGCCGGTGAAGACGAACGTTTTGCCTTCCAGGCGCGCGTCGCGCGTGGCGCGGCGCTTTTCCTCGGCGCGCAGACCGGCGCGCTTCAATTTTTCGACGAGCTCGCGGTTCGCCTTTTCCGAGAAAAATTCGGCGATACTCTCGGCGACTTTCGGACCCACTTCGGGAACTTCGGTCAATTCCTCGACGCTCGCTTTCGCCAGGGCTTCGAGCGAACCGAAATGCCCGGCGAGCAATTCGCCGGTTCGCTCGCCGACGAAACGAATACCCAATCCGTATACGAGCCGCGCGAGTCCCGCCTGTTTGCTCTTTTCAATTTCGTCCAGCAGATTTTCCGCCGATTTGCGTCCCATGCGCTCGAGCGGCTCGAGATCGCCGAGTTTCAAGCCGTAGAGATCGGCCAAATCCTTCACGAGTTCCTTGCCGACCAGTTGATCCACCAGCTTATCGCCCAGCCCGTCGATATCCATCGCGTGGCGCGATGCGAAATGGAGCAGCGCTTCGCGGAATTTCGCCGGGCAGGAATTATTGACGCAGCGGTAGGCGACCTCATCGGGCGATTTGTGAATCGACCGGTCGCAGGAGGGACAACGCGAAGGCGGCTGGGGTTTCTTGCCGTGGCCGTGGCGGGTGACTTTCACCACGTGGGGAATCACTTCGCCGGCGCGCTCGATCACCACGGTATCGCCAACGTGCAGGCCCAGGCGCTCGATTTCATCCATGTTATGGAGCGTCGAGCGGCTCACCGTGACGCCGCCAATTTCCACCGGATCGAGCATCGCCACCGGCGTCAACGCGCCGGTGCGCCCGACCTGCCAAATGACGTCACGAACGATGGTGGTTTCCTGACGCGCGGGATATTTATAGGCGACGGCCCAGCGCGGGGCTTTGGTGGTAAAGCCGAGTTCCCGTTCGAGCGCGATGGAGTTGACTTTCACGACGATGCCATCGATTTCGTAGGGCAGGGTGTCGCGCTTCGATTCCCAGCGCTCGCAATAGGCGACGACCTCGTCGATCGACGGGCAGAGCGAGGCGTGGCGCAGCGAACTGAGGAAGCGCAGCTTATCGAGCGCTTCGAGAGCCTTCCAGTGCGTCGAGAGCGGCACGCGGCCGTCCACGTACAGGAAGTAGGCGAAGAAATCGAGTTTGCGGGAAGCGGTGATCGCCGGATCGAGCACCCGCACCGAACCGGCGGCGGCGTTGCGGGGATTCGCGAATCGCTTGCCGCCGGTTTCATCCTGCTGGCGATTCAGTTCCTCGAAAGCGCGCCGCGTCATCACCGCTTCGCCGCGCACTTCGAAATCCGCCGGCACGCCGAGCCAGTGAAGCGCACCCCTTTCGACGGCGAGAGGAATGGAGCGGATGGCGCGCACATTGGCGGTGACGTCTTCGCCAGTGGTTCCGTCGCCGCGCGTGACGGCGCGCGCGAGCGCTCCTTTTTCGTAAACGAGCGAAAGGCTCAAGCCGTCGAACTTGTTCTCCGCGACGTATTCGAGCGAGGAGCGTTCGGCGCGTTCCCGGGCACGGCGGTCGAAGTCGCGCAACTCGTCGTAGCTGTAGGTGTTGTCCAGGCTGAGCATCGGCGAAGCGTGGCGCACCGGCTGGAATCCCTCGCGCGTTTCGCCGCCCACTCGCTGGGTGGGGGAATCGGGCGTCACAAGGTCGGGGTACCTGGCCTCGAGGTCCTTCAGGTCGTCCATCAGGCGGTCGAACTGGCGATCGGAAATCGCCGGCTCGTCGAGCACGTAATAGCGGTATTCGTGCTCCCGGATTTCGCGGCGCAACCGCTCGGCTTTTTGCGCGATGGACCGTGACGCCGGCATGGAACGCATCTCCAATCGGATGGCGGGCTGGAGCGAAGCCGGTATTATACAATGCAGTTTCCAGCCAGACCGGCTCATGCTCCCCGAGATCCACGACGCGCTGCTGATTCACAATCCCGCCGCCGGCCGGCACCTGCGACGCCGTACGAGCGACCTGGCCGAGGTTCGCCGGACGCTGGCCGAGGCCGGGATCGCGATCGAAGTTGCCGATACGTCGCGCCGGGGCGAGGCGACTCGATTGGCCCGCGAGGCGGCCGAGCGCGGGCGCGACCTCGTCATCGGCTGCGGCGGCGACGGCACCGTCAACGAGATTGTTAACGGCCTGGCACGCTCAAACGTGCCTTTGGCCGTCCTTCCCGCCGGAACGGCGAACGTGCTGGCCAAGGAGCTGGGCTTGCCGTGGGATATCCCTGCGGCGGCGGCGCTGATTCCACGCGGCCGGCTGGAGCGAGTGGCGCTGGGCTTTGCCCAGCACCAGCCGCCCGAGAGCGATGGCCGATACTTCCTGTGCATTGCGGGGGCGGGAGTGGATGGCTCGATGGTGTACCGGGTGAATTCGCGGCTGAAACGGGCTACGGGCACATTGGCCTATTGGATGGCCGGACTCAGCCACTTCTTTTCCTATCGGCTGATTCCGTTCGAAATCGCCGCCGATGGGCAGAGCTTCCAGGCGCCGCAGGTGATCATCGGACGCACGAAACATTACGGCGGGCCGTTTCAACTGACGCCGGGAGCCGACCTTTTCAGCGACCGGTTTGAAACCGCGGTTTTCACAACGACCAATCGGTTCCGCTATCCGGCGCACATGATGGCGGTGTGGCTCGCGCGGCTGCGGCGGCAGGGCGACGTTCACTTCGTGAAGACGCAGCGTGTGCTCTGCCAAGGCGCAGCCGGGCATACGATCTACGTCGAGCTGGATGGCGAGCCGGCCGGAACCTTGCCGATGGAATTCCGTGTGGTGCCCGACGCACTGACACTGGTGGTGCCGGAAAACGAAACGGCGAGCACGTCCGGGAACGTCCATTAGAGGCTGGGACGAAAGCACACGGTGGAACCAATCACCCAACTGGCGGTTTCGGCGACGATGGCCCGCGCGGGATTGCGGCGGCTGACGCCGCTGGCGACAACGGCAGTTCTGGTGGCCGGGATCGCGCCCGATGTGGATTTTCTGAGCGTGGTTGCCGGACCACGCGCGTATCTGCTGCTGCACCGTACGGTGACGCATTCAATCGTCGGTGGCGCGGCGATCGCGTTGTTGGTGGCGTGGGTGCTGTGGCTCATCGGGCGCAAGCAGGAGCCGGAACCGGCGCGGTTTTGGGGGCTCCTGGTTGCTTCTTCGTGCGGCGTGGCCGGGCACCTGCTGCTCGATTTCGGGGATAACTACGGCGAAAAGCTGTTCTGGCCGTTCAGCCAGAAATGGTACACAGGAAATTACTGGCCGCAACTCGATCCGTGGCTGCTGCTGATCCTGCTGCTGGTGCTGGGCGTGCCGTGGCTGCTCGCGGTGGTGAACGAAGAAATGGGAGGCGGGAAAAAGGCCGGCGTATCGGTCTCGGGAATCGTGGCGCTGCTGCTGGTTGCGGGCTATTGCGGCTGGCGGGTGCGGCTGCATTCGGAAGCGATGGTGGAACTTTATTCGAATACGTATCACGGACAGGAACCGCTCGGAGTGGAAGCGTTTCCGAGCGGGATGTCGCCCTTCGAGTGGCGCGGACTGGTGGATACCTACGACTCGATTGACGTGGTTTCGCTGGACCTGGGGCCGCGGGCCTATTTCGATCCCAGCATGGCGCTCACGCACTACAAGCCGAAGAAATCGCCGGCGCTCACGGCGGCGGAAAAAGCGCCGGGCGTCGCGACGTGGCTGAATTTCGCCCGGTTCCCTATGGCCGAGGTCACTTCGCTCGGCAAAGGAGCGCATGAGGTGTTCTTCCATGATCTTCGCTACGGCCACGCCGGGGCCTTCTGGCTGAATCCCACCGTCACAGTGGATCTCGACAAGCTCAATCACGTCGAACGCGTCCACTGGCAATTCGGCGTACCGAGTTAGAACGAGCGCGGAAGGAAGGCTTCAACCGGGCGGCGATTCTTGGATTCGGCCTACGAATCCTGCCGGCGTCTCGCTTTAGGGCCGAAGAGCCAGCGCCAGCTGGCGTAGGTCAAGGCCAAGGTCATGACGATGATGAGGGTGAATTCCAGCTTGTTTTGCACGAGGTAGCGCGTGGCCTGCTCGCCGTAGCGCATCGCCAGAAAACCCTCGATCGAATAGCGGAGTCCGCGGCCGACGATGAGCGCTATCGCGAAGGAATCCATTGGAATCTGAAAGACGCCGGCGGCGAGCACGAACGGCTTGAACGGCAAGGGCGGCGGCAGAATCGCCGGAATGGCCACGCTGAGGAATTTATTCCGCTGCACCCAGCCGTGAATTTTCTCCGCGCGGCCGCCGGCGCTGCGGCGAAACATCGCTTCCCCGCCCTTTTTCGCGAGGAAATAGAGCCAGAAACAGCCGGCGAGCGAACCGAGTGTCGCCATCAGCACGTAATACGGCATCAGGCGCGGCGAATGAATCGTGAAGCGGATCAGAAGCAGATCGTTGATGATCGGCAGCGGAAGGACCGAGGAATCGAGAAAGCCGACGACGAAAAGGCTCAGCCCGCCCAGAGGGCCGATCAGCGCGCGCAGCCAGGGAGGAAGATGTTCCATCCAAAGTTCGGGTAAATCTCGCCGAGGCGACGGGGACCTGCGTTTCCTCGCCGGCCTTCGCAGCGCTCCCGCCGCGCCTTCTGACGACCGGGCGCGGAGAGGGCGACGTGGGATTTTAGCAGAGTTTACGGCCTTTCCGCTTGCCGATGACGCGCGGCTCTCGCAACGGATTCCGCGCGCTATAATTCAGCCGATGAGACCGATCGCTCTTTTCTGTTTCGCCTGTCTTTTCTTGAGCGCCGGAGGTCAAGCCGTGCCGCCCAAGCAGAACGCGCAAAGCGGACCGGCTGACTCCCTCAGCCAGGAGCCGCACCACAAACTGATGTACGAAACGCAGGACGTGAGGATTTACGAGGTGTTTTTGCCGCCCGGCCAGAGCACCGCGCCGCATCAACACGACAACGCCTACATTTTCATCACGTTCGGCAAGTCGAAAATCACTGTCAACAGCCCCGGCCAGCCGACCCAGCAGCTGAAGCTGCCGCCGGGAACGGTGCGGTTCGCGCAAGGCGGCTTTTCGCACACAGTGACGGCTGACGGCTCCCAGCCATTCCACAACTTGAGCATCGAGTTCCTGGATCCAACTCTGACGCGAGGAGGCTGCTCTTGTCAGGGCCTTGACACCGATTCGATTTGCGGCTGCTCGAACGCGCCGCCGTTGCCGGCAAATTGGTCGCTGCGAATCGGCCATCTGCAACTGGCCGGAGTGACGCTGGAACCCGGCGCGGTGTACGACATCAACAGCAACCTGTCCAACCGTTTCCTGGTGGCCGTGACGCCGTTCGACATCCTGGACGAATCGCATCACGAGCCCGCCACGATTCATGTGCGGCTGCCCGAAGGGCGGTTTCATTGGCTGTCGCCGGGACCGCACAAGATTCAGAACGCGAGCTCGCAGCCGGTGAGATTCGTGAAGGTGGAATTTTAGAAACCGCGCGCGGCTAATCCAATTCGTCGAAACGTTTGACCGTTTCGTCGAATCCCGGTTCTCCCCGGCGCACGATCCGCTTTTCAGCCGACTGAAATGGCGGTTCGGCGGGAATGCGATCGAGCCAGCGCTGGTGGGTGAGCTTTTCGTGATCGGAAAATTCGAGCCGGACGAGTAGCCGCAGGCGGTCGGGCGCGGCGGCTGCGGGCGCGGAGTCGGCTTCCTTTGCCTTTTTGCCTTTTTTCCCAGGGGATTTGGCTTCGGGCTCGGCTTCGACGGACTTTTCGGCTTCGATCCGCTCGAATTTGAATTGGACGCGGTCGCCCAGGCGAAACGCCTGGCGCCAGGCCTCGATGCGGTGCCGCGCCTGCTGCGCGGCTTCCTCGCTCGAGCCGAAATCGAAAACCAGAAACGTCTGGGGCATCGTACCCTCTGCGGCGGCTGCGATTCGCACGGTCCGGGTTTCCCGCCGCGCGGCCGATTGCGCCGGCCGATTTTGTCCCTTTCAGTCTACCATCGGCGCGAGACCCGGCAGCCGGGTCCTTCGCGCGACCGTCGCTATTCGCCGTTCAGGCGCTCGATTTCGCGGCGCAGCGATTCGACCCTTTCGAGCAAGCGGTCCACCTCGGCGTTGAGCGCGACGGCCGTTTCTGGCGCGAACGCCACGCCGTAGCCCTTCATCCGCTTGGGCCGGCAATTTTCGAGCATGACCCACGCGGTTGAAACCTCGGCCGTAAGCAGTTGCGCCAACTCGACGGCGCGCGGTTCGAGCTCGAATTTCGACGCGAATTCGTGAAGAGCGGCGTGAAACCGATCCACTTCGCGCAGCAACCGTTCCCGCGATTCGTCGGGGAGCGAGCCGCGCACCACGCGCACGATGCCCGCGTCCATGGCGGCGAGCCAACGCCGGGAACGCGCAATGGATTCCTCGAGCAACTGCACGGTCGCTTCGAGGCGCCGCTGATGGCGCTCGTCAAGTTTCATCGCGTCGCTTCGCGCGGCGCCATTCGCGCCGCAAACAGCACCCCATTGTAGTGCCGCCGGTTCCCGCCACGAAGTTTCCATGCGCCGTCTCCGCACTCGTAGCGGGCGAACATGGGCCGAAAAAGGCGTTGCGGCCACCCGTACCGGATGGTAGGCTCAAGTGAATAAAAAGCGAAGGAGTTGCCGTGGCATCCCTGCCCGTTCGCCGCTCTGGAACCGATACACTCGCCTCGCTCGATGCCGCCGTGGACGCCGTGGTTCGCCGCCAGCCGGCGCGGGCCAGCGCCGATCCCGCTTCCGACGTCATCACCGCCATCCACGAAACGCCGGAACGGCCGGCCGTTTTCGAGGAAATGCCGGAATGGGTGCGGCCGGAACTCGCGGCGGCGTATCGCTCGAAAGGCATCGACCGGCTCTACAGCCATCAGGCGGCTACGGCCCAGGCGGCGAAAGCGGGTGCGAACGTGGTGGTGGTGACGCCGACGGCTTCGGGCAAAACGCTCTGTTACAACCTGCCGGTGCTTAACGCGATTCTGGAAAATCCGGATGCGCGAGCGCTGTACCTGTTTCCGACGAAGGCGCTGGCACAGGACCAACTGGCGGAACTGCACGACCTGGAGGAACGCCTGGGCGACGCTTTTGGCGTGTTCACCTACGACGGTGATACGCCCGCCGACGCGCGGCGCGCGATTCGCGAACGCGGGCACGTGGTGCTTTCGAATCCGGACATGCTCCACGCGGGCATTCTGCCGCACCACACGCGCTGGATGCGGCTGTTCGAAAATCTGCGGTTCGTCGTGATCGACGAACTGCACACCTGCCGCGGCGTCTACGGCAGTCACGTGGCGAACGTGCTGCGTCGGCTGCGGCGAATCGCGCGGTTCTACGGCTCCGATCCGCAATTTTTGTGCTCTTCGGCGACGATCGCCAATCCCGGCGACCTGGCCGAGCGGCTGGCGGAGCGGCCATTCACGCTGGCGGCGGAAAACGGTGCGCCGGCGCCGCGAAAGACGTTCGTTTTTTACAATCCGCCAGTGGTGAATCGCCGGCTGGGCATTCGGCGCAGCTACATCAATGAAAGCCGGCGCGTGGCGCAGGAATTCCTGGCGCGCGGCTTGCAAACGCTCGTTTTCGCCAATTCGCGGCTGAACACCGAACTGCTGCTCACCTACCTGCTCGAAGCCAATCCCGCGCCGCCCGGCGGCGAGCCTGTGATACGCGGCTATCGCGGCGGCTATTTGCCGGGCGAACGCAGGGAAATCGAGCGTGGACTACGCGACGGCCGGATTCGCGGCGTGGCGGCGACGAATGCACTGGAGCTGGGCGTGGATATCGGCTCGCTGGACGCGGTGGTGATGGCCGGCTATCCGGGCACGATCGCATCCACGTGGCAGCGCGCGGGCCGCGCGGGCCGCCGCGGCGGACACGCGTGCGCGGTGCTGGTGGCGTCGTCGGCGCCGCTGGATCAGTACATCGTGACGCATCCAGAATATTTTCTGGAGCAATCGCCGGAACGGGCCTTCATCGAGCCGGACAATCCGGAAATCTTCCTGAACCATCTGAAATGCGCCGCGTTCGAATTGCCGCTCCGGGCGGGCGAACGATTCGGCGGGATCGAAGTGGACGAGCCGGCGCAGACGCTCGAAACGGCGGGATTTTTGCACCGCACCGGCGAGGCGTGGCACTGGACCGACGAAGCGTATCCCGCCGACGCGATCAGCCTGCGCGCCGTCACTTCGGATAATTTCGTGATTCTGGATACAACCCGCGGCGGGCCGGAAGCGATCGGCGAAGTGGATTTCACGAGCGCGCTCGCGACGGTGCATCCCAAGGCGATTTACCTGCACGACGGCACGTTTTACGCCGTCGAGCGGCTGGATTTCGACGACCGGAAAGCCTACGTGCACGAAGTGCGCACCGATTACTACACCGACGCGATTCGCTACACGCAGGTGCGCATTCTGGAACAGGCGGCGCGGAAGCCCATGGGCAGCGAGCCCGCAGCCGCCGCGGACGGCGACGTGCTGGTGCGCTCGCAGGTGGTGGGATTCAAGAAAATCAAATTTTTCACGAACGAGAACGTCGGCGCGGGCGAGCTGGAACTTCCGGAAAACGAGATGCACACCACGTCTTTCTGGATCACGCTCGAGCGCCCGTTCATCGCC
>JAKAOH010000271.1 GCA_021812285.1 Acidobacteriota bacterium | reverse complement strand
GTTCGAGAATTTCGAGTGGCAGCGGAAGCAGCAGTCCGGGCACCCCAGGGACGGGCCAAAGCGCGCGGGCAGGAGTGCCCGCGCCACGAAAGGCGCTGCCCTTCGACGAAGCGCTGCCGATAGCGAAACAAATCGCTGAAGGACTGGAATACGCGCACGAACGCGGAATCGTTCATCGGGATTTGAAACCCGCGAACGTGAAAATCACGCCCGACGGCGTGGTGAAGATTCTCGATTTCGGTTTGGCGAAAGCGCTCGAAGGTGACGTGGCGGCGCAGGACCCTTCGAGTTCTCCCACGATGAGCCGGCTCGCCACGCAGGCGGGCATCATCCTCGGCACGGCGTCCTATATGGCGCCCGAGCAGGCGAAGGGCAAAGCGGTCGATCGGCGCGCCGATATTTGGGCTTTTGGCTGCGTGCTGTATGAAATGCTCACCGGCAAGAAGCCATTCGAAGGAGAAACGATCACCGACATTCTCGCTGCGGTCGTGCGGGCTGAACCCGATTGGTCATCACTGGCACCCAGCACGCCGTCCTCGGTGCGCCGACTGATAGAACGCTGCTTGCAAAAAGACCCGAAACAGCGCCTGCAAGCCATCGGGGAAGCGCGGATCGTTTTGGAGGAGGCACAAACCAACGCGAGTGTTGAGGAATCCGGCTCGGCCATGGCACCGCCCAACGCGGCGCTCGCTCAGCGAGCGGCGTGGCGACGGTTCGGGCCCTGGGGCGTGGCAATCCTGTTTGCAATTTTGGCAGCGGTGCTTGCCTGGAACCAGCTTGGCCGCGCCCCCTCGGCCACGCGGCGAATCGTCGCTCAGATTCCGCCTCCCGAAGGCGAGAGATTTGCGCTGTCTGGTGGTTATGCTCAGCCGGCGGTCATTTCCCCCAATGGCCGGGAGCTGGCCTTCGCCGCTGTTGGCGCCGACGGTCACCGGCAACTGTGGGTGCGGCCGCTGGGCTCGCCGACGGCTCAGCCGCTCACCGGAACCGACGATGCGGAATTTCCTTTTTGGTCACCCGACAGCAACTCGATAGCATTTTTTGCGCACGGCCAATTGGACCGCATAAGCGCCTCCGGCGGCCCACCGCTCGTCATCGCCGCCGCCCCCCCTGGGGGCAGAGGGGGATCCTGGGGCCTGGATGGTACGATTCTATTTGCGCCGAGCCCCACCAGCCCGATTTTCCGCGTGCCTGCTTCGGGTGGAACGCCGAAGCCCGTGACCGAATTGGATCGCGCCAAAGGCCAAGCGAGCGAACGTTGGCCGCAGTTCCTTCCCGACGGGAAGCATTTCCTCTACTACGGTTTCAGCTATTCGGCGCAGACCGATGGAAGGGGCACGTTTGTCGGGTCGCTCGAAGGCGGCGCGGCAAAATTCCTGCTCCGGGGCAAATCGAACGCGGTCTACGTGCCACCTGGATACCTGCTCTACATCCGCCAGGGTGCGCTGGTGGCGCAGCGGTTCAATGCCACAACGCTGCGGCTGGCCGGGCCGGTGATGCCGCTGGTCGGGCATGTTCAGGTCAATTTGCCCATCATGCTCGGACTCTTCAGCGCTTCTAGGAATGTCATCCTGGCGTATCTGGCCGGAAACAGCCACGGTGAGAGCGCAAAGCTTCTATGGTTCGATCGGAGCGGAAAACAGATTGGCGAAACGGGTGCGCCCGGGGGCTATTCCGGTCCGAGGATTTCCCCCGACGGCCGCAAACTGGCGGTTGAACAGATCAATGCCGGAGACACGGGCGGCCACAACATCTGGGTCTACGACCTTGCGCGAGGAGTTGGGACTCGCCTCACGTTTTCCGCGTCCGCCGACGATGAACCCGCCTGGTCGCCCGACGGAACGATGATTGCTTTCGCATCGGACCGAAGTGGAGTGTCTCATCTTTACGAGAAAGCGGCAGATGGTACGGGAAAGACGTTGCCACTGGTCGTTGACGACGGGATGGAATTTTCTCCCGAATTGTCCTCTGACGGCCGGTACCTCGTTTACGGGCGCCGGGCCATGCAAGTCGCCTCGCATCTGGGGATTTGGGCGAAGCCGCTCTTTGGCGATCGGAAGGCCTTCCCGGTGGTCCAGAACCCGGAATTTAATGCGGGCCTGCCTGCGCTCTCCCCAGATGGCAAATGGCTGGCGTACGTCTCCGGCGAATCGGGACGGGAGGAGATTTACGTGGTCCCGTTTCCTCGCGGGCGCGGCAAGTGGCGGGTTTCGACTGATGGCGGAAATTCTCCGCTCTGGCGCAAGGACGGGGACGAGCTGTTCTACCTGGCACCAGACAAGGGAGTCATGTCCGTGAAGATCTCCGAACGGGGCGCGAGCCTCGCTATCGGCAAGGCTACGCCGCTGTTCCAGACCGGCTCTGGATCCATCGTTGTTCACGGTTGGTCATACGACGTCAGTGCGGACGGGAAGAGATTTGTCGTGGTCAGCCAACCGGCGCAGAAAGGCAATAGGCCGTTGACTTTGGTCGTCAACTGGCCGTCGCTACTGAAGAGCAAACAATGATGATCGAGGCTGGCGCAAGACTCGGACCGTATGAAGTCGTCGGCGCGCTTGGGGCGGGCGGAATGGGTGAAGTCTATCGGGCGCGCGATACGAAGCTGGGGCGGGAAGTCGCGCTGAAAGTGTTGCCCGAAGAGTTTGCGAGCAACCCCGAACGCATGGGACGGTTCGAGCGGGAAGCGAAGGTTCTGGCTTCGCTGAATCATCCGAATATCGCCGCAATTTATGGATTTGAGGATTCGGGTAGCGTGCATGCGCTGGCGATGGAACTGGTCGAGGGCCAGACGCTGGCGGA